>JARRJP010000046.1:0-16756 GCA_037389025.1 Reinekea sp. | reverse complement strand
TTTCAATGAACCTATGGGTGCACCTGCAATTTTTGAAAAACAAATAGAAATCAAGCTCTTACACCCTGCATCCACTTTGGAGTCACGGATTCAGGTTGAGCTTATTCTCCTTTATAGCTGGAGACACAAATCATCAACCTGGCCGGTTTCAATGAACTGGGCCATCTTCGCCATGATCTGATTCATCAGATTTTGCATTGCTTCATCCGCTGCCCAGGCAATATGTGGGGTCACTATGACATTTTTATGTCGGCTCAGTTCCCAGATCAAATCATCCCTGGCCGGTGGTTCATTGCTGGTAACATCCAGTGCTGCTGCTCCAAGTTTCCCGTTGTTCAACGCATCAAGTAAATCCTGCTCCTGCACGATACCGCCGCGGCCGGTGTTAATCAGGATTGCATCAGGCTTGCAATAAGACAGCGTATGCGCGTTAAACAGGTTCTTTGTGGTTTCCGTTAACGGGCAGTGGATAGATATAACATCTGCCTGGGCCAGAGCTTTCCTGAATTCACAGTAACCGTCGCGAACCTCGTCTATTCCTGCGTGCTCAGCAAGAATTACCTTCATGCCGAATGCTTTACCAAGTTCCGCGACGGCTGTACCCAGTGTACCGGCACCGACAATTGTCAGTGTTCGACCATACAATTGCTTTATCGGTGCCTGAAAATCGCAGAAATATCGGCTGTCCGACCAGGATTTGTTGTCATTACTGGCCAGGTAGGTGGGTAGTCCTCTGGCTAAGGCTAACATCAGCATAAGAGTATGTTCTGTGACGGAGTTAGTACCGTAGCCTGTTGCATTGACTACCTGAATGCCTCGGCTTTTGCAGGCTGGCAGGGCAACATTATTGGTGCCTGTGGCGGTCACGCAGATTAATTTGGTGTGCTGCAGTTGTGCAATGGTGTCTGCGGTTAAAACGACCTTATTGGTGAGCACAATGTCGGCGTCAGCTATGCGTTCCAGGCATTGGTGAGGCTCTGTCATATCGAACGGTATCCAGTTGGCAATACCTTCAGGGAGATTGGTTTTGATATGTGCCGGAAAAGAACCGGCATCGAGAAAAACTGCTTTCATTAGAGTGCTCTTACACTGGTGTCGAAAGGCCTAGTGTAAGAGCGGTTGATCGAATGGTGAAGTGGAATCGCTGTAAATGCTCAGGACTTTGTTGTTAAGGTTCTTTTGCTGCGTGGCAGTCAGGGCAGAGGCAATATCATCACGGAAGAAAGTCTGTTGTTGTGGATAAATTTGAGTTCAGTAAGATTAACCTGAATCCGTGACTCCATAGCGGCACAGTGCGCAAGCCATTGATTCCTCTTTGCTTCCCAAACATTTCAATGAACCTATGGGTGCACCTGCAATTTTTGAAAAACAAATGGAAATCAAGCTCATACACCCTGCATCCATTTTGGAGTCTCGGATTCAGGATTAAGAGAATCAGTGTCGGTAAAAAGCGTCGGTAAAAAAAGTAGAAAAGGGCTGGTAGTGATAACCAGCCCTTTGCAATTCAGCGCCTATTGATTATCCATTTGATCGGCCTGAATGGCTGTCAGCGCAATGGTGTAAACAATATCCTCAACCAGAGCGCCACGGGACAGATCGTTTACCGGCTTGCGTAGACCCTGCAGCATCGGGCCGATGCTGACAACATTGGCACTGCGTTGCACTGCCTTGTAGGTTGTATTACCGGTATTGAGATCCGGGAATACATAAACCGTCGCACGACCTGCCACCTGACTGTCTGGGGCCTTGCTGGCAGCAACCGAAGGGGTGCTGGCTGCATCGTACTGCAATGGGCCGTCAATCAACAGATCTGGGCGGCGTTCCTTGGCAATACGAGTTGCTTCGCGAACTTTTTCCACATCACTGCCGCTGCCGGATTGGCCGGTAGAGTAGGAGATCATCGCAATCCGTGGCTCAATGCCAAAAGCTTTAGCTGATTCGCCAGACTGAATGGCAATATCGGCCAATTGTTCTGCATTCGGGTCCGGGTTGATTGCACAGTCACCGTAAACAACCGCCTGATCCGGTAACAGCATGAAAAAGACAGAGGACACCAGGCTACTGTCAGGACGGGTCTTAATCAGTTGCAATGCCGGACGCACGGTATTGGCCGTGGTGTTGATGGCACCGGAAACCAGTCCATCCACTTCCTCCAGCGCCAACATCATGGTGCCAAGCACTATTGAATCTTCCAACTGGGCTTCAGCCATTGGTGCGGTAAGCCCTTTGTGTTTGCGCAATTCAACCATTGAATCGATATATTTGGGGCGTGCCACTTCCGGGTCGATGATTTCAATACTCTCCGGCAGAGTCACATCCTGAGTTTGGGCAATACGGTGGATCTCTTCCGGGTTGCCGATCAGTACACAGCGAGCGATTCCTTTTTCATGGCAGATCGCTGCTGCCCGGATGGTTCGAGGTTCATGACCTTCTGGCAGGACAATACGTTTTGCCGCTTTGCGCGCGCGGCCAACCAGTAGGTGACGGAATGCAGGAGGTGACAGGCGACGCTCCTCGATGACTTCCGCACGTTCAGCCAGCCACTTGGCATTAATGGATGAAGAAACGGCATCCATAACACTTTCGATTCGGGTGATATCATCAGAGGGGACTTCGGTATTCATCGAATTCAGCAGTTGCGCTGAATAAAAGGTGTTGTATTCACAGGTCAGCACCGGCAGGCCGGTTGTAAAGGCGGAATGGCACAACGACATGACTGGATTGACGGGTAGAATATTACCGGTCAGGATGACTCCAGCCAGTGGTACACCATTGAGTGCTGCCATACAGGCGGCCATCAGAATGTCATCGCGATCACCAGGGGTGACCACTAACGCGCCAGCCTTCAGCGTGTGCAGCATGTTAGGCATGGTCCGGGCACAGACAGTAATGCTTTGCACCCTGCGCTCATCGAGCTGGCCAGTGTTGATGATTTTGGCATTGAGATGCTTGGCTACATCTGATGTGCGTGGTGCGACCAGCAATGGATTCCATTCAACGGCGCCGATGCATTTAAAGTTATCGCTCTGGAATACCGGTAACTTGTTTTGCAAATCTTCCAAGGTGGGAGCAGGTGCCCGTATTGCCTCTTCATCCGGCTCTTCAACGGCAATGACCTGCTGGCTGCCGGGCTCTGGTGCACCAACCTTGTTGAGGATACAACCAATCACTCGCTTGTGATGGATACCGCCAAACAGGCTCGCTGTCATTTTTATACGTTCATTCAGATGTGCCGAGCTGTCTTTGTTTTTGGCGGCAACCAGGATGACATCCGCATCCAGAGCTTTAGCCATATTGCGATTAAGTTCAGCGATGTAGTTTTCATCAGCAACCGGCACCAGACCTTCGACGATCAGAACATCGGCATCTTCACCGGATGTCTGGGCAATAGAAATGATTTCTTCCATCAGACGATCGGTCTGCCCCAGTGCCAACTGCTGCTGAGCGTGCGACAGTTTAATCGGCTCAGCAGGCTTCAGTCCCAGTGTTGCCTTGACCAGATGTGTTGAACGTTCCGGCTCATTAATACCACCAAACTGCTGGGCAATGGGTTTACTGAAGGCAACGCGGACACCTTGCTGCTCCAGTGCTCTGACCAGACCGAGACAGACCGATGTCAAACCGGTACCCGCGCCGGTCGCCGAAATAAAGTAGGTATATTTCACGATAACAGACTCCGTTTACACCTTGACAAGTGCCAAAGATTCTTTGGCAATCATGAGTTCTTCTTTGGTATTGACCACCATCAGTTTTGGCCCGTTTTCTGTCGAAATAATGCCATGCTCGTCGCCGTTCTCGGCGTTCAGGGTGGCATTCAGTTCAACGCCGAATATTTTCAGGTTAGTGGCGATGCGAGCACGAATTGAACGAGAGTTTTCACCGATACCGCCGGTGAACACCAACGCATCAAGTTTTGGTAATGCCGCAGCAAGACCACCGATTTGTCGCGCCAGGCGGAAGCAGAATACATCCAGTGCCAGTTTGGCCTGTTCATGACCGTTGGCCGCGGCTTCATCAATGGTGCGCATATCATTGGACAGGCCACTCAGGCCAAGCATGCCGCTTTCTTTATTCAGCACAGCAGTCACTTTTTCAACATCCCAGCCTTTTTGCTGATGCAGAAAATGGTGCAGGCCCGGGTCGACATCGCCGCTGCGGGTGCCCATTACCAGTCCTTCCAGAGGCGTTAATCCCATCGTGGTATCGACGGACTTTCCGTTCAATACTGCAGCAGCGGAGCAACCGTTACCCAAGTGAGCACTGATGATGCCATGATCGTTTTCGATACCCAGGCGACGTGCTGCTTCGCCAGCAACATATTTATGGCTGATACCGTGGAAACCATAACGGCGTACTTCCAGTTCCTGATAAAGCTTATAAGGAATACCGTAGAGGAATGCTTTAGGTTCCAACGTCTGATGGAAGGCAGTATCAAACACCGCTACCTGGGGAATGTCCGGATAAAGCTGTTCAATGGCCTCAATACCCGCAAGGTTTGCAGGGTTATGTAGCGGTGCCAACGGAATGCAATGACGGATTTTTTCGATAACATCCGAGTTGATAATGACCGGATCGGAAAAGGATTCTCCACCATGAACGACACGGTGACCGATGGCGATTGGCAGGGTATCGAGCAAACCTTTGTCAGTGAGTGAGGATATGATAACGGCAAGAGTTGAGCGGTAATCACTCTGTGCGAGTGGCTGAGTATTTTTATCTCCATGTGTTTTGATGGTTAGCTGGGCTTCAGCACTGCCAAGGCATTCAGCCAGGCCGCTGGCTCGCTCAGTCTCCTGTTGCATATCAAAAAGTGAAAATTTGATTGATGAACTACCTGAATTAATAACAAGAATATTTTGTGACATCTTAAGCCTGATAGTGTTGGAAGTGTGTGTAAAGTAGGGTTTAGTGTAGCGGATAACCACAGAGGTAAGGCATCTCTCATCAGTCCGGAAATTGTTCTGCGTGGTCTGAAAAGAATTATATCAAGGCTAAACTCGCAGGAAATATTAAATACCTCCCACATTAGAGTATTAACCTAGAGAGAAATTCTTTCAGTCACTGCCTTTGAGGCATTCCCGGACATACTGGGGCTACTCTTACATGAACCGCTATACTGGAAAAATCAACCTGCAGTGTATTCGTGATATCAACAGTGGTAATGATATTGATCAATGGACGTCGATTTGTACGATTGTTTTGCAATTGCTCCACACTTTTTTGTGCGTTTCTGGTTTGCAGGCCACATCTGTTGTTACTGCCAGACTGACCAGTGGAGGTTATGCCATCATTCACTCTGACCTGAATCCGTGACTTCATAGTGGATTCAGGCCAGGCATACGAAGCTGAAATCCGCATTGGCGACTGACTCATTTTTTCGGGGTCAACGTAAATCCTTCCCAGGAGCCTCAACCCTGTGCGGACCATCACAGCATCCCTGCTGTGAATGCCCCTGAAAAAATGAGTCAGTATCCAGTGCTCGGCCTGTGGTTCACTATGAACATTAGACTGGCTTCACAGGGCAATAAACAGATCAGATCAACCTGTCAAACTCATTGAGAGACGGTATCAGCCCGGAAATGTCACCAAAATCGAAGTTTTGGGGCAATTTCCCTAAACAGTTTGTTCAATTGTCCGCAGAGGCCTATGGTTCTAAGGCTTACGGGCAAAATGCGACGGGAAATTTTCTCAGATTCAATGAGCGAAGGTTGGTGACAAATTTCCTCTGCTATCGACAAGTGGAAGTGCCTTGCACAGATGAGTCACAGCAGATCTCCGAGTGCTTTGGTTGTTCAATCGTTGATTTTGCTGCATCTTATTGGTGCGTTTGTGGGCTTAGGCAACGACAGAACCAGCCGCAAGCTTGTTTTTGAAAAGAAAGTTGCGCAACATGGCTCAAACTGGGTAATCGCCGGTTGTGTCCAAAAGATATTCGAAAAAAAGAGAGATCAAAAATGATGAAAAAAAGAGCATTAGGGTTAGCCGTAATGGCTGCTTCGATCATGGCAGTCGCTCAAGCTGAAGTGAAAATCGGATTTTTGGGCGGATTTACCGGCCCCATTGAAAGTTTGGCTCCACCTATTTTTGAAGCTGCCAAAGTGGCCATCGCCCAGGTTAACAACCAAGGCGGTCTGTTGGATGGTCAAATTATCACCATGCCAAGTGCAGACACTACCTGTGTTGATGCCTCCGCCGCTTCCAACGGTGCTGACCGTCTGGTGAATACTGACGGTGTTGTCGCGATTGTCGGAGCGCTTTGTTCCGGTTCGACTGTCGCAGCTGCCAATAACGTTGCCGTACCTGCTGGTGTTGTAATGGTATCTCCAGCCTCTACATCGCCTGCGCTGACAGGCCTTAATGATAACGATATGGTTTTCCGTACTGCACCATCTGATGCTTATCAGGGTGAGATGCTGGCGAAGCTGCTGGAATCCAAAGGTATTGACGAGATTGCCATCACCTACGTTAACAACGACTATGGCAAAGGCTTTGCCGATGCACTGGAAAGCGCGTTCAGTGGCACAGTAACAGCCAAAGAAGCGCATGAGGATGGTAAGGCAGACTACCGTGCAGAGCTGGGCTCACTGGCTTCCACCGGTACACAGACGCTGGTTGTTCTGGCTTATGCTGACGGCTCTGGTCAAACCATTATGCGTCAGGCGTATGAGGCTGGTGATTTCACCCAGTTCGTAGGCGGTGACGGTATGGTAGGTCAGAAAATCATTGACGCGGTCGGTGCTGATGTTCTTGATGGTATGATCGCCACCAAGCCGGGTATTCCCGACATTCCAGGTCTGGATGCCTTTGAAAAGGCCATGACATCTTTGGCTCTGGATCCAAAATCGGTTTTCGCAGGGCAGGCTTATGATGCAGCATTTCTGCTGGCATTGGCCATTGAAGAAAATGGCTCAACAGATCGTGATGGCCTGGCGGCAGCACTTCGCAAAGTTTCTTCTGCACCGGGAGCTGTTGTGTTACCGGGCGAATGGGAAAAAGCCAAGAAGCTGATCGCGGCAGGTAAAGACATCAATTATCAGGGGGCATCCGGTAATCATGAATTCGATTCCAGTGGTGACGTACCCGGCGTGATCGTTGAGATGGTTGTTGAAAATGGCTCCTTTGTTGAAAAAAGTGTGCTCAAGTAAGCGATATCTTCTTCATGAAAAACGCGGCGTTGCCGCGTTTTTTTATACCGCCCAATCATTGATCAGCTTCGTTTCGTAGCCAATTTTTTTGTATTTATCCGTGACTCCATAGCGGCGCAGTGCGCAAGCCATTGATTCCTCTTTGCTTCCCAAAAATTGGGGTGAACCTATGGGTGCACCTACAATTTTTGAAAAGCAAATAGAAATCAAGCTCTTCCACCCTGCATCCACTTTGGAGTCACGGATTCAGGCATGAGGTGAGGCAAGAAATTCCTCTAGCCAGGATTTCTTGGACTTTCCATAAACCTCAATGGCAACCCGGTCATCACAGCCACAGAGAGTCGCACATAAGTCAATAATTTAGATATCGATGAGTTCATGTCGTTTGTTGTCGGTGTTGCGCCGATAATCTTTTATTTGGCTGAAATAGTAAGCGATACTGGTGGCGAGTTGTTCACGTTCCCCCATGCAAGTTTTTTTGTTGAGCGTTATTATGCATGGTTTTCGGTAAAATGTAGTGCAATTGCCCTGGGTTGAATCAGTATTGTCCGAATTCCGTGCAGTACATTGATCCGTTAGGGTTGGCGTGTGAGGAGGTTACAAAGAGCGAAGACACGCATTTTTCAATGGTTTTGACTGTCATAATAATCAACTCCATTGTCAATCCGGTTGAGAAAATTTCAAATCAGTATCGCGATAGTCATGCTGATCACATCCCATAGGAGAATAATATGCACAAATCGTTAACTGCGGCCCTGTTGTCGTTTGGGCTGCTGCTGGCTCCGGCAGGCTTTGCCGAGGAATCTTCCGTAGAAGACCCTAAATATACCTGGGATCTGACGGATATTTATCCGTCTAAAGAAGCCTGGAGTCAGGTACGGGAAGCTACGTTGGCAGATCTTGAAAAAATAAAGGAATATAAGGGGACTCTTGGCAAAAATGCCCAGCATCTGTTCGAAGGCCTGGAAGCGATTTCCAATACCCAGCAGAAAGTGAGTAAAATTTATACTTATGCCAGCCTGCTGGCTGATGAGAACCTACAGATTTCGGAACATCAGGAAATGGAACAGTTGGCAGCCATTATGTATGGTCAGCTTAGTGAAGCTACTTCATGGCTGGAACCTGAAATTTTGGCCATTGGTGCGAAAAAAATTAATCGTTTTCTGCGCAAAGAACCAGCCCTGCAACCTTATCGTTTCTATCTGGAAGATACTTTACGGCAGGCGCCGTATACGCTGGATGCCAAAGGTGAGTCTTTGATCGCTGGCTTCAGTACGCCATTGGACGCACCATCATCGATTTATTCCCTGATGGCCAATTCTGATATTCCCTGGCCTGAAGTGACACTATCGGATGGACACAGTTATCGGATTGACTCTCAAGGTTACAGCCGCTGGCGTGCCAGTGAAAATCGTGAGGATCGTAAAAAGGTATTCAATGCTTATTGGAGTCGTTGGCAGGACTACCGCAATAGTGTCGGGGCGGTGTTAAACTCCCATGTTCAGAATCAGGTGGCACTGGCCAGGGCTCGTGGTTATGACAGCGTCCTGCAGCGGGAATTACATACCGAAAATATTCCTGAAGATGTGTACCGGACTCTTGTGAAAGAAGTGAATAAGGCGCTACCGACGTTGCACCGGTATTTCAAACTACGGGAAAAAATACTCGGTATTGATCAGATGCATTATTATGACATTTATCCACCTCTGGTTTCGCTGGACAAGACGTTTGACTTCGAAACCTCAAAAACCATTACTCTGGATGCAATGTCCATTCTTGGAGACGACTGGGTTAAAAGACAAACCGAGGGCATGAACGATCAATGGGTTCATGCATTTCCACAAAAAGGTAAGCGTTCCGGTGCTTATATGAATGGTTCACTGTATGACGTGCACCCTTATTTGCTGTTGAATCATCAGGATGATTATGAATCTCTCTCCACTATGGCCCATGAGTGGGGACATGCCATGCACACGTTGTATGCTATCGAGTCACAACCGGTCCAGACATTTGATTATTCAACCTTCATTGCAGAAATTCCATCCACCAGCCTGGAGCTGATTCTGCAGGAGTACATGACTGAGCACGCTCAGACCGCACAAGAAAAAATCTTCTATCTGGGCTCTAGTCTTGAAAATCTCCGAGGCACCTTTTTCCGTCAGACCATGTTTGCCGAGTTCGAACTGGCGTTATATGAGAAAGTTGAAAATGGTGAAGCGCTGACCGGCGAAAAAATATCTCAAATATATGGCGAGATCCTGAAGCGCTATCACGGTACGGATCAACATGTGGTGGAAATCGATGATCTCTATACCAATGAATGGATGTTTGTGCCGCACTTTTATTACAACATGTATGTTTATCAATATGCGACTTCCATTACCGCCGGGACGGCGCTTTATGAGCGCATTGTGGAAGAGGGGGAGGCTGGTGTGGAAAACTATAAAAATCTGTTACGGGCCGGTGGTTCAGACTATCCCTACGTGTTGCTCAAGAACGCGGGTGTCGATCTTGCCACGCCAGAACCCTTTAAAGCCATTATTAAGCGTATGAATCTGATCATGGATGAAATGGAAGCATTACTGGCGGAATCAGACAGCTTGAATTCTTAATTTGGCCAGCAGCATTAGCATTATAGATCCGACAGGCGAAACATGGAGGTGACGCCTGTTTGTTCGTGTAGTGTCTCAAATAAAATGCTTTCTTAATACAGGTTTGATGGTGGGTGTCTGTGTAAGCTGAACAGGCACTTCAAGAATTTTTCCTATCGGGCGTTATAGTTTTGGGTGGAATCTAATCTGAGATTTGCACCGCTCATTTAGCTCGACCAAGCCGTATTAAGGTTTCTCAAAGGCATACTGAACTTTCGAAAGTATGCCTTTTACCTGAATCCGTGACTCCATAGCGGCGCAGTGCGCAAGCCATTGATTCCTCTTTGCTTCCCAAAAATTGGGGTGAACCTATGGGTATTGGGGTGAACCTATGGGTGCACCTGCAATTTTTGAAAAACAAATAGAAATCAAGCTCTTACACCCTGCATCCACTTTGGAGTCACGGATTCAGGTATACGTTTTTGCCAAACAGTGCCTTCAGTAAATTCGCCCGGGTTTTCATACCAGGCAACTTCTCCGATGGCCAGGCCGGATGTGACCAAGTCTGGTCGGCCATCATTATTGACATCAAATGCTTCAATCCAGTAGCCATCCTGTAAATGATCATCCACCAGTATTTGTGTGAAATTCACCGACTCCGCCTGTACATCAATCGATAAAAGCAAGACAGATAAAATCCAGGAAGCCGATATAAAGAAATAATTTTTCGAAAACATAATGATCTCCAATCAATTAAAGTCCGGCGTATTCGCAAAGGTACTGGCGAGCAATCCGTGCGTACTCTAACGGGTTGGCTTTATTCGGGTCCTGTTCAGCCTCAACAATTAACCAGCCCTGATAATTGGCATTGGCCAGCTTTGTTAATATGGCATCAAAATCCAGCGCGCCTTGAGCATCTCCCGGAACGGTAAATACTCCCGCTCTGACCGAATCCAGAAAACTCATTCCCTGATCGATGGATTCATCCAGCACAGACTGGCGAATATTTTTCAGATGCACATGTGCAATTCGATCCTGGTACTTTTCCAGAAGCGCAAGCGGTTCAATACCTGCGTAATAAGCATGGCCGGTATCCAATAGCAGATAAAGGTTGTCTGGATCAGTGCCTTCCATTAACCGGTCAATGTCGTCCATGCTCTCAACACCAGTACCTATATGGTGGTGGTACACCAGCTTCATACCGGCGGCCGTTGCCTGTTGACCAATATCGTTCAAACCATCCAGCAGCAGTTGCCATTGGGCATCGGTAAAGTGCGGTCGGTTGGGAATCGGGGCAATAGGTTGTTGATGTACGGCACCACCCATTTCAGCGACGACAATAATATTGCCGCCGATTGACTGCATAAAAGCGAGCTGATCATCAAAAGTTTTCTGGCTTTCATCGGCAGCCCCGATAGTAAAAAACGTACCAACCCACGGCTCGGAAATTGTAATATCCCGAAGGCTTAGTTCATGCCTCAGGTCATTCATATCCTTCGGGAATTTTGGTGCCATCTGGGTGCCTTTAAAACCGGAAAGCGCAATTTCACTCATGATCTGTTGATACGGAATCGGTGGATTCAAATCAATACTCAGATCATCGCTGTTACTCCAGACCGTTGGTGTGATACCCAGCTGAATATTTTGAGGGTTCGGGAAAATAGGTGTTCCATCAACGCAACTGTAACTGGCTGGTGCCTGACTCAAGCTGATAGCGCTGTTACAGGATGTATTGCCTCCGTACTGTTCAATATTGCCGTTGTATAGGGTTCGGTCAGGCATGATTGCACGAGTCAGATCGGTGTCACAGAACAGGCCGTCTTGCAGCGTCGCGGATTCAAAATTCACACTTCGCATGGCAGCGCTGGTGAGATCAGCGCGAGTCAGATCAGCACCGGAGAGAATAGCATTGTTAAATATCGCGGACTGTGCGCGGGCATCAACCAGACTCGCACAAGTGCTGCTGTCCGATGCACTGGTGCAGGATAATATGGCCGCAGATAAATCAGCATGAGACAGATCTGCCTTGTCGAATATCGCCGCATCGACTTTGGTGTTGGTTAAATTCGCATTGGTTAAAATGGCATTTGTCATGTTGGCCCGAGTGAGTGTGGCGCCATTCAGCTTTGCGTCTGTCAATGTCGCATTAGTGAGTATTCCGCCGGTCAGATTGGCTTCACGCAATAGCGCCCCGGACAGATCGGCCCCGGTTAAATTGGCTTCCATTAGCGAGCTGCCATAAAGATCCTTATTAGACAGGTCAGCATTTGAAAGGTCGCACTGGTTACACTGATTGGTGGAAAGCAGCGTCTCAAGGTCATTTTCATCATAGGCAAAGGCATTTTGAGCGCCGAGCAGCAGGCCAACAGCCGCGACAAACCACGCTATGCTCAAAGGCAAGCGGAACTGAATTTTCATATGAGTCTCCTGGTATTTTTTTCCGATTAATTGATATTCAATGTGCGGATAACGGTTGGCGAATGACTCCAGGCTGCATAGCCCTGAGCCTTAGCTCCGGGTGGATTCACGCCAATGGTTGGCCACAGAAGTCCTTCTGGATATGCCTCGGGCGCAACAATACGGGTCTGGTCTGCCGGGTTGGATTCGTCCAGAAGTGAATCCCAGGTCGCGATGTACCAGAGCTTAATAATATTGCGCGCAATAGGCGCCAGTGTTTCAGAATTAAAAACGGCTTCGATTCCTTCATCGTTATACAGTTGTATCAGCGCTTGATAATTTTCATTGCCAACTGCTTCTATAACGGTATTGAGATAAAGTAGTGTCTGCCCGGTGCCTTCAAGGTCAAACTGTGAAAAGCCCGTAACGGTTTCCGATAAAGCCAGAAAGTCGTTAGTGGATTCCGCAACCGACCGACTGGCCTGAGCATCACTATTGCTGAAAACCGGTGCCGCAAAAACACCAGGCATTCCCGGAACCGGATTGCGCATGAGCTGGGTGGCCAGTTCACGAAGTGTAAACATGTCGTGAACCGCAGGAATTAATGTCTGCGGCTGGCCGTTAAAGGCAGTTTCAATATCAGCCAGAAAACCGTGATAACTCTGCTGAAACTCCAGCGCTTTGTTATGGAGTACTGAACCTGCGGGATAGTCACTGAGTTTTGCGTTTGGCAGGATTGAATAAACCGACTTCCAGTCCACATCAAACGATGCACCGCTAGGTGCACCGGGTTGATCGGAATTCAGCGGATTCTGTTTATCAATCTCATAATACTGGCCTAGCTGAAGTTGCTGGAAGCGATAATAATGGCATAGCTCTCGCTCACCATCGTAGATTGTGCCTTGGCGTGATCCTTCCCCCTGTTCCTGAATAACTTGCAAGGCGGCTAGCGCAGAATTCCAGTCGGTCACCGGAATGATGTTGCCTGCGCCATTGTAATAATATTCTGCGGTGATTTGCTTAGCGGGATCGCCACTGAATAGATCATCCCCCAGTTCCTGATACAACTGATACATACCGCGAATAATTTCTGCGTAAAACAGTCCGATACTGTAATAGGAATAATTACTTTCAAATCCCGGTATGGTTAACCAGGGGTCAGGATTCGGCCGTGGGCCGACAATAGGTTCACCTTCTTCAACTTCCTTAGAGCGTTCAATCTGTAGAAAGGTACTGACTGTATTTTGTGAAAAAGGTGCGATGCTTACCTGAAAATCATCGGCGCCCGTAGGAAGGTAAGTGGGGTAGACCGGAACAAAATCTGGCGCGGTAAGCACCCCTTGAATGTCTCCACCGACGGCATTAAATACATTGGCGGCCAAAGTAAGGTGAAGCATTTCTTCAACCAGTACCGTGCGCATAATATGAAACGCTTCCAGATTACTGCCAGGTTTCAGCGAATACAAAGCCGTCATATACGGGGGGATTGTCGCATGTTCGATTTTCATTGCTTGTGTTAGATAAAAGTGTAAATCATCAACAGTACGAATTAACTTATATGGGTCACTCATCTGAGTATCCTCAAAAAAAGGTTTAATGAATTGAGTATCAGGTTTACCGGTTATTTCACGCGGTGGCTGCCAGGTCTCTCAGCATCTGCTCGCTTGCCCGGAAGCACAGAGCAACAATGGTCAATGTGGTATTGGCCGTACCAATGGTGGGCATACTGCCGGAACCAATCATATAAAGATTCGGATGATCCCAGGATTGAAGTTTGTCGTTTACGACGGAATTATCTTTGGACGTTCCCATGATATGGGTTCCTGAAAAATGGTTACCGCCGCGAAACCAGTAACCAGCGTCCTTATAGGTAAAATAAGCCGGATCCGTTTCGCTGTATTCTGTATGGTCTTCCACGTTCATTCTATTAAACATCTGCTGGGATAAATTCCGCGCATAGGCAAATGTTTCTTTGCAGTAATCTGGGATGTCGTAGTGAATCACAGGTCGGTAGTTGCCTAACTGATCTTTATATAACGGATCAATTGAAACCCTGTTATCTGGGATAGGTGGAATCTCACACATAAACGCCAGCAATAATTGCCGGGACAGTTTACTGATCAACTGCTGTTGCAGCTCCGCTCCATATTTGAAATCCTCATCCACAGCGCTACGAACAATATCGCTTGCACCAGTACCGGACCAGCCCCAGCCATCATTGTGAATATCAATACCGAAAGCGCCTTGTTGCTGACGGAATTGCCCTTTGCGAAAAGCCCCAATCCCGGACGTGACTAATGGACCACGCATGGTTCCGCAGACGTCAGGCATTAGCCCCCAGGTCAATAAAAAGGGATGATCCATCAGGTTTTTGCCCATTAATTTGCTGGTGCTGGGCAGGTCAGAAGCCAGCATCAGTTTTGCATTTTCCACTGCGTTGGCGGCGAGCACATACAGTTTCCCTGTTGCTGTGCCTTCGGTCGCTTCAGTCTGGCCTTGCTCAATGGAGTTGTATTGCTTGTAATGGATGCCGCTCACCTTTCCATCCGTAGCAATATTGACTTTGTCTGCGACTGCCTGCGGCAATAGGTGAACACGTTCAGGAAAATTGATAGCCTGCAAGGTCTTTCGGGCATCATATTTTGCCTGCACCGGGCAAATGGATACGCAATTGGCATTTCCCTGGCAGCGCTCACCGTAACTGATTGACGTTTCTGCAACAACGCCCTGCGGGACAAAGTCATATCCGTGGTTATATTCTTTGAAATCCGGGTTTGGAATGGCATTCCTTCCTTGCGGAAAAGTACTTAACTGAATAGTGAAGGTTTCACCGGCCAGTTCGGCGGTCATGCCGGTAATTTTTTCGCCGACTTTCTGATCCAGATACGAAGGCGGCAGTTCCAGCATTGGTAATGAATAACCTTCTGCAAATGGAATACCCATAGCGATCTGTTCTTCGGTATTACCTGCAACACCGATTTCTATTTCTGCTTTCCGATAATAGGGTTCCAGATCTTCATAACTGATTGGCCAGTCCAACCCGTGACCGTAAAGCGTTTTCATTTTAAAATCCTCCGGCATCATTCGGAGCATTTTTCCTTCCCAATGCATGGTAGTTCCACCCAGAATTCGAGTGTAGGAACCACTTAATGGCAGGGGACCTTTTTCTTCAAAATACTGAAAGGGATAGTCGCTATCATCGGTAGGGCTGGCTGCATTCCAGTTTTCCGGGTAAGGTGCATTTGCATGCTTGTCCACCGCACTGTAAAAGCGATCAACATAACTTTGAAAACCCTGCAGCGACGTTCCTTCAGCGGTACCGGCTTCAAGAATTAATACGGTTTTTCCCTGATCAGAAAGTTGTTTGGCAATAATGGCTCCTGCAATACCTGCACCGACAATAACTGCATCGTAGTTATTATTTGAAACGACATTTTTGTCAACAATAGTTGCAAATGATATTTGTGATCTCCAGTGCGCAAGCCATTGATTCCTCTTTGCTTCCCAAAAATTGGGGTGAACCTATGGGTGTACCTGCAATTTTTGAAAAACAAATAGAAATCAAGCTCTTACACTCTGCATCCACTGAAGGAGTCACGGATTCAGGTACTAACCAGCTCGAGACGCTTGCAGAGCATCATGTCAGGTCACAAACAACAGGATTGGTGAGTTTCAAGTTCGATACTGGTCAGAATATATAACCTGAATCCGTGACTCCATAGCGGCGCAGTGCGCAAGCCATTGATTCCTATTTGCTTCCCAAAAATTGGGGTGAACCTATGGCTGCACCTGCAATTTTTGAAAAACAAATAGAAAGCAAGCTCTTACACCCTGCATCCACTGAAGGAATCACGGATTCAGGTATAATTCATCTCCATTAGCCTGATCCATTCAGAACACCCAAGCTAAATCAGCCCTGGTTATCTGTATTGATCAGTTTATGAACCACGAAATACTCATAAGGAAAGAAGAATGTGGTTGACTATGTCAGTGAATTCGAAAAGCGTCAAGAATGAATTTGGCTTGTAATTTTATCTCTCACATTAACGCCACTTTGCCTCATTTTTTTGTGGCTGGATAGCGGTTCTCGCCAGTAAAGACCCTAAAAAATGTGGCGTCTTTATCAAGGTTGAAAGCAACGTCTGTTTGATTCTATTTCCCTTTTTCCTTGTTCTAAATAAGGAAGAAATAACTGATGTCGGTTGCTGTAGTGGTGGACGATTATTTATTCTCCTCCACTGCCATCCCTTCATTAAACTCATAAAGATGAAGCGATTATTTCTCCTGCCAAAGTAGCCATTGCCAGGCTTCTTCGCTGGTCTCAGCGTATCTCTCATAATCGTGCCAGGCCCATTGATTTTCTGGTGGGAACAACAGGGTTTTTATCGATTTTCCATAGTTAGGGCGGGTTGGGGCGGCGTCCCAAATTCTGGCGGTGTTATCGTCGCTGGACGTAATGATGCGTTGATCATCGTGGCTAAATGCGGCGGAGCTGACGGGGATTTTATGACCGTTGCGATGTAGAGCACTTACGCTTGCCCTGCATTGTACCCGGTAATTTTCAACTGTTGGCAGGCAGGTAACCGGCCTTGTGTTTCAATAGCATAATTTGGCAATTTTTTT
>JARRJP010000045.1:0-21625 GCA_037389025.1 Reinekea sp. | reverse complement strand
GATATCGAAACCGACCACCTCGGCACCCCGAAAGCGCTGTATGACCACGAGACCGGGCGGGAAATCTGGTCCACGGAGCATGAGGTGTATGGCAAAACCCAAAATAATGCCAGCCTGAAAAAGCATCCGAAAACGGGGCAAGCGGTTGATCCGAAAATTCGGTTCCAGGGGCAGTGGGAGGATGTGGAGACGGGGCTTTATCAGAACCTGCATCGGTTTTATGATCCGCATTGTGGGCGGTATATAAATCATGATCCGATTGGGTTGATGGGTGGGCTGAATGCTTATCAGTATTGTCCGAATCCAGTGGGGTGGGCGAATCCTTTGGGGTTGGCAAGTCTCTTTGATGTGAGCACTTATGGACACTTAAATGGTGAAATTAATTTAGGAGATAACCTTCAAGCTCACGAGATGCTACGTCACAAATATAGGATCCAGCAAGGATTAGCCAAAAAACCAAACCGGCTCACGAAAAATCCAAGCATTACATTAGACCTGAATCCGTGACGCCATAGCGGCGCAGTGCGCAAGCCATTGATTCCTATTTGCTTCCCAAAAATCAGGGTGAATCTGCAATTTTTGAAACACAAATAGAAATCAAGCTCTTACACCCTGCATCCACTGAAGAAGTCACGGATTCAGGTTTAATTAATCAACCATAGTCTTTGGCTGCAGCCATACAAGTTAATTTGTCCTTCGATTAACCAAAAACTTATTGCCCGCGAGCGCTTGTTAAATTTGCTTGATCAGAGCAAATATCTGCCGCTGACCTGCGTCTTTTCTCCAGCGGGTTATGGCAAGAGCACGCTGGTGGCAGACTGGCTACAAAGCCGCCAATACCAACACGGCTGGTATTCTCTGGACAGCAACGACAATGAACCGAGCTTCTTTGCCAACCATCTGATTTACGCGTTGCACAACGCTAGTCAAGGAGGTTGCCCGGAAACCCTGGCGCTGGCTCAGCAACTGGAATATGCCAACCTGAGCAGTCTGTTATCCAAAGCGATGATGGAAATTGCCCAGACTTTAGTGCCATTTTTTATGGTGTTTGATGATGTTCACCTGCTGACCAACAACACCATTATTGGCGCCATCAACCAATGGTTGAAACATCTGCCTGCACATGTCCATATTATATTGTGTGGTCGCGATGAGCCGGTTCTGCCGCTGTCCAGCTTTCGAGTAAAAGGCCAGTTGCTGGAAATCGGTGCTGCTGAGCTCGCCTTCAATGCCACAGAAACCAAAGCGTTTCTGAAACAAAGTCTGAGTTTCGACATTTCTGAGGCCATGAGCGCCGAACTAACTGAAAAAACCGGTGGCTGGCCAGCCGCCATGCAGTTGATCAGCCATAGTGCCCGATCCGAATCCGACCTGATCGACGCCTCTGGGCGGTTCGGTTTTGGTGCCTATGAAGTCGATGAGTTTCTGATTCATGAGGTGCTGAGTAATCAGCCAGAAAAAATCAAACAATACCTGCTACAGATCTGCGTATTCGAACAGTTCAATGCCCCACTCTGCCACAGTCTGGTACCGGATTTGGACAGTCATGCAATGCTATTTGAACTGGAACAACGCCAGTTGTTTATCACTCGCGTGGAAAGTCAGCAGCGCTGGTATCGACTACAGGATATCTTTCGAAACTGCCTACTCAGTCAACTGGATCAGCAGACGGAACGCTATCGCATGACACTATACTGTCATGCGGTGACTGCATATCTGGATAATGGCTTCGCTGTCGAAGCGGTTCAGATGGGCTTAACGCAAAAGAACAAACCAGTAACAAAAGCCATTCTGTCAGGTATTGGAATGGAGCTGTATCGTAACGGGCAGTTCAATACTCTGAGCAAACTTTATGATTGCCTGACCCTGGATGATATCCGTGATGACCCCAAACTTACCCTGCTCTATTCATGGGTATTGCTTGCAACCTATCGGGAATCTGACGTCAATACGCTGCTCAGCGAGCCGCAAAAACAAAACCCGGAGTCACTGCCGACTCAAACCCAGGCGGAACTGGCCATTGCTCAAGCACAGGCGGCCATCAATATTGAGGACTTCGATCGAGCGCACATGCTGGCAAAACAAGCCATGGCGTTGCTCAGTCCAGACAGTTTTGTTTCACGTACCGTCACTTACTCAGTACTCGGCCAAAGCGCATTATGTCGCGGCGACCTGCCCGCCGCGCTGGAACTGCTCAATGAAACCGAGCAGCTCGCCTTTGAATTTCGACTGGTCCAGCAGCGACTCTGGTCCATGTGTCTGATTTCGGATACCTACACCGCAATGGGCGAACTGGATACGGCATTGGCCGTGCAGCAAGATGCCATCGACATGGCGCATGACAATTGCATTGAAGATGTACTGCACATGGAGTTTTTGTATCGCAACCGAACCCGGTTGTTGATTGAACAAGGGGATTTATCGCAGGCGGAACAGTTGTTTCTGAAGAGTGAACAGATTATCGAACCGCTGGGCAATTACGGGCTGTTGAATATCCATGTACATCGAGGCCAGGTTGCGCTTTGGCGCGGCCGTAATAACGATGTGCGCAAACTGGCTTTTCAAGTGAACTACCTGCTGCAGAACTTTGATTTCCACAGTGACTGGCTGGCCTATGCCAATGAGTTTTTACTGGCCTGCCAAAGTGCTGAACAATTGAATTTCGAGCCGCATCTGATCTGGTTGGACTACCAACTCGATGTCCGAGCCAACAACCACTTCTATCAGCACTATCAACGCACCTACGCTATCCAGCGATATCTGCATGGCAGTCAGCTTGATGCCATTGATCGATTAAAAAAATTGACGGCAATTTCCACACAGCATGATTTAAAACTGCAAACACTGAAGAACCAGATTCAACTGGCGCTATGGCTAAATGATGATGAAGGATTATCTTACTGGCAAACATTACTGCCGCAATTGAAAAAACTGAAAACCCTGCAAAGCCTTTGGCTCAGTTCCCTTTTCACTAACGACATTGGCTGGCGTGACTGGCCGGAATGGGATATCTGGTTCAGCCAGGCAAAAACAATAACCACCAACCATAGACAAGAAGACCTATTGAAAAACCTGAACGACATGTTTATCGATTCGCCTGATTTGGTAACACCGAAGGAACTTCAGGTCTTGCTATTGATCGGTAATGGTTTAAATAATGATGAAATTGCGTCGAGCATGCATATCGCGGTTTCAACCGTGAAGAGTCATATTCGGCGTTTATATCGTAAGTTGAACATTACGAAACGGTCACAGGCGATTAACATCTGTCGGCATTTGTAGGGTTCTTCAGAAGAATCTGCTGTCGGCACTGAACATTCAGAAATTCCGGTTGAGCTTGTGACCTGAATCCGTGACTTCTTCAGTGGATGAAGGGTATAAGAGCTTGATTTCTATTTGTTTTTCAAAAATTGCAGGTGCACCCACGGATTCAGGTGTGAGTTGAATTTCCTACTCTTACTTCTGCTGTATCCGTTTTCTGTAACTCGACGCCATCGTTTGAACATTAATATCAGAATCAGAAAAACGCAGCGTCATTGTCCCTGACCATGCCGTATTCCAGAGTTTCCTGTGATTACCTTCAAACCAGTTTTCAATACGCTGTGCCGGCCACTTTGGTTTCAGTCGGTCACCACTGCTGGCGATAAATAGCGCAGAACGATTTTTCTCCAGCCAATCCAACGCGCTGCTGCTGTCTGAACCATGATGCCCCAATAGCAACGCATTGACCGGAAACAGATCGGGGGCATTTTGTAGCAGGAAATACTCTATCGTTCTGTCGGCATCGCCGGTTACCAACATGGTCTGATTTTCAAACTGGAATAATAAAATACAGGAATGGTTATTATCGGTATTCTGCAATAAATCCGGAACAGGAATAAACTGAAAATAAGGGATAGGAAGACTGGCTTGGTGGCAGTTACGCGCTCGAACTGATTGAGGCAATCTCTCTGGCTCGCCAGCCCAAACCGGGACAGAAGGATGTTGCTGATGCAGATCTGCAATACCCGCTGAATGGTCGATATCCGAATGAGAAATCACCACCACATCCAACTGAGGCAACATTCGGGCAATGGAAACCTGATATAGACTTTGCTCCGGACTGAACACCCCCCCTGTGTCATACAACAGATTGCCCTGATCCGTTTCAAATAAAATACTCTGGCCATGACCCACATCCAGTACCGAGACTTTTGCTTTAGCAAATCGTTGCAAACGATACCGATTAGAAAGAACCGGCGACAAGACAATAACCGTGGTCAGACACACAACGGTTAACGTCATCAGTACAGCCGTGCGCCTGGTTGCCCACACGGTACTGATAAATAATGTGCAGCAGGCGACAACCGTTAACCAACCCGCTGTTGGTAACACCATCCCAAACTGACTGCTCCAGCCAAGCAGAGCGATCAACTTTAATGCAATCCAACAGAATAAAACCTGTCCGTGAGCGATGGGTATCAACATTATCAGCAAAGCAAGCGGCAATAAAAATAAAGCAATGACCGGTGTTACCAGCAGGTTAATGATAATCGCCAATGGATTAACACTGAGTCCAGCCAACAGTGCCCAGGGAATGACCGATAAGGACAAAATGATTTGAATCAGCAATGTTTGCCAATACCAGGCCAATCGTCGAATGGGCGGCCACTGAGTAATCATTAATAGCAGAACTGCGGAAATAAAACTCAGCCAGGTGCCTAATAACAACCAGCATTCGGGCTGCCAGGCGGTTAATAACAAAAATGTCAGTGTCAAGGTTTTGGTGATCGATAAGCGACTGCCACTAATCCAGCCATATATTGGTAATGCAAACATCACTAGCGCTCGCGTAGCAGGCACTGGAAAACCAAGCATGGCAACATAAGTCAGCAACAGAGCCAGACAGGCAATTCCCTGAACCGTTCTGCTGATCAGGACAAAGCGATATGCAAGACGTGAAATCAACAAGAAGAAAGACACCAGCATGCCAGCAATAAATCCAATGTGCATTCCACTGATGACAAACAGATGCATCAACTGATTTGAGGCAAATAACGATTTTAATTCGGACGGTAACGAATTCGACCAACCCAGGCTCAATGCAGCCCAGGCTGCTAATGCATCGTCATTATCAAATCGCGGCTGTTGCTGCAGATATAACATCTGGGCAAAGGATGGCTGAGACTGGTAATGGTCAAGCTCAGTCATAATCGCTAATGCATCAACATGATGAGAAAAGTAATAACGATCGCTGTCAAATGCACCAGGAATCAGTCGCCCTAACGGCTGTCGCAGTCGAAAGGTTCCCTGATAACATAGTCCAGGCTGATGTGGCGTTGTTTCAAGCAGCGGTTCATATATCGAAAATTTAATACGCCTTAACTGAAGAGTCGTTGGCTGCTCAACAACCTTTGCATAAGCGGTAACAACATCACTGCCGAAGACTTTCGGCTTTTGTTCGGCACAGACAGTCAGCTGAACTTCCTCATGCTGCATTGATCTGGGCAATATATGCCGTAACTGCATTTCCAGATGCATTACGATCAGAACAGAGCCGAAAAGAAAAACAGCAAACAGCTTTCGATGCCGCCAAAGGTAGACGATACTGGTGAGTGCTGCGAGGATAGCTGTTGGTACCAAACCATACTGATACCAACACCAGATCATTAATATAAAGTGAAACGCCAGAAACATCCTTGTCCTGCTATAAGCCTGTTATTGAATTTTATCCAGCTTGCCTTTTGATAGCTTGAATTGCACGGGATGCTGACGAGCCCATTCCTGATTATGTGTCACGACAATAAAACTGGTATCAAAGCTGTCGTTCAGCCTGGTGATAAGCCGTTGCACACTTTCCGAGGTCGCCTCATCCAGATTACCGGTCGGTTCATCCATCAGAATAAAATCCGGTCGATTAATTAAAGCTCTGGCAATCGCCACACGCTGTCGTTCGCCACCGGAAAGTTCTGACGGCCGGTGCTGAATACGCTGCCCAAGCCCTACGTTATCCAGCAATTCCTTAGCACGATCACGCTGTTCATTCGTGATGTAACCATTAATTCGGCACGGCATCAATACATTTTCCAATGCTGAAAACTCTGGCAGCAGATGATGGAATTGAAACACAAACCCCATATGCCCGTTACGCAGGGCAGCACGCTTACGGTCATTCAACTGCCGTAATGGTTGCCCGACCATGCTGACCTCACCGTGGCTTGGGTTATCAAGTCCGGCAAGCAGGTTCAGCAATGTGGTTTTGCCAGAGCCGCTGGCACCAACAATACTGGCCATTTCTCCCTGATTAATACAGAGGTCAATATTTTCCAGAACCACAACCGTTTCACTGCCAATTTTAAACTGGCGACCGACGTCCTTGCACTCCAATACAGCCTTAAGACTCATAGCGTAGCACCTCCGCCGGTGAAATACGCGAAGCTTTCCAGGCCGGATAAATAGTCGAGATAAGAGAAATAAAGAAGGTTGAAGACGTAATCAGCATGACATCATGCCACTGCAACTCAGACGGAATATAGTCAATAAAATAGACCTCTGCGTTAAGAAACTGGATACCAAAGGTCTGTTCAATCCATGCAAGTATATCAGCTACTGACAAGGCGCCAGCAACACCTAAAGCAACGCCAATGGCAATACCAATCACACCGATCGCGGTGCCCTGCACAATAAATATACCGAGAATCTGACGACCGGTTGCACCCAGAGTTCTCAACACCGCAATTTCACCCTGCTTATCAGTCACCAGCATGACCAGCGACGAAACAATATTAAACACAGCAACGGCAATAATCATAAATAGCAGCAGACCCACCATACGTTTTTCCAGTTGAATTGCCTGGAATAAATTGCCTTGGGTTCTGGTCCAATCCGAGACGTAATAAACGCTGGGTAGGGTGTGTCCGATTTCCAGCGCGGTTCTTCTGGCTTTAAACAGATCTTTGGTTTTCAGTTGAATACCATCAACCGCGCCGCCGTACTGTAATACTTTGCCCAGATCATCAACATTGGCGATCACCAGGGAGGCATCCATTTCTGCACCGACACGAAAAATACCAACCACGGTAAAACGTTTGAAACGAGGTTGGATACTGGCCAGGGTGACCGATGTTTTCGGGACAATCACGGTGATTTTGTCGCCCATGCCAACACCCAGTAATCGGGCCATGGTTTCGCCAATCACCACCCCAAAAGGGTCATTCTGCAGATTTTCAATGCTGCCTCTTAACATATGCTCAGGCAAAATAGAAACCGTCCCCAGGGTAACCGGATCAATCCCCATGAGCGCGGCTCCTCGTGTTTCGTCGTTAGCGACGACCATACCCTGAGTCTCAATGTATGCCGACGCGCCCAACACTTGAGGGTGCTTTAAGGCTGCCTGACGAACAGCTTCCGGGTGAGTCATTTCTCCAGGCAGGGAAATGGTGGCATGAGGCACCATACCGAGAATGCGTGTTCGCATTTCCCGATCAAACCCGTTCATGACAGAAAGTACAATAATCAACACCATGACCCCCAGAGTAAGGCCGATCATTGAGACACCGGAAATAAAGGAAATGAAGTGATTTCGTCGTTTTGCCCGCAAATACCGAAGACCGATATATAACGGTAAAGAATGAATCATGTAGATGAACCTGTTTAAACTGCGGCCGCGCAACTATATTGACTACACTTAATACTGATGAACACTTTTACATAAGAATGACAAGCGAGTCACATGACTGAGACGCCAAAGAACGACCAAAGAAAATCTTTTCGAATTGATACCAGCGCGTTGATCAAATGGGCTACCTTAACTCCGGAACTGACCCCGGCCAATTCTTATTTTCAGGATTTGCAGAGCTTTGCATTGCGGTCTGAAATAGAAGCTCTCAGCACACAGATTGATCAAATTAGTGAACGCATAAAAGACATTGCTGCGTTGAAATCCGTCAGCCTGATACAACAGCAGATTAAAATTCTGATGAAGATGGGGGCTATCCACCAAACCAACCTGTCAGGCCTGAAAATACAGCCCGTCAATCTCAGCGAAGGCGGCTGTTCTTTCCTATCGCAACAGGCCTTTACGCAAGATGATCAAATCGCACTTGCACTGGTCTTCCCTCCCGGTTATTTTTCATTGTTCACATTTGCCCGTGTTCGCGACTGCCTTCAGGCAAACGAACAGTTCAAAGTCCATTTGGAGTTTAACGAGTTGACAGAAAAGCAACGCCAGGAGCTGGTTCGCTTTATGTTTCAGGCTCAGACACTCGATAAGAAAGCAGGTAATCTTAGTTAATGTCTCGTTTCATTTTACCACCGGAATGGTATCCACAGGACGCTGTTCTTATAACCTGGCCCCATCAGGAAAGTGCCTGGACAACTATGTTGGAAAGAGTAGAGGAAACCTATTTCGATCTGGTTACCAAACTCTCCCATTATCAACCACTGGTTATTCAGGTTCATAAGTCAATTCGACTGGAGCACATTCTGCATCAACTTGAAGTACGCAATGCAGATATCAGCAACTGTCATTTCGTTGCAGCAGACAGTAACGACACCTGGGCACGTGATCACGGCCCGATCACAGTGATATCAGAGCAACAGCACAAACCGCTGAATTTCACTTTTAACGGCTGGGGCGGCAAATTTGAAGCCGCACTGGACAATCAGCTCAATACACAACTGCTGGCCAGTAAGGTATTGAATGACCTGGAAAACATTGATTGGGTATTGGAAGGCGGAAGTATTGAAACGGACGGCAACGGCACCCTGATGACCACCGACCGATGCAATCTTAATTCGAATCGCAATGGCACAGTACAAAAGGCTGAAGTAACCGAAAAACTGAAGCAATGGTTTGGTATAGATCAGGTGCTTTGGATCAACTCAGGAGAAGTGGAAGGTGACGATACCGATGCACACATCGATACCCTGGCACGTTTCGCACCGGACAGTACCATTATATTTCAGGGTTGCCAGCGACCCGAGGACTCACATTTCACCTCATTATCGGCAATGAAGCAGGAATTGGAACAGGTTCGGGATAGCAATGGTAATGCCTATCGTTTGATCGAATTACCCTTACCTGAGGCGAAGTTTGCCGACGATGGTCATCGTCTGCCGGCTACCTACGCCAACTTTCTGATCACCAACAAGCTGGTTCTGGTGCCAACTTATGAAGATGGCGCCGACAATCAGGCTCTGGCCTTAATTCAGGACGCTTTTCCAAACCACATTATCACCGGCATTGACGCATTACCGCTGATTGAAGAGCATGGCTCATTACACTGTATTACCATGCAGTTTCCGAAAGGCAGCCTGAATATGGCCGCTGACTGGGTCAAAGTTCAGTAGCACCTTCTGTTGCTGGATGATTGAAAAACCAACTCACGACCCGATCTGCCACTGGTACTTGGGCAGTGAGTTGATAATTGTCCTGCCATATCGTCTTTCAACAAGTCGGCGATCCATAATCCAGATTGTTCCACTGTCGGTCTCATGGCGTATCAGACGACCACAGGCCTGCACCATTCGGATCGTTGCCGCAGGCAGCGTTACGATTTGAAAAGGGTTCATACCACGACTTTCCAGCCAAAGCGACAAGGTCGAGGAAATAGGATCATCCGGTACGCCAAACGGAATTTTGGCAATCACCAGATGAGTAAGATAGTTACCGGGCAAATCAACGCCTTCTGCCAGGCTCGCCAGACCAAACAGCGTTGAACCTGCGCCTTCTTCAAGCCGCTCCTTATGCTGAGCGATCAAGGCGCTTTTCGGTAAATCATCCTGTAAGGTTACGATGCCTTGCCAAGCGCCGCTTAACTGATCGTAAACTTCCAGCATCTGGGCACGCGAGGAAAACAGCACAAGATTTCCAGTCGCTTTAGGCAAATGAGATTCGATCAATTGAACGATGGATTGGGTATGCACCTCTCGTTTACCACCGTCTTCGGCAAAACCTGGCACCTTTGCCCTCACCAGATTTGGATAATCAAACGGACTATCGACTTTCAGCACATCTGCCGCTTCAAAAATACCGGCCTGAGTCAGATAACGATCAAACTTGCCTTCGATAGTCAGCGTCGCTGAAGTGACAACAACACCGCAAGCTCGGTTCCATAAATAACTGCTTAACACATTAGTAGCAGATACCGGACTGGTATTGAGCACCAGATCCTGTGTCTCAGGGGTATCAATTTTTTCCAGCCAGCGTGCGGTAGGAGGTGCTTTTTCCATATCCGGCGAGATCCAGGAGCTGATCAAATCTCGCGCAGGTTCAATTCGGGATATCCAACGCCCTACCGTCGGCAAGGCATTCTGCATTCGTTCTTTGGTCGCAATATCATCTGTACTGTTCAGTTGCTTGCGGGTACTTTCCTCAAGCGAATTCAACGCATTGGAAAGCTTTATGAACGGAGATTGCAGAGGCGCCAATAACTCAGTCACTGGAGCCTGCTGATCGGGCTGTAACAGGGTCTGAACCGGTTCATCCGAAGTTAGGCGATTAAACCAGGGTTGCAGGGCCGTCCAGGTCATCGCCAACTGCTGATGAGCCGATTTCAGGTCGATATCAAGTTCATCAATCAATCGTTCACTGGTATCACCACAGGCCAGTTCCAGACGAAGTTTGGGCAATTGCTTACGCCAGCTATCCAGTTGATTCAGGATATATTTCACCGTTAGCTGATTGGCAAAATGCGTCAGTGCTTTGTCTGGCAAGTGGTGCCCTTCGTCAAACACATAAATGGAATCTTCAGGTGCAGGTAAAATCACCCCGCCGCCCAAGGACAGATCAGCCAGCACCAGATCATGGTTAGCAATAATGACATCGGCCTCTTCCAATTCTTTACGGGCGACAAAAAAAGGGCAATTCTGATAATGCGGACAGCGACGACTCAAGCACTCACGATGGGTCGAAGTCAGTGAACTCCACATTCGATCATCAAGCTTATCAGGCCACTGATCTCGATCACCTGACCAGTCACCGGAACCGAACGTCGTCATCATTTCATTATAAAAAGTCAGTGTTGCCTCATCAGCTTCCATTGTCTCTTCAAACAACGACATGGCAACAACCGTTCCGCTGTAAAACTGAATGAGCTGCTCCAGCTTCTGGGTGCATAAATAACGACCACGCCCTTTCGCCAGAACAGCATTGAAAACGAGATCCGTATTCTTCTGAATATCAGGAATGTCTTTGGTAACAACCTGCTCCTGCAAAGCAACCGTTGCCGTGGTGATCACCAGTTTTTTTCCCAATGCCTGTGCAACCGGCACTGCGCTTAATACATAACCGACGGTTTTCCCTGTCCCTGTACCAGCTTCAATCACCGAAATGGCGGCATTGCCGAGACGTCGCCCTTCACTGTCCAATTCAATGGCTCCCAATGATCTGGCCACTTGTGCCAGCATCTGTTTCTGGCCCAAGCGAGCGCGCAGCTCACGAGACTTCAGGTAGTTGGAATACGCGGATTGGATCTGACTTTTTACGGACTCGGAAAGCATTGAGACTTGGTTTACTGAAAAGGGTCGCTACAATAGCTCAATTCATTAGTCAGAGGAATGCTTGATGACCCAAAGAACCGTTAAGATCGGCACCATTGAATGTGCAAACGACAAGCCCTTTACTTTATTTGGTGGCATCAATGTGCTGGAGAGCCGTGATCTGGCGTTAAAAGCGGCAGAGCAATATGCAGAAGTGACGGTACAACTGAACATTCCCTACGTCTTCAAAGCCAGTTTTGATAAAGCCAATCGCAGCTCAATTAACAGCTATCGAGGCCCTGGCCTGGAAGAAGGACTGAAAATTCTGCAGGAAATCAAGGAGACCTTTAAGGTTCCGATCATTACCGATATTCATGAACCCTATCAGGCGGCACCGGCCGCTGAAGTCGCCGATGTGATTCAATTGCCTGCATTTCTATCACGCCAGACAGACCTGGTGGCCGCAATGGCCAAAACCGGAGCCGTGATTAATATCAAAAAAGCTCAGTTCCTCGCACCACACGAAATGGCCCACATTTTGACCAAATTTCAGGAAGCCGGTAATGATCGGCTGATTTTGTGCGAACGAGGCTCATGTTTTGGCTATAACAATCTGGTCGTCGATATGCTTGGGTTTGGCGTCATGAAACAAAGTGGTTTTCCGGTAATATTTGATGTAACACACTCGTTGCAGCGCCCAGGTGGTCGCAGTGACTCCGCTGATGGCCGTCGTGCTCAGGTGACCGACCTGGCGAAAGCAGGCATGTCACAGAAGATTGCCGGACTGTTTCTTGAATCTCACCCTGACCCACTACAAGCCAAGTGCGACGGGCCTTCGGCTCTACCATTGAAGCAACTACAGCCTTTTCTGGCACAGATGAAGGCAATAGATGATCTGGTCAAGACGCTACCGGATCTAGTCACAGAATAACAACGGTTAACCGTTGTGACAGGGTCTGCATAGGATGCGGACCCTGCCTGAATTTAACCTGAATCCGTGACTTCATCGCGGCGCAGTGTGCAAACCATTGATTCCTCTTTGCTTCCCCAAAATTGGGGTGAACCTAGGGGTGCCTGCAATTTTTGAAAAACAAATAGAAATCAAGCTCTTACACCCTGCATCCACTCTGGAGTCACGGATTCAGGTTTAACGTTTACGTTCAAACTCGGGCATGGTTGAAAGCTGATAAGCCTGTTCGAACTGACCCTTGGCCTGCAAAATCAAATCACAAACAAGGCGCGCAACACCCTCACCACCGCTCAGAGGCAAAACCAGATCAGCAACATCCCGGACCAGACCATAAGCATCTGCCGGGCAGATTGAAACGCCGGATTGACTTATAGGCTTGAGATCAACCATATCGTCACCAACATAACCAACATGCTCAAGTGCGACCGACAACTGCCCGGCCACTTCAGTCAATAGCGCACTCTTATCAGCAACCCCTGGGAAGTAATGGCGCACACCCAACTGCGTCATGCGCTCACGTACCATCGCTGAGTCCTTTGCAGTCATAACGGCAACCGCCACACCCATGTCGGACAATAACTTCAGACCCACCCCATCACGAACATGAAAGACTTTGGTACTTTCGCCCTGCTCGGAAAAATACAGTTGGCCGTTTGTTAAAACACCATCAACATCGAAGACAATCAGTTTGATCTGAGCAAGATCCGCACGGGTTGAACTCAGTATTGCATCCAGTTCAGCCAAATAGGTCATAGCTTGGTCCTTCACTATCATCTTCAACATCCAACCAATTATTCGGCTTACTAAAGGTTTGTTCAATCTGGCGAGCCAGTTTTTTTGTCAGTTTACGTTTGCCGGAACACAATTGCTCTGCGGCTGTTACTTCAATTCCCAGGCAAAAGGCAAATTCCTCTTCACCGATTGCATTTTCTTTCAGTAATTCCTGAAGTTTGGTTGCCTGTAAAGACATAATGTCCTCATAACAAAAAAGGCTGCAATTGCAGCCTTTTAATTCTGTTTCAATGACGTATCAATCAAAAATTTCTGACTTTTACGTCTGCCGCGTTACGGGCAATATTGTAGAACATTTGATTTTGATATGCGCCGGCTGCCTGCTCTTGCTTAGCTATCGACGTATCAGAGTTCGTCTCGTCATTTTCAGCTTCAAAAACATCAGTCACTGCCACCAGATAAGCTGTATCTTCGCCAGTTGTTGCGGCAATTGATTTTTTACCTTCTGCCGGTTTTGGCAGTTCAAAGGCCTTGTTACGCACTACCGACGGTACATCAGTCGAAGTACGCTGAACATCAACAGTATCTGACCAGCCATCTGCATCGGTGTTGTGCTCAGCCAGCTCTGTTTCAATTGCAGCTGTCATTAGCTCAGTGGCCTTTTGCGTTGTTAGTGCCTCACGAACAGAATCAATGACATCTTCCAAGGGTTGAATTTCTTCTGGCTGGTAATCTGCTTTTTGCATAGCGAGAATCGAACCATCGCTGAGTTTTACGACATTACTGATCAAGCCATCATCCACAACCTCGGAAGTGAAGGCGGCAGATACAACATCGGGTTCAGCAAAATAACCTTTACCGCCTGTTCGGCCAAACAAATCACTCTGCTGAACCTCAACCGCAAAGGTGTCTGCGACACTGGCAATATTATCCGCAGCAAAAGCTTCATCGGCGACCTGAGTCTTCAACAAAAGAATTTCATCCTGCGCTTTCTTCCGTTTTAACTCGGCAACCAATTCGTCACGCTTGTCATCCAAAGAATCTGGTTCAACGGCATCAAGAGAATCAAGGCGAATCAAGTGAATACCATATTGGGTTTCAACCAGACCAGATATCTGACCGGCTTCGGTTAACGCCATCGCAGCATCGTAAAACTCAGGCACATACACATCAGGAAGCAGCGCGCCCAATGAACCACCAAACTCAGCACTGCCAGGGTCATCAGATAGTTCTGTTGCCAAGTCAGCAAAGGATTCACCAGCATTCAAACGTTCCAGAGCCGCATTGGCCTCAGCTTCTTTATCGCCATCGGCAAAAAGGATATGCGAAATTTCGCGGGTTTCACTTTCGCCAACTTCAGTCAGGTATGAATCGTAGGCTGACTGTACGTCTTCATCACTGACAAGCTGTTCTTTCGCCAAATCATCTAATGTAATCAGCAAATAATTAACCTGTATCTGCTCATCACTCATGTATTGAGCCTGATGCTCAGTATAATATTCGTTTAATTCATCATCACTGATTTCAACTTCTGAACGGAAATCAACGGCATTGAATTGTTTGAATTGAACGGAACGAACCTGTCGACCAAGCGCCTGATAACGATCAGCCATTGCTTTGACCACAAACGCACTGTTAGCAATCCCGGATTCCATTTGCATTAACGCCTCTCGGGTTTTCTGCTCCGCCAGAAAAGATTGGTGAGTATAGCCGTTAGCAGAAAGCACATTCAGGTAGGTATCTTTGTCAAACTTTCCATCCACCTGGAACGCTTCAGTATTAGCAAAAGCGTCTGAAACCTGATCATCCGAGACAGCCATATTCAGTTCAGATGCTAACTGGGTTTGAATTTTCTGACGAACCAGGCTCTCGATAACATCGTTTTTGAGAATATCGGAATTAGCCAATTGAGTTGCTAACTCTACTCCGTATTGGCTTGCCAGTTCCTGCTGACGTATGTTCAGCAATCTCTGATATTCTGCTGCTGAAATGTCATCACCGTTAACGGTTACCGGTGCACGTATCAATTGATACGCTGCCATATGATGTTAAAAAGGTAGCAAATGCTACCAGATCAAACTCAGTTAACTGCGTCTTTCAGTGCTTTACCTGCTTTGAAGCTCGGCACTTTAGCAGCGGAGATTTCAATTGGTTCACCAGTTTGCGGATTACGACCTGTACGAGCAGCACGCTCTTTTACAGAGAAAGTACCGAAGCCAACCAAAACGACCTGATCACCCTCTTTTAATGCTTCAGTAACGGAATCGACCATCGCATCCAGTGCGCGACCTGCAGCCGCTTTTGACAAGTCTGCAGCAGCAGCAACTGCATCAATCAATTCAGATTTATTCACACTATTCCCCTTTATTTAGTTTTATATGCATCAAAATGTCTTCAAATCCTGTGGATTATCTCATGATATGAAAGACATTTTGCAAACGATTCTTCGTGACTAATGATTTCAACCAGCATCAATTTATACCAGCCCCAAAAAAGCACTGTCAAGCTGCTTAGTGCGTGCTAATACCGCTTTCTTCGGGGTTTCTTGACTTCTGCTTTGATATTTCTGCTGCAACCTCTTCGTCTGATAACGGTTTAGGCTTCGACTCAAGGGCAACGTCCAAAACTTCATCAATCCAGGATACTGGGCGGATATCTAACTCTGACTTGATATTGTCTGGTATTTCTTTCAAATCACCAACATTTTCTTTTGGAATAATCACTATTTTTATACCACCACGATGAGCAGCAAGCAGTTTTTCCTTCAAGCCTCCGATTGGCAGAACCTGACCACGTAAGGCTATCTCACCGGTCATTGCAACATCGGAACGTACCGGAATCTTGGCCAAAACAGAGACTAATGCGGTACACATGCCGATACCTGCCGATGGTCCATCTTTCGGTGTTGCACCTTCAGGCACATGAATATGAATATCCTTGGTCTCGTGAAAATTGGGTAATATTCCTAGCGATTGTGCTCGCCCTCGTACAACCGTCATTGCCGCCTGGATCGATTCTTTCATGACATCACCAAGTGACCCGGTACGCATTACAGCGCCTTTACCCTGAACACAGCTGGCTTCCAGATTCAATAATTCCCCGCCCACTGAAGTCCAAGCCAGACCGGTAACCATACCAATCTGATTTTCTTTATCAGCGATACCATACTTGAACTTTTGGACGCCAGAATATTTTTCGATTCCGTCGCCATCAACCGTTGTGGCCTGATTCTCGCCGGATAAAACGTTTTCCATCACAACTTTGCGACAAACTTTGGCAATCTCACGCTCCAGGCTGCGAACGCCAGCTTCGCGAGTGTAATGGCGAATCAAGTGAAGAACGGACTCGTCCGAGAACGTCAGTTCATTCTTTTTCATCCCATTGGCTTCAATCTGCTTAGGGACCAGATATCGTTGTGCAATGTTGAGCTTCTCGTCTTCCGTATAACCAGGAATACGAATAACTTCCATTCGGTCAAGCAATGGACCAGGAATGTTCATACTGTTTGACGTACATATAAACATAACATCAGACAGATCATAATCCACTTCGAGGTAATGATCGTTAAAAGTGTGATTCTGTTCTGGATCCAGCACTTCCAACAGCGCGGATGCTGGATCGCCACGATGATCCATTCCCATTTTGTCAATTTCATCAAGCAGGAACAGCGGATTCTTCACTCCGACCTTGCTTAGCTTTTGAACAACTTTACCTGGCATAGAACCAATATAGGTTCTGCGATGTCCTCGAATCTCTGACTCGTCACGGACACCGCCCAACGCCATACGAACAAACTTGCGATTTGTTGCTTTAGCAATGGACTGCCCTAATGAGGTTTTACCAACCCCCGGCGGTCCAACTAAACACAGCACAGGTCCCTTCACCTTTTTAACACGCTGCTGGACGGCAAGGTATTCAAGTATACGCTCTTTAACCTCGTCCAGACCGTAATGATCGGATTCCAATACCTCTTTGGCTTTCACCAAGTCGTGCCGAACCCGCGAACGTTTCGACCAGGGAACATTAATAATCCAGTCAAGATAATTTCGTACCACCGAAGCTTCTGCTGACATCGGAGACATCATTTTCAGCTTATTCAATTCCGACGAGGCCTTATCTTTGGCTTCTTTCGGCATCCCTGATTCTTCGATCTTTCGAGCTAATTCTTCTACTTCACTGGCATTATTTTCATCTAGATCACCCAGCTCTTTCTGAATAGCCTTCATTTGCTCATTCAGATAATACTCTCGCTGGGATTTCTCCATTTGTTTTTTAACACGACCGCGAATTCGCTTTTCTACCTCAAGCAGATCAATTTCTGATTCAAGAATGGTCAACAAGTGCTCAATACGTTCACGCTCGGACGCAACTTCCAGAATCTTCTGCTTTTCCTCTACCTTCAGCGATAGATGAGAAGCGATGGTATCAGACAAACGGCCGGGATCCTCAATACTGTTCAATGAGGTAATAACTTCGGTAGGTACTTTCTTACTCAGCTGAACATATTTGTCAAACTGAGCCATTAAAATCCTGACTAAAGACTCCTGCTCTCGATCCGTCAACGGCTGATTACCCAGTAAAGTAGCTAAAGCAACAAGAAATTCGCCTTCTTCACGTACCTCTTGCAGGGAAATCCGCTCGACCCCTTCAACCAGAACTTTTACCGTACCATCAGGAAGGCGCAATAACTGTAATACACTGGCTAATGTGCCAACTTCATACAAATCGTCCTTAGACGGTTCATCATCTTTTGCATTTTTCTGAGCAAGCAGCAAAATCTTCTTATCGTTATCCATTGCGTGCTGTAATGCAGCAATAGACTTTTGACGACCGACAAAGAGAGGAATTACCATGTGCGGATATACAACAACATCTCGTAAGGGCAACAGTGGTAATTCCATTGCTTGATTTTCGGTGGCGTCTGAATACGACATGGAAACCTCAAAAATTGGTTAATCAATTATTCAATGGAGACAAACCGAAGAATATCAATAGCTTAGACAAAAAAACGGGCATGAAGCCCGTTTTTCATTCGGCCTGACCGCTGGCAGATCTAGGAGCATCAGAACTTTCATAAATCAATAAAGGCTCCGATTCACCCTTGATAACAGATTCATCAATAACAACTTTAGTCACACTTTCTTCGGATGGCACCTGATACATGGTATCCAAAAGCACATTTTCCAGAATGGAGCGCAAACCCCGTGCACCAGTGTTACGTTCCATTGCCTTATTTGCAATTGCTTTAAGCGCGCTATCTCGAATATCCAGCTCAACAGATTCCATTTCGAACAATTTTTGATACTGCTTAACCAGAGAATTTTTCGGTTGAGTTAGAATTTGAATCAATGCAGCCTCATCTAACTCTCTAAGCGTTGCAACAACTGGCAATCGACCTATAAATTCAGGAATCAACCCATACTTGACCAGATCCTCGGGTTCTACTTCCGCAATAACGGATCCCAGCTTTTTATCTTCCTTACGCTTAACCTCAGCATTAAAGCCAATGCCGCCTTTATCTGTGCGATTCTGGATCACTTTTTCAAGGCCAGCAAAAGCACCACCACAAATAAAAAGAATATTGGCAGTATCAACTTGCAGAAATTCTTGCTGGGGATGCTTACGCCCACCCTGAGGCGGCACAGAAGCAATCGTACCTTCGATCAACTTCAGCAGTGCCTGCTGCACCCCTTCACCAGAAACATCACGAGTGATAGAAGGATTGTCTGACTTGCGTGATATCTTGTCGATTTCGTCAATATAGACAATACCTCGTTGAGCCTTATCTACATCATAGTCACACTTCTGCAGCAGCTTCTGGATAATGTTCTCAACATCCTCACCGACATAGCCAGCCTCGGTCAAGGTGGTGGCATCAGCCATGGTGAAGGGAACATTCAGCAACCTTGCCATAGTTTCAGCCAGCAACGTTTTACCGCTACCCGTTGGCCCAATCAGTAGAATATTAGACTTACTCAGCTCAACATCACTATTCGTCTCACCATATTGAAGACGCTTATAATGGTTGTAAACTGCAACTGACAGGACCATTTTTGCTCGATCCTGCCCAATCACATACTCGTCCAGAGTGTCTCGAATTTCAGATGGCACCGGCAAACGAGTACTTTCGCTCTTCGGTGCAGTATCCTGCAGCTCTTCACGAATAATATCGTTACATAAATCTACGCATTCGTCGCAGATAAATACCGACGGACCCGCAATCAGCTTTCGAACCTCATGCTGGCTTTTGCCACAGAAAGAGCAGTATAAGAGTTTCCCGTCCTCACCACCCTTTCTGGTTCTATCGTCAGCCATTTAATTACTCCGCCTTAAAAATCACTTATAAAGATGTAACCACCTTAAAACAATTGCAAGTTTTCAATGCCCGCAGTGTGCGGAAAATTGTAAAGATGCACAGTTTGCTCAAGGTTACGAACGATTTTCGATAACCTGATCAATCAACCCGTACTCTACCGCTTGTGAGGCAGTGAGGAAATTGTCGCGATCAGTATCTTTTTCAACTTCTTCAATCGGCTTGCCTGTATGATAGGCCAAAATCTCGTTCAACCGCTGTTTCATATGAAGAATTTCTTTGGCATGAATCTCAATATCAGTTGCCTGCCCTTGATACCCGCCCAGAGGCTGGTGAATCATCATGCGAGAATTCGGTAAACAATATCGCTTACCTTTCGCCCCACCAGCAAGCAATAATGCTCCCATACTGGCGGCCTGACCAATACACATGGTACTGACATCCGGTTTGATGAACTGCATGGTATCGTATATCGCCATACCAGCAGTTACTGAACCACCAGGTGAATTGATATAGAGATGAATATCTTTATCCGGATTCTCACTTTCTAAAAAAAGAAGCTGGGCAACAACCAGATTCGCCATGTAGTCTTCAACCTGACCGACAAGAAAAATAACATTTTCTTTAAGCAGCCGTGAATAGATGTCGAAGGACCGCTCACCTCGCGACGTTTGCTCGATGACCATGGGAACCAGACCACCTGCATAAAAAAAGCTGGCTATTCAATGAAAAGCCAACTTTACATATTAGACGGTTATCAAGTCTGCAACAAAAAGTTACGTATTATCAACCCTGTGTTGCAGCTTTTGATTGAATGGCTTCTTCGTAACTAACGGATACGTCAGTTACCTTACTTTGTTCAAGAATATGGTCTATTGCAGCATTTTCAACCACCAAAGCCTTAACTTGCTCTAACATTCGAGCATTGCTGTTATAGTAGTCAATAACCTGCTGAGGATCCTGATAAACAGATGCCTGATCCCGGATATATTCCTGTACAGTTTCGTCTTCAGCCTTCAACTCACCTTTCGAAATCACTTCATTCATAATCAAGCCAACGCGAACACGACGCTCAGCCTGCTCAGAAAACAGCTCATCCGGCAAATTATGTGGATTAATCTGAGCCTGACCACCAAACTGTTCTACGGCCTGCTGCTTCAACCGATGAATTTCATCATGAATCAGCGCTTTCGGAACATCAAATTGATTAGCTTCCAACAATTTATCAACAACAGCATTCTTTATCTTACCTTGCAGCGCCGTTTTTGCTTCACGCTCCATGTTCTGACGAACTTCAACTTTGAACGACTCAACATTTTGACCTTCAGAGCCAAAAGCTGCAAAAAACTCTTCGTTCAGCTCGGGCAACTGGACTTCGGCGACTTCATGCAACTTGATATTAAACACTGCCGCTTTGCCAGCCAGCTCTTCATTACCATAATCTTCAGGGAAAGTAACATCTACCGCTTTCTCGGAACCAATTTCCATTCCGACAATACCATCTTCAAAGCCAGGAATCATCTGCCCTGAGCCCAAAGTAATTGCCTGATCTTCAGCACTACCACCATCAAATGCTTCACCGTCTATAGTGCCAACGAAATCAATCTTGACTCGGTCATCATTTTGAGCCGCACGTTCAACAGCAATATAGTTTGCACGCTGCTTTTGAAGATTTTCCAACATCTTATCAATGTCAGCATCAACAATTTCCGCCGTTTCTTTGGTGAATTCGAAATCATTGACAGGAGCCAGCTCAATATCAGGGAACACTTCAAATGTTGCTACAAACTCAACATCTTCACCGGCTTCATCTTTAGTAAATTCAATTCTTGGTGAACCAGCAGGGACAATTTTCTCAGCTGAAAGGGCCTGCGCATACTGAATGCGAACAACATCCTCCAACACTTCAGCACGAATGCCTAAACCGTATCGTTGCTTGACTACAGAGACAGGAACCTTGCCAGGACGAAAGCCATCGATTCGCACTCGTCGAGCCGTTTCCTTCAATTTTTGAGTAACAGCATTGTCTACTTCGGCTGCTGGAACACCAACAGTCATGCGGCGCTCAAGACCATTTGTTGTCTCGACAGAAACTTGCATGAGGCTTCCTCTTACATTTATATAATAAAAACACACTAATTTTGGGGGCT
>JARRJP010000044.1:0-51772 GCA_037389025.1 Reinekea sp. | reverse complement strand
AAACGCAACCCCGGTTACTCGGGAGAGCATAATTCTTACCTGCATCCACTGAAGAAGTCACGGATTCAGGTATTATGCAGCATTGGGAATGGCGCTACGGCGGCAGGGTTGAGTCGGCGAACCGAAGCCACCTGTGCAGGCTGATTGCCTATCTGGTTTCAGTAACCTTGGCATACGAAGCTGAAATCCGCATTGGCTACTCACTTTGAAGTCACGGATTCAGGTATGAGCTAAACTCGTTTGAATCCTTCATAGCCGCGCTGAAAGTGGGTTTTGCCATGTAATAGAAACCACTGCATGGTCCAGTTTTCATGACTGAGCCGATGGCGGTACTCTGTTTTGACAATATAGCCGTCTGCCGGTAGAACCAAGCCATCCCGCAGTGTTATTTGTATAGTCTGGCGAAGGTAAAGCTCGCCCTCGAACAGATCGAGCCGATGCGCGGACGTTGGCGTTATATTGCGGTATAAAATGCCGGGAATAACTTCGGAATCATCAGGCGTTATTCCCGGAAACATTTCACCATCAATACGACGTCTGCGATAACCAGTAAGAGTCGCTTCGGTGGGGTGATAATTCTGGCCACTGACATGGCTCATGATGTCCGGATCCATCAGAGTCCCGTATGCGAAGAGGTTCATAACTTTATCCACTGGCAAATAGACCTGAATCCTTGACTCCATAGCGGCGCAGTGCGCAAGCCATTGATTCCTCTTTGCTTGCCAAAAATTGGGGTGAACCTATGGGTGCACCTGCAATGTTTGAAAAACAAATAGAAATCAAGCTCTTACACCCTACATCCACTTTGACGTCATGGATTCAGGATAGAATTAACCAGTGGTAATGCAAAATATATGACAAAAAGAGTAAAGCGATGACATTTGAACGAGATTTGAATTGGGTACGACGAAATATGACTCGTACCGCAAAGGTAGTGAATTCTCTCGGGGATTGCTCTGGTAAGCGTGTTGCGATCTGTACGCATCTGGACATCAAAATGGTACCGTTGTATGAAGGTTTCCTTAAACAGGGTGGCGAGCTTTTTGTGACCACCTGCAACCCCACTACAGTGCGTGATGAGGTGGTGACTTATTTGGCTGATCTTGGTGCAGAAACGCGAGCGAGCCGGAATATGAGTGCCCCGGATTGGGAACAATCTCTGCAGGATGCACTGGATTGGCAACCGGACTACGCCTGTGAGTTTGGTGCTGAGTTAATGTCCCGCATTCAGAACCGTCCTGGCCAGACGCTTCGTTGCGGACTGGAAGGTACAGGTTCTGGAGTGTCACGTTTGCAGCAGGCCGAGCTGCATTTTCCTGTCTTCAACTGGGATGATCTGGATGCCAAAGAGGGATTGCACAATCGGCATATGGTTGGGCTTACCGCCTGGCAGGCCTTTTCTGAACGAACCCATATCACGCTTCATGAAAAAACGGTTGTGGTGATTGGCTATGGCTTGGTCGGGCAAGGCGTTGCTTACACTGCGCGTACTTATGGCGGTGCGGTTATTATCGTGGAGCCTGATCCAGCACGCAGATTGATGGCCCAATATGAGGGTTGGGCGGTTGCTGAGCTGGATGAGGTGATTGCCAGGGCGGATGTGTTAGTCACTGCAACAGGTGTTGCTTCAGTGGTAAAGGCTGATCACCTTCAGCAGTTGAAGAGTGGCGCTTATGTTATGAATGTTGGTCATGTCAGCGATGAGATTGACACCAGTGAACTGGATTTGAGCAAAGGTAATGAGGTCATTCCTTATGTTTTCGAATATACCAATGATGACAAACATTTTTTCTTATTGGCAAATGGCGCTATGTTCAATCTGACTGCTGGCTTTGGCGACAGCATTAATGCGTTTGATGTGACTCTGGCGGTGATGGCTTCTGGTTTGAGGCATATTTTGGGTGATGGTGAAAAGGCGACTGCTGGGTTTTATCTGCTACCTGATTCAGTCTGGAAACCAGCGATTCGATCCTGAATCCGTGACTCCTTCAGTGGATGCAGAGTGTAAGAGCTTGATTTCTATTTGTTTTTCAAAAATTGCAGGTGCACCCATAGGTTCACCCCAATTTATGGGAAGCAAAGAGGAATCAAGGGCTTGCGCACTGCGCCGCTATGAAGTCACGGATTCAGGTGACTAAAAAAGGGGTTCCGTGACAGAACCCCTTTTTCCTACTGCTGGCCCCGGACCAGTAACGGATGCAGATATTTGCCAGTAACTGATTTCTTATCGACCGCAACCTGTTCCGGTGTGCCGGTTGAGACAATCTTCCCTCCTTTGACGCCACCTTCCGGGCCTAGATCGATAATCCAGTCTGCGGTTTTAACAACATCCAGATTGTGCTCAATGACTACGACAGTATTGCCGTTGTCACGCAATCGGTGTAGCACTTCAAGAAGCTGTTTGATGTCGTGGAAGTGCAGGCCAGTCGTAGGCTCATCCAGTATGTAGAGTGTGTTGCCGGTATCGCGTTTGGAAAGTTCACGAGCCAGCTTGACTCGTTGTGCCTCACCACCAGACAGTGTGGTTGCGGAAAAAACCAGCGCATCTTCAATTGTCATATCCAGCACTTCATGGATATTTTTGCCTTTATAGCGAACTTCCAGTGTTTCACGGTTATAGCGCTTGCCCTGACAGGCATCGCAAGGAACATAGATGTCCGCCAGAAAATGCATTTCGACCTTGATCAGTCCATCGCCTTGGCAGGCCTCACAACGACCGCCTTTGACATTGAAACTGAAACGACCCGGAGAATACCCTCGTGAGCGCGCTTCCTGAGTACCGGCGAACAGGTCACGCACCGCTGTGAAAATACCGGTGTAGGTGGCTGGATTTGAACGAGGAGTACGGCCAATCGGGCTTTGGTCGATATCAACAACCTTGTCAAAATGTGTCAGCCCTTCGATTGCTTTGTGTGGTGCTGCGGACAGTGTCGTCGCATTATTCAACTCAGTTGCAGCAAGCGGGTAGAGTGTACGGTTGATCAGCGTAGATTTCCCCGACCCTGATACACCGGTAATGCAACTGAACAAACCGACCGGAATAGAGAGGTCGACATTGCGTAGGTTGTTACCGCTGGCACCTCGTACCACCAACTGGCGATCAGGATTGTTTACCGCACGTTCTGTCGGAACCTCAATCTTCAGCTCGCCAGTCAGATACTTACCGGTCAGTGAATTTTTATTCGCCATAATCTTTTCCGGCGGGCCACTGGCAATCACTTCACCGCCGTGAACGCCTGCGCCGGGACCGATATCCATTACCCAGTCAGCCATTCGGATAGCCTCTTCATCGTGTTCAACAACCAATACGGTATTGCCGAGATCGCGCAGATCAGTCAAGGTTTTTAGCAGCCGATCATTGTCGCGCTGATGCAGACCGATGGATGGTTCATCCAGAATATACATAACACCGACAAGGCCGGCGCCGATCTGGCTTGCCAGGCGAATGCGCTGTGTTTCACCACCAGATAAGGTATCTGCACTGCGATCCAATGTTAAATAGTCAAGACCGACGTTTTCCAGAAAGCTTAAGCGTTGAATAATTTCGCGCAGAATCTTTTCAGCAATCTGAGCTTTGTTGCCGGTTAGCTGCAGTGAGTGGTAATAACGAACAGCATCAACAATGGACATGCGAGTGACTTCCGGTAACGTCACGTTATTCACATAAACATGCCGGGCGCTTTCTTTCAGTCGGCTGCCGTGACAAGACGGGCAGGGTTGCTCTGCCAGATACTTGGTCAGCTCTTCACGTACTGAGTTGCTGTCTGTTTCACGGAACCGGCGTTCCATGTTGGGTACCACACCTTCAAAGGTGTGAACCCTGTGGTAGATGGCGCCGCGACTATTGACATAATTGAACTCAAACTCTTCACTGCCACTACCCTCAAGCACGGCTTTCTGAAATTTCTTGGGCAGTTTGTTGAATGGTTTTTCGATATCAACACCATAGTGATCTGCCATCGAGGTTAACTGACTGAAATAATAGACTGACCGCCTGTCCCAACCGGCAATAGCACCTTCAGCCAACGTCAGGTTGGCATCTCGAATGATTTTGCTACGATCAAAATATTGTTTCAGTCCAAGGCCGTCGCATTCTTCGCAGGCACCGGCAGGATTGTTGAACGAGAACATCCGTGGTTCCAGTTCAGCGATGGAATAGCCACAGACCGGACAGGCAAATCGGTTCGAGAACAGCATGTCTTCACCGTCGCAGTCCATCCAGGTGACCTGAGCGATACCGCCGGATAATGTCAGGCAGGTTTCAAATGATTCCGCCATGCGCAGCTCAAGATCGGCGCGGACTTTGAAACGATCAACAACCGCTTCGATGGTGTGCTTTTTTCGTTTGTCGAGCGCCGGTACTTCATCAAGATCCATAACCAGCCCATCAACCCGCACCCTGACAAACCCCTGAGCTTTCAGCTCCGAAAATATGTGCAGGTGTTCCCCTTTTCTGTCACGAATCAGTGGTGCCAATAGCATGAGTTTACTGCCTTCTGGCAAGGCAATGACCTGATCTACCATCTGGCTGATGGTTTGGGCTTCGAGTGGTTCTCCATGCTCAGGGCAGCGTGGTTCGCCAACACGCGCGAAAAGTAGACGCAGATAGTCATAAATCTCGGTGGTGGTACCCACTGTTGAGCGTGGATTATGGCTGGTTGTTTTCTGTTCGATGGAAATGGCTGGCGACAGACCTTCGATATGGTCGACATCCGGTTTCTCCATCATTGACAGAAACTGACGGGCATAGGTAGACAGCGATTCAACATATCGGCGCTGACCTTCTGCATATAATGTGTCAAAGGCCAATGAGGACTTTCCCGAACCTGACAGTCCGGTAATGACGACGAGTTTATCCCGTGGAATATCAATAGAAATGTTTTTGAGATTATGGGTGCGTGCACCCTGGACTGAAATCTTGTCCATTGCTGTCCTCAGTTTTAATTCATGCAAAGGGCCAAAGAAAGCATATTTCCCCGGTAGAATCCAGCGGTGTAAAGCCGGGGAGAGGCTTTACACCGCATTGCCGGAGGCATCAGCGGACTGGGGATTCCAAACATTTACCCCGGTGGATCGAGCAATTCGAGTGCGTGAGTTCGAAAAGCTTGATTACGTTACTGTATGAATGTACAGTTTGCAAATGTTTTTAGAAGATTTTTGATTCGCTATGTGGCTTTCTGGGAAGCTGATAGAATCCGCGGTTTTCGAAATCAGGCTGCAGAGTCGGGCAGGGTATTATGGCGTTAAACAGCGTTGAGAAAAAAGCGCTTTCAGGACTGGCTTTATTGTATGCAAGTCGGATGCTTGGTTTGTTTATGGTATTACCAGTACTGGCTTTGTATGGTCAGGATCTGGTCGGAGCGACACCAGCATTACTGGGTGTCGCGTTGGGGATTTATGGTCTTACGCAGGCTTGCTTGCAGATTCCTTTCGGTGCGGCTTCGGATCGCTTTGGTCGCAAACCGTTGATCGTTACCGGACTGTTGATATTTTTGGCCGGTAGTATTATTTCTGCCTTGTCCAGCCATGTTATCGGGTTAATTTGGGGACGTGCGCTCCAGGGAGCCGGTGCCATTTCCAGTGTGGTGCTGGCGTTACTGGCCGATTACACCCGTCCTGAAGAAAGGTCCAAGTCCATGGCCGTCGTGGGTGCTGTTATTGGCGCTTCATTTGTTCTTGCTGTGGTATTGGGTCCCTGGCTTGCTGGTTTTGCCGGACTGTCCGGGTTGTTCTGGTTTACTGCTGTACTGGCAGTGTTTGGTTTGCTGGTGTTGTTTCGGTTACCTGAAATCCCACCGGTACAGGTGCATCAAGAGCGTAAGTTTAGTATCAGTTCATTGGCTGATGTTCTTAAAGACAGAAATGTGATGGTTTTGAGTCTGGGTATCTTTTTGCTGCATATGACCATGACTGCTCTGTTTACTGCCTTACCCGTTGAATTGGTTCAGCGTGGTTTCGAGGCTGATGATCTGGGTAAGGTTTATGCGCCAGTCATGATTCTTTCATTTGTGTTTATGATGCCTTTGATGATGACAGCCGAACGTAAATTGGCTCACGTACCGCTGATTCGTCTGGCAGCTATTCTGATTCTGCTGGCGTTGCTGGTTCTTGATTTTTTTGATGGCGTCTATGTGGCTGCTATCGCATTGCTGATTTTCTTTATAGGTTTCAATTTTATTGAGGCATCGCTGCCGTCATTATTGAGTCGTAAGGCATCTCAGGAAGTCCGGGGAACCGCGATGGGTGTTTTTTCTACCGGGCAGTTTGTCGGGGCTGCGAGTGGTGGCATGATCGGTGGTTGGTTGTATTCCAATCATGTTATTGCATATGTATTGTGGATGGGCTTAGCAGCTCAGCTAATCTGGGTTTTCTCGACGCTGTGGCTGACTCCCATCGCAAACCCGGGCTCAACCAATGGTTGATATTACTCAGTGGTGAGACTGGCTTGAGTTCTCATACTAACTCGTGGATAGTTGCAGATTTAAATCGGTAAGCAGATAGGAATAGTTATGGCACGTGGAACGGTAAATAAAGTCATCATTTTGGGACGATTAGGGCAAGACCCGGATGTCAGAACAACGGCTTCAGGTACTCAAGTCGTGAATCTGAACGTGGCAACCAATGAAGTCGGACGTGCCGATGAACATGGAAATCGCCAGGATATTACAGAATGGCATCGCATCGTCCTGTTTGGACGTACTGCTGAAGTGGCTGCGCAGTATTTATCTAAAGGTTCGCAGGTGTATATTGAAGGGCGGTTGCAGACCCGTAAATGGCAGGATCAGAACGGGCAGGATCGCTACAGTACAGAAATTGTTGGTAATGAAATGCAGTTTATCGGTGGTCGTAACGATAATAGCCAGGGTAGTAATCAAGGTTTCAGTCAGCCTCAGCAGGGCGGATATAACCAGCCGCAGCAAGGTGGTTTTGGTGGCGGTCAGCCACAACAAGGTGGTCAGTCACAGCAAGGTGGCTACAATCAACCGCCACAGAGTGGTGGTTTCAGCCAGCAGCCTAATCGGCCAGCTTCGCCGCCACCTGCACCTGCTCAGCCTGCACCGGGTGGGTTTGATGATTTTGATGACGATATCCCGTTCTGAATGGGGATTTCGATAAGCATTGTCATAAGGGCCTCGCTGTTGCGAGGCTTTTTTATGTACCTGAATCCATGACTTCTTCAGTGGATGCAGGAAGTAAGAGATGGCTTGCGCACTGAGCCGCTATGGAGTCACGGATTCAAGTATGTAATAACCGAGTTGGTAGCAGATCTGAATACTGACGTTGATCGGTATGTTTGGTGATGGTCGATTCAATCGAAAAACTCACTTCAAACTTCTACCTGAATCCGTGACTCCATAGCGGCGCAGTGCGCAAGCCAGTGATGATTCCTATTTGCTTCCCAAAAATTGGGGTGAACCTATGGGGGCACCTGCAATTTTTGAAAAACAAATAGAAATCAAGCTCTTACACCCTGCATCCACTCTGGAGTCACGGATTCAGGTTCTACACTAACGACAATAATGAAGCAGGGCATATTGATGTCAGTTGAAATCCAGGATGTTTTTACTTTTGTCAGTTCGCATGAACCGTTTGATGACTTACCTGAAGATGAAATTCGAGAATTGTGTTGTCACATAGAAGTAAGTTATCACCGAGCTCAGGATCAGGTTCTGCATTATGGGGAAGCAATTGATGCTTTGTTCCTGATCCGCTCCGGATCGGTGGAGGTTTTTCGGCGGACTGGAGAATTGTTTAGTCGATTGGAGCCAGGGCAAGTCTTCGGGCAGATGGGCGTCTTGATGAATGGTCATGTTCGTTATCCTGTACGGGCGCTTGAAGACACCTTGATCTATCGAATTCCTTCAGCCAAATTTCTGGAATTGTGCGAGCACTATGGTGACTTCGGTGATTATTTTGAAGTGAATGAGCATTCCATGTTGCGCCAGGTAATTTTGAATCAGGCTGACGAAAATGACATGACGACAGTCCGAGTCCGTGACATTGCTCAACATGAACCTATTTATATTCCTGCTGATGAGACTGTCCATACCGCAGCGATTCTGATGACCGAACAAAATGTGACTTCCGTAGTGATTCGGGATGAGGTTGAAGTTGACTCGGACAGCGAAGATCAACAAACCCTGCAACCTGTTGGTATCCTGACTGACCGGGATTTGCGTCGGCGCGTACTGGCCAAAGCATTGCCGTACGACACGCCATTACGGGATGTGATGTCAACTGACCTGATTTCCATTGAAGATGACGCTTATGTATATGAAGCCATGTTGCTTATGCTGCGCCATAACATTCACCATTTGCCGTTAGTTCGCCGTCACAGGGTTATGGGAATTGTTTCGTTGTCTGATCTGGTTCGCCATGAATCGCAAAACAGTCTTTTGCTGGTGCGGGGTATTTTGGCTCAGGATTCGGTGGACGGGCTAATTGAGTTGGTTCCTCAGGTTGGAGCAGTCATGGTACGAATGCAGAAAGAGGGAGCCAACTCACACATGATCGGCACAGCAATGTCTGTAATCGGTCGTTCATTCAAGCAAAGACTGTTGCATTTGGCGGAAGAAAAGCTTGGTCCGCCACCAGTTCCATACTGTTTTCTGGCATTGGGTTCGATGGCGCGTGAAGAGCAGTTGCTGGTGACTGATCAGGATAACGCTCTGATTTTATCGTCAGATTATGATGAGGAAAAACATGGTGAATATTTTAAGCAGTTATCCGATTTTGTCTGCGATGGTTTAAATGAATGTGGTTATCGGCATTGTGATGGTGGCATTATGGCTTCCAATCCCAAATGGCGAATGACTTTGCAAGGATGGAAACAACAGTTTTCAGACTGGATTGAAAAACCAGATCCAGAAGCCCTTTTAAATGCCAGTATCTTTTTTGATTTGTCGGCTGTTGCTGGAAAGACTGCATGGGCAGAACAGCTCACTAGATTTATTGTTAACAAAGCGAAGCGCAATCGGCTTTTTCTGACCGCGCTTGCGCGTAATGCGTTGAATCGAACTCCTCCTCTTGGTTTCTTTAAAAGTTTTGTATTGGAAAAAGATGGTCGTCAGCGTTATACCCTTAACCTGAAACGGCGAGGTACTGCACCAATGGTCGATGTTATTCGTGTGCACGCATTAGCGGAGGGCGTATTATCACAAAATTCATTTGACCGATTGGACGATATGGCTGGTTCCTCATTGCTGCCGGACGGGAAGAAAGATGAGTTGTCTGATGCGCTGGAATATCTATGTATGGTCAGAATTCGTCAGCAGGTTGCGGCAGTGGAAGCTGGCGAAGAGGCTGACAATACGATCGAACCAGATAAGCTTTCGAGTAAGGAGCGCCGGGGATTGAAAGAAGCATTCCAGGTATTGAGTTCAGCGCAACGGTTCCTGAAATTCCGATACAATGCCAATATGAAGGGGTAACGCCAGTGCAATTGTACCCTTCTAAAGTATTGCCAAGCGATTGGGATCAATTTTTTGATGAGCAGCGACACGGTACTCTTCCTGGATGCCTGCAGGTCTTTTACGGTCAGCCACTTATTGGCCGTGATCAGAAAATTGAAAGTACTGATTTTGTTGCTGTCGATATTGAGTCAACAGGACTCGATGCTGAGGCAGACGATATCGTCAGTATCGGTATTGTACCTTTTGATTCGAAGAAGATTTATTTATCACAGGCTCGTCATTGGCTAACGCGAACCAGGCAGCTTACAGATGACTCCGTCATCGTGCATCACATTACTCACTCCGAAGTGGCTGATGCTCCAGGTTTGGCTGCGGTTCTGCCTGAGGTGATGGCCAGTCTTGCAGGTAAGCAAATAGTTGTTCATTACCGATATATGGAGCGAGAGTTTTTTCGGCAAGCGGTCATTTCGCTTTTTGAGCAGAACTGGTTATTTCCGGTTATTGATACATTGGAGCTTGAGGTACGCCAAGCGCAGCGTAAACAGGCATGGTTGGATAAGGCTTTACGAAAAGCACATCCATCGATGCGGTTACCAGATGTTCGTGAGCGTTACCATTTGCCCGCTTATGAAAATCATAATGCATTGGTCGATGCATTAGCGACAGCGGAGCTGTGGCAAGCGCAGGTATCGCATTGGAATATTGGAAAGACTGATGTAAGACGCTGGTGGAGTTGATGAGATTGAGGATACTCTTTCAATAGTGGCTTCTCACCTTTATGTGATGGCTTGTTCCAGCAGGAATAAAAAAAGCGCCCCTGATCCAATCAGGGGCGCTTTTTTAATTTTTGAGCTGTTACTTCTGTTCCGTACGCATACCCATGATCAGAGATACGCACATTAGCAACAGTACTATAGTAAATGGGAGTCCTGTTGAAATTGCGCCTGCCTGCAGAGCTTCAATGGCCTGAGTGCCACCAATCCAAAGCAATGCAGCTGCGATGGCCCCTTCGATTGTCGCCCAGAAAACACGTTGAGGTATTGGCGCGTCAATTTTACCGCCTGCGGTAATGCTATCGATAACCAGAGAGCCCGAGTCCGATGAAGTGATAAAGAACACCAGAACCAAAGCAACAGCAACAACTGACAGTATTTTGCCCAGTATTTCTGAATTGAAACCGTCGAACACCTGGAACATGGCCAGAGGTACAGATGTCAGGCCGTCTATACCCAGAGCACCTACACCGTTTTGAACCTGATCGATCGCGATGCCACCATAAACTGACATCCAGATAATGGTTACCGCTGTAGGGATCAATAGCACTGCGGTGATAAATTCACGTACAGTTCGGCCTTTGGATACCCGCGCGATGAACATGCCAACGAATGGAGACCAGGAAATCCACCAAGCCCAATAGAAGACGGTCCAGCCTTGCAACCAGGCTTCATCAGAACGACCGATCGGGTTGGACAATGGAATAATGTTTTTTGCATAAGCAATGAGTGTTTTAGGAATCGTGCTTATTGAAATTGAGATTGCGACCAGGGCAACAAGGATCAACAGCGAGAACGCGATGACCATGTTGATATTGGATAGCAGCTTAACACCGCCTTCGAGCCCGCGCACTACAGATAGAGTTGCCAGAGCCGTTACGGCAACAATAATAATCAACTGAAGACCAATGCCGTGTGAAATACCAAATACATGACCAATACCAGCAGCAGCCTGCTGTGCACCTAGACCCAGAGAGGTTGCCAGACCAAACAATGTTGCCAGGACGGAAAGAATATCGATGATGTGACCTGCCCAACCCCAAGTGCGGTCACCCAATAGAGGGTAGAAAACAGAGCGCATTGACAGCGGTAAACCCTTGTTATAAGTAAAGAATGCTAGAGACAAGGCTACTACACCGTAAATTGCCCAGGGATGCAGACCCCAGTGATACATGGTCGCGCCCAGTGCCATGCTCGCGGCTTCTGGCGTATTGGCTTCAACGCCTAAAGGAGTCTCATACCAGCCTGTAAAGTAGGCAACCGGTTCAGCGACCGCCCAGAACATTAATCCGATCCCCATACCTGCTGCGAACAGCATGGCTAACCATGACATCGTTGAATGTTCAGCTTTCGCATCTTTGCCGCCAAGGCGGATTTTGCCCCAAGGTGAAATTGCCAGAACAAGACAAAACACAACAAAGATGTTTGCTGACCACATAAATAACGCGTCGAACTTAGCGATGATGCCCCATTTGATGCCATCAAGCAGTTTTTTGGCTGCATCAGGATCACTGACCAGTGTTGCAATCAGAAATACCAAGATCAGAGCAGCGCTGATACCGAACACAGGGTTGTGAACGTCAAAGCCCCATTTCTGAACGTTATCCTGGCCGACAGTATAATCGGTGTTCTTAATACTGTACTTATCGTGTGAGCTACTCAAATTTCTTCCTCCGAGTGTGTGAAGTTCAGTTACCTTAAAAAGGCTTCGAGACAAGTGCAACTACTCAGTTTAAAAGTGAGTGGTTGAAACGGCTCATGTCAGATATTTTTCAAAAGGGGGTATTTAGTCTGTAAGTTATTGTTTTATATCCTATTTTTTGATATTTATTGCCCTAGATTTTCTTTTTGACTCTAATCATGTGTTTTTGATGTTTCAGTTTGAAGTTGGCGGATTTGGAAACGATGAAATACAAACAGTCCCTAGTTAAAACTATCCAAAATGATCTAAATTGGTTTCTGAGAAGTATAAATTAGTAATTCCTTAAGGGTTTTATTTTGCGCCCTTTTGGTTTTTTTAAATTTATGGGTATTTTTATATTATCCTATTTGTTGGATATTTGTTATCAAGGAAGAAAAATGGCGCAAATTATACTATCAATACTGTTATTGTCTTTTTTATATGGATGGCCCCTGCTTGCTTATGCTTCGGAGGCTCCAAAACTCATGTTGGCGAAGGTTTATGAGACCAGGGATTCGCTTTCGGGCTATGTCGTAACTGAGAAGTTTGATGGCGTTCGTGGATACTGGAACGGCGAGAAGATGCTCAGCCGAAGTGGCCGTTTTATTCCAATTCCTGAGTGGCTGAAAAAGCAAATGCCAGATTACGTGATAGAGGGGGAATTATGGCTTGGTTACGGTCGTTTCGCTGAAATGTCGGGGCTGATTCATTCTGAAAATAGTAACGATGAATTATGGAATATGGTTTCTTTTAAAGTTTTCGATGCACCTCAGGTATCGGGGTCGTACTTGCAGCGTATGAGCTGGCTACATGATCATATTGTTGAATCATCTAATCTGCAGATTGTTTCGGGTTTTCGGGTTAAAGATCAAGATGAGCTGGATCGCCATCTGGCTGTGGTGATTGAGTCTGGCGGCGAAGGACTTATGCTCAACCTTGCTGATGCCAGTTATCAAACGGCTCGTACGTCTGCCTTACTGAAGTACAAACCTGAATTTGACGACGAAGCCAAAGTAATTGGGTATTCGGCAGGTCATGGCAAATATGAAGGAATGCTGGGCGCACTCGTTGTTGAATGGCGTAATGGGCGAGTTTTCAAGATTGGCTCTGGTTTGACTGACGATATGCGTGAGAATCCGCCAGCATTGGGCGCAAAAATAACCTTTACATATTCTGGATACACATCGACGGGATTGCCTCGCTTCGCCCGATACTTAAGGCCTTATAAATCTTTATGACGTCGTTATATGATTCTTACCTTGAGCTGCCTATAATTTTAGAAATTTTATAGTCGCTCAAGGTTTTTCGTGTGTCCCTCAATTCCCCATCTTTGCGGTTTGTTCTTCTGGGTAGTGATACGCAGACTGGTATGGCATTGGTACAGCAGTTTGAAGAGCGCCAAATACTTTACCATGCGGCTTCAGTCGCGGACTTGAAGTCAGCAGAACAGGTGTCTGACTTTCTCGCTTCACATGTAACTGATCGTTTTGTTGTTAATTGTCTGTTTGAAGAAAACTCATCTGACGATAGCTTGTCTTCGGTGCTTTGGGCAGATTGGAATCAGCGAATTATTCATCTATGCAATAAACAGCAGCAGACCTTGATATCACTCTCTTCGATGCGCGTTTTTTCTGGCAAAAGTGATCATGCATACGCTGAAAACGAGGCTCCGGATTCTGAAACTTCAATCGGGGTGGTCTATCAGCAACTGGAAAATCAAATTTTGGAATCTGGAGTTATGGCTGTCATATTGCGGGTCGGCTGGTTGTTCAGTGAGCAACTTGGAAATATCCTGACTCATCTGATCCGTGCGGCTGTGCGTCGCGAGTCTTTAAGGGTTTCTGGCAACCTGCGTGGTTGTCCAACTGATGCTAATTCGGTTGCCAAGGTTATCATTGCCGTTGCAGAGCAGCTTGATTGTAACACCGGATTACCTGAACTCCCTGGTATCTATCATTACGCCGACAGCGATGCCTGTACTATGCACACCTTTGCTAAAACGGTTGTTACTATCGTGAAGTCCATGACTGACGTAAAGGTCGAATCCATCGAAGAAGGCGATTCGCCGGAGATGGTGGACGCAGTTACAGAACCGGAAAATTTTGAAGTATCATGCAAGAAAATTTTGTTTACTTTTGGTATCAAGCAACGCCCTTGGCGACGTAGTGTTCATGAGGTACTCAAGAAAAAAATGATCGCGGATATGGGCACATTTCCATAGTCCGTAAAATTCACTAGTGTAGTGTCTTGAATAAAACCTGAATCCGTGACTCCATAGCAGCGCAGTGCGCAAGTCATTGAAGGAGTCACGGATTCAGGTATAGGTTTTATTTAGGACGCTACACTAGCTGGCGAAGGATGCTCCAAGTTTGGCTTAAGATTTGCCTTAAGGAACCGATAATCTCTATCAAACCAGGAGAGAAAGACGATTAGTATGGCTGTAAATGATCTTAGCAAAATGCGGTTGCCGACGGGCTTAGCCATGAATATGGAAATTCAGGGTAATGAAGGCAATCGGTACAAAGGAACCAGAAAAGTGCCTGTGCATTTCGTTCACAGGTAGTGCATATCTGCACCACTCCGTTTCATTATCTTCATCTTGGCTGGCCGCAAGTTGTTGAAGTGGGTGCTGTTCGTAAGTCTGAACGTGTTCAGGCTAATCTTCAGGTTACGGTGATGAATCAGAGTGATTCAAGTTGGGAGAGAACTTACGGCGGTATAGTGGATTTGTCTACTACGGGCGCGCGCTTGGAAACTGTGGAGCCTGCCGGTGTGGTAGGGGACAAAATTCTGATTAACAGCAAGGTCATCGTTGGTCATGTGACGCGATTGATTTCTTTGGAGGCCGTTATTCGGGCCGAATTGGATCGCTATGAACTTTCTAACTCAATAGCTGCCTATGGTATTGAGTTTAAGTACGTTTCTGACATTGACTTTCTTGCATTACACGCTTTTGTGAATGGTCAGATAGCGCGTGGTGCAATATAGTTGATGCTAATTCCTGAATCTGCGATTCCATAGCGTCGCAGTGCGCAAGCGATTGATTCCTATTTGCTTCCCTAAAATAGGGTGAACCTATGGGAGTACCTGCAATTTTTGAAAAACAAATAGAAATCAAGCTCTTACACCCTGCATCCACTTTGACGTCACGGATTCAGGTAATTAATAGTTGCGATAGACCGAGATATCTGCCAGCGCCAGTAGTGCTGTTCTAAATTCACTGTCAGGGAAGTCATTCAGGCATTCTTTGGCTGATTCTGCCAATGCAATGGCTTTGCTCTTCGTATATTGAAGTGACTCGGTTCTATTGATGATGGTCAGGACCTCAGCAAGGTGCTCTAGCCCTCCCTCTTCGATGCACTTGCGAATAAGCTGTTGGTCTACCTCGTTACCATGCTGCATGGCATGAATCAGTGGCAAGGTTGGTTTGCCTTCTGCCAGGTCATCACCAACATTCTTGCCCAGAGCATCGCTACTACCCACATAATCGAGAGCATCATCCGTTAGCTGAAATGCCATTCCGAGCTGCAAGCCATAATTTGCCAGTTGTTCGACTGCTTCTTCAGTGTATCCCGATAGAATACCCGCAGATTTTGTGGATGCTTCAAACAGAATGGCTGTTTTGCCCTTAATCACTTCCATATATTCTGCTTCGGAAGTGTCAGGGTTATTCACATTCATCAGTTGATGAACTTCGCCTTCTGCAATTTTTCGAGTAGCCTGTGCCAGAATATTCATTACTTTGATGTTGCCCAACTTCACCAGCATTTCAAATGCTCGGGCGTAGAGAAAGTCCCCAACCAGTACGCTTGGCGCATTCCCCCAATTGGCGTTGGCGGTGGCTTGTCCCCTGCGCATATCGGACATATCAACGACATCATCGTGCAATAGGGTAGCAGTATGCAGAAATTCGATTGTTGCAGCCAATAAGTGGTGCTCTGACGTCAGGTTTGCATTCAAATTGCCACAAAGCAAGACCAGCAACGGACGCATTCGTTTGCCTCCGCTGTTGACAATATAATCGGCAATCGTTTCTACAAGGTGGACATCTGAGGCGAGCTGTTGATGAATAGTCTTGTTAACCGCTTCAAAATCATTGGCAACGGTTTGGAAAACGGCTTTTTGATCCATTGTAATGAAGTTCTAATATACACAGGTTTGGCAGATGCTAGGCGGCGGTTCATGGGCTGTCAAGAAGCGCGGGGCGTGATCGATTTCAGCTTGCATTGGTTTGCTAATATCCGTATTATTCGCCGCCCGATCGAAAGTGCCATTCCCTGTTATAGGGTGCCCAACAGCGTAGGCGTCGCCTTTAGAAGCAGGTAGCAGTGGAATTGAGATCGTTGATTATCTTTATTGGAGATCTACATGTACGCTGTAATCGTATCCGGCGGTAAGCAATACCGTGTCAGTGAAGGCCAGACGGTCAAACTGGAAAAAATCGAAGCCGAGACCGGTACTTCAATTGATTTTGAAAAAATTCTGCTGGTGGCAGATGGTGATAATATCAACATCGGTAAACCAGTCGTTGAAGGTGCTAAAGTTACTGCTGAAGTAATCGCTCAGGGTCGTCACAAAAAAGTGAAGATCATGAAGTTCAAGCGTCGTAAGCACCATATGAAGCAGATGGGCCACCGTCAGTGGTTCACTGAAGTTAAAATTACCAGTATCAAGGCGTAAGGAGATAACTCATGGCTCACAAGAAAGCTGGTGGTAGTACTCGTAACGGTCGTGACTCTGAAAGCAAACGCCTGGGAGTGAAAGCCTTTGGTGGTCAGGCTGTATCTGCAGGCTCTATCATTGTTCGTCAGCGTGGCACTCGTTTCCATGCAGGCAATAACGTTGGTATTGGTAAAGATCACACGTTGTTCGCCAAAGTTGATGGCAAGGTCGAGTTTGTTGTCAAAGGCGAAAACAACCGTAAGTTTGTGAATATCGTTGCATAAATAATTAACGCAACGCAGTGTTGAAAGCCTCGCTATATGCGGGGCTTTTTTTATGACCTGGCCAATTGGCTGTTACTGATATGGGTAAGCTGATTTTACGGATGTTGCTTGACTGAAGCACGGAGCGGAGACATCCCTAAGATCAGCTAGACTTGCAAACCAACCTATAAGAGTTTGAATTATGAAGTTTGTAGATGAAGCGATCATTGCCGTGGAGGCAGGCCGTGGCGGTAACGGCTGCGTCAGCTTTCGTCGGGAAAAATTTATTGCCAAAGGTGGGCCTGATGGCGGTGATGGTGGTCACGGCGGTAGTGTTTGGATCAAGGCAGACGAAAATGTAAATACCTTGATAGATTATCGTTATACGCGCCGTTACCGTGCTGAGAATGGTCAGCAGGGGATGGGTGCTGACATGACCGGACGCAAAGGTCAGGATACAACCCTAATAGTACCGGTTGGTACAACGATTATTGATGTTGATACGGATGAAGTACTGGTTGATCTGAAGGTGAACGGCGAAGTATTCAAAGTCGCTGAAGGCGGTGCAAGAGGACTGGGAAATACTCGATTCAAGTCTTCAACGAATAGAGCTCCAAGGCAATCGACGCCAGGAAAAGAGGGCGAAAGCCGTAATCTGAAACTGGAGTTAAAAGTATTGGCTGACGTTGGCTTGCTGGGTTTGCCGAATGCCGGTAAATCAACGTTGATTCGTGCAGTCAGTGCTGCCAAGCCTAAAGTGGCTGATTACCCATTTACGACTATGGTTCCAAATCTTGGTGTCGTGCGTGTGGATGAGCTGCGGTCGTTTGTTATGGCAGACATTCCAGGGTTGATTGAAGGTGCTTCTGATGGAGCCGGATTGGGAATTCGTTTTCTAAAACACCTGGTGCGCACGAGGGTCTTGCTCCATGTTGTGGATATGTTTCCCTATGACGAGTCCACCCCGGCCGAGAATGCCTTGGCTATTGCCAATGAGCTTGAGGCTTTCAGTCCGACACTTGCTGAGCGCGAACGTTGGCTGGTACTGAACAAGATAGACCTTGTCCCTGAAGAGGAGCGTCAGGAGCGAATTGACTCCGTCATTAAAGTGTTGAATTGGCAGCAGCCCTATTACGTCATTTCCGCTATGGCTAAGCATGGAACTGACGAACTTGCCAGGGACGTTATGAATTGGTTGGAAGAACGTCAGTCATTGTTGCTGGAGCGGTCTGAAGTTGCAAAAGCAGATGCCGAACAGCGTGATCAGGTTGAACGAGAAGCCAGAGAAAGAATAGAGCTGTTGGCGGCGCAGCGAAGAGCCGAACGTGTTGCTGTAAAATCATCGGAACAGGATGACGATGACGACGATGATCATGACGTTGAAGTCGTCTACCAGCATTAGAGTATGATTAGAAAACCGAAGCTCGAAATGACTTCGGCTTTTTGTTTGGCAATATAGTTCTGCAAATAACTTGTTTTGCTCGCCATCGATTTGTGATTACTACCATCCGTGACGTCTTCAGTGAATGCAGGGTGTAAGAGCTTGATTTCTATCTGTTTGTCAAAAATTGCAGGTGCACCCATGGGTTCCCTCAATTTTTGGGAAGCAAAGAGGAATTAATGGCTTGCGCACTGCGCCGCGGTGGAGTCACGAATTCAGGTACTATTTTTTATTGTTATTGAGTCGGGACATTACCTTGAAACGAATGAATCAGTCTTCTTTGACAAAGGGCAAGCGCTGGGTTGTAAAAATAGGCTCTGCCTTGCTGACTAATGATGGTCAGGGGCTTGATGATCGCCGTATAGCAGAATGGGTCAGCCAGATTGCCCATTTTAAAAAAACAGGAAATGATATAGTCCTGGTTTCGTCAGGGGCCGTTGCTGCAGGTTTATCTCGTCTTGGTTGGGATGTTCGCCCTGACTCTATGGAGCTGCTACAAGCTGCAGCTGCAGTAGGTCAGACCAAGCTGGTGCAGACTTATGAAGACTTGTTTCAGGGGTATGGTTTGCACTCAGCGCAGATTCTGCTCACTCACGAGGACTTATCGGATCGCAATCGATACCTGAATGCCCGTAATACTTTGCGTGCGCTGATGAAAATGCCGGTCATCCCGATTGTTAATGAAAATGACACGGTAACTACTTCTGAAATACGCTTTGGTGATAACGATACTCTGGGAGCTCTGGTCGCGAACCTGATTGAAGCCGATACGCTCGTGTTGCTGACAGATCAGGATGGGCTTTATGATGCTGATCCACGACAATCTGCTGATGCCAAGCTGATTCAGCAAGCCTATGCAACTGATCCCTATCTTACGTCGGTTGCCGGCGATGGTGGCAAGCTAGGACGTGGCGGCATGGTGACCAAAGTCCGTGCTGCTAAACTTGCTGCCCGCTCCGGGGCACATACGATTATTGTTGGTGGTCGATTACCGGATGTGCTTACTCGGCTGAGGCAAGGTGAAGCACTAGGAACTCACTTGATGCCTGATCTCGAACCTATAGCGGCTCGTAAACAGTGGCTGGCAGGACATCTTAAAATGAAGGGTGAGTTACTAATCGATGATGGTGCCGTTCAGGCGTTGGTCAATAATGGACGCAGCCTGTTAGCTGTAGGGGTCAAGTCGGCATCTGGTCGTTTTCTGCGTGGTGAATGTATTTCGGTCAAAGATATGCAAGGTCGGGAGTTGGCGCGCGGTTTGGTCAATTATGATGTTCATGATGCAATCAAAATATTAGGTAAGACCAGCGCTCAAATTGAGGCAATATTAGGCTATTTGAATGAGCCTGAGTTGATCCACAGAGACAATCTGGTGTTGCTGTAGTGGTGTAAGCTACGAATAACGACGTGAACTTCCGAACACAAACTCTGAAAAGGTGTTCTTATCGTGTTACATGAAATATCCCGTTGTGGTTGGTGTGGTGATGATCCTCTGTATCAGAACTATCATGATACCGTATGGGGGCGGCCCGAGTATGACGCCCGAGAGCTGTTCAAGAAGTTGTGTTTGGATGGTCAGCAGGCCGGTTTAAGCTGGATAACTATCCTGCGCAAGCAGTCAGGCTATGAACGTGCTTTTTTCGAGTTTGACCCGGTTCGTATGGCTCGATTAACAGAGGAGGATGTTGATCGGCTGATGCTAAACTCTGAGATAGTGCGTAACCGTTTGAAAATTAATTCGCTTATTAAGAACGCAAAGGCCTATCTGACTTTTGAGGAGAGTGCAGAAGGTTTTTCCGATTTTTTATGGGCGTTTGTCGGCAATAAGCCAATTCAGAACCGGTGGCACTCAATGTCCGAGGTGCCCGCTGAGACTGAAGAGAGTAAGGCTATGTCTAAGGCATTGAAGAAAAAAGGTTTCAGCTTTGTGGGCCCAACCATCTGCTACGCATTTATGCAGGCCGTCGGGATGGTTAACGATCATCTTCTGAGCTGTCATTGTTACGAGACATGTTGCTCGATTTCTGACAGATGAACAAAAAATAGTAGTATATTTCCATTAATTCATGACTTTTGACGGCTTTGCTTTTGATGTGGTCATTTTAGACTGGCTGAAATCCCCTCCGAATTTTGTGCTTGTTATGACGTCGCGACCGCCAATTCTACCGCCTGCCCTGGGCCTTTCGATGATGTTGGCGATATTCTCGCTTCATTTCCTGAAGCCTATTGCCATTTGGTTGCCATATCCTGCGAATTATCTTGGATTAGTGCCTTTAACAATAGGTGTGCTGGTTCATTTATTAGCCGAGCGGGAATTGAGGGTAAAAGGGGTCGTGAATGCCAATGGTGAGTACAATCCAAATTGTCCAATTTTGGTTACCAGCGGTGTTTATCAGTTTTCCAGAAATCCATCGCATCTTGGAGTGATCCTGATTGGCTGTGGTTTGGCCCTTTGGGTTGGTAGTGTATCGCCTTGGCTTGTCGTTATTTTGGCTACCTTGATTCTGAATCTGTTCTACATTCATGCTGAAGAAGCTGAGTTAAAATACCGTTTTGGTTCACGCTATGAGCGGTATTGCCAGATAGTTCCTCGCTGGATTGGACGACCTCACTGTCGGCGATAGCTTTTGACTTACCGTATCGCTCAATCGGATTGAGTGTATCGAATGTGAGTGAAATCGATTAATCTGATCTGACGAAGGCGAAAGCGCTTCCATCTTACACTGGGTTTTAATTTTTCTGGGAATGACGTATGTGGTCTATATTCCAAAAGCTTTATGAGAAACAAATTTCCGAACACGCTCACTGGTTGGTGGTAGCAGTTTGCCTTGCTTTGGTTTTTATTGGTTATCAGGCTCGTCACTTTACTCTGGATGCTTCAGCGGAAAGCTTACTTCTGGAGAATGATCAATCGCTGGCTCAGTTTCGCGAAGTTTCGGAACGATACGGTTCACATGAGTTTCTTGTTTTGACTTTTACCCCTAAAGCGCCTCTTTTTAGCGATACTTCCCTTGATATCCTGACCCGAATGCGTGATGAAATCCGTACGATAGATCAAGTCGAATCTGTGATCTCAGTTATGGATGTTCCGCTATTATCTAACCCTCCGGTGCCGATGTCTGAATTGGTCTCAAATATTAAGACGCTTGAAGATCCCGATGTTGATGTTGAGTTAGCTCGTACCGAGCTTGCAAACAGTCCTCTTTATGTCAATCTGTTGTTAAATCTGGCTGAAAATACAACCGCACTGCAAATCAACTTTCCAATTGATAAAACCAAAGTCAACCTCCTGGCAATGAGAGGTGATCTGCGCAATCAACTCGACCAATCGCCTAACCCTGGAATTGAGTCTCAACTCGAACTCATTGATGAATTGATCATACAGCACAATGCCAAAGCATCTGAGTTACTGCATCAAAACATTGAAGCCGTGCGTGGAATTATGAATGAGTATCAAAGCTATGGAGAGCTGCATTTAGGCGGTGTTCCAATGATCGCTGACGATATCATCGGGTTTGTTCGTAAGGACCTTATGGTATTTGGTGTTGCCGTTCTTGTGGTCATTATTGCGACGCTTGCGGTTATCTTTCGACAGCGCCGTTGGGTCATACTCCCGTTAGTATGTTCCGTTGCTGTTGTTATTGTTATGGCTGGACTCCTTGGGGTTTTAAAATGGCCGGTGACAGTTATTTCAAGCAATTTTATTTCTCTTTTGCTTATTCTCACCTTGTCAATGAATATTCATTTGGTCGTTCGATATCGTGAGCTATTGCGGCTGAATCCGGAATGGAATCAGCGTTGGTTGGTGATGTCCACTGTACGGCAAATCGTTGTCCCTTGTGTCTATATGACATTGACCACCGGCGTCGCCTTTATTTCTCTGATATCCAGTGGTATTCGCCCGGTGATTAACTTTGGTTGGATAATGACCTTTGGCATTGTGGTTGCTTTTTTGATGACCTTTGTTTTATTACCTGCATTACTAATGATTCTTGGAAAAAATAAAGATATAGGAGATGGTGGTGATTCTGGATGGGTCACGCATCAGTTAGCCAGGTTCACTTTGCGTAATGGCCGTCTGATTTTGGTCTCCAGTCTGGCAGTTGCGGTTTTTACCATAATCGGTGTTTCAAAGTTGATTGTTGAAAACAGTTTCATCGATTACTTTGATGAGCAAACTGAAATATATCAAGGTATGACTGTTATCGATCAGCGGCTGGGTGGAACAACTCCGCTCGAAGTGATTGTCAGTTTTGATAAAAATGATGAGCAGTCTGACTCGGCAAGCGCGGCAGAGGTCAGTACTGTTTCAGACAATAATCGTACAGATTCATTTGAAGTAGACGATTTTATTGAAGAGGATTTTGCCGCTGATGACAGTTTCATTGATGATGATTTCCTGTCAATGGAAGATGAAGACATTGGCTCATTTGAAGATGACTTTGTTGGCGAGGATGATCCAAACAAGTATTGGTTTACCACGGATAAGGTAGCCGACATTAAAAAAATTCATAAATATCTGGACCAGTTACCAGAGACCGGAAAGGTAATTTCTTTGGCAACCATGATGGAAATTGCCGAGGAATTTAATGATGGTAAACCGTTGAGCAATATTCAGTTGGCATTACTGTATACCGTTATTCCTGAGGAGTTTCGTGCCATAGTGCTTGATCCTTATGTCTCTGTTGAGCATAACGAGGCGCGGATAAATGTCCGTATTCTTGATTCGATGAAGGGACTGCAGCGTGATAAGTTATTGAAGAATATTCGTCATGGTTTAGTGGAGTTGGGTTTTGAACCAGATCAGGTTCATCTGACTGGAATGCTGGTTCTGTACAACAACATGCTGCAGAGCCTTTTCAGTTCGCAGATATTAACTCTGGGTGGGGTTTTTATCGGCATTATGCTGATGTTTTTGATTCTCTTCCGCAATTTAAAGCTGGCTTTGATTGCCATGGTTCCTAATCTTCTGGCCGCTACATTGGTATTAGGTGTTATGGGTTGGTTTGGTATTCCTCTGGATATTATGACCATTACCATTGCCAGCATTACTATTGGTATCGCCGTTGACAATACTATCCACTACATTGTCCGTTATCGTGTGGAATTTTTACGTGATCAGAATTATTCAAAAACTTTACGGCGCAGCCATGCTTCGATCGGGCGGGCAATTTTCTATACGTCGATAACCATTATCATGGGCTTTTCGATATTATCCTTATCGAATTTTAAACCAACTATTTATTTTGGTTTGCTCACTGCATTGGCCATGGCAATTGCTTTGCTAGGTGCATTAACACTATTGCCACGATTGATTCTTTGGTCGAAGCCTTTTGGGCGGCCATAAAAAAAGCATGATCCATTTGTGAGAAGCATGCTTTTAACGGTTTATTGATTTACGCTGATTTCAAATGCTCGAACGCGTCTGTTATCAGCGGTTGTTACTCTTACTTTCATATCACCTAGCATAATAGTGTCATCGCGTTTTGGTACTCGCCCAAATTTGTGCATGACATACCCACCAATGGTATCGAATTCTTCGTCACTCAGTTCTGTTTTAAAATGCACATTGAAATCTTCGATAGGTGTTAATGCTTGAACAATAAATATGCCGGCTCCGTTTGGTGAAATATTGGATGCCGTTTCATCATCATGTTCGTCTTCTATTTCGCCGACAATTTCTTCCAATACATCTTCAATTGTTACCAGGCCCGATATACCGCGATATTCATCAACAACGATTGCCATATGGTTTCGATTTTGACGGAAATCTCGCAGTAGAACGTTGACCCGTTTGCTCTCCGGGACAAAGTTTACTTCACGGATTATATTCTGAACCTGTTTTTGCATTTCGGCTTCGTTAAAGTCAGTGTTCAAACTCAAACTAAGCATATCTTTTGCCAGCAATACTCCAACTACTTCATCAGGGTTTTCGCCTAATACCGGAAATCTGGAGTGTCCTGAACGGACTACCTTGGCAGTCCATTCCTTAATGGATTCATCGTGCTCCAGGCACACCATCTGTGATCGTGGAATCATGATGTCTCTGACATGAAGCTCAGAAACATTCAATGCACCTTGAATAATTCTTAACGAATCGTCATCCAGAATATCGTTGGTATGGGCTTCGTGGACAACGGTGAGTAGATCTTCTCTATCTTTGGGTTCCCCGGTAAAAGCATCACCCAGTCGTTCAAAAAAGGATTTTTTACCGGGGCTTCTACTCGTCGGTCGTTCGTCGTTCATGGGCTAAACCTCATGGTCTCCAAGGTAGGGGTTCGGGATATCAAGTGTCGCTAGAATATTCCGTTCCAGTTGTTCCATAATATCAGCGTCATCGTCCTTTATATGGTCATAGCCCAATAGATGCAAGGTGCCATGGACAACCATATGGGCCCAATGATTCATTTCTGTTTTTTCCTGCTCAGCCGCTTCCTGACTGACCACGGGTGCGCAAATAACCAGGTCACCAAGCAGGCTGTCAAATTCATCAGAAGGGATACCAGCAGGTTTCTCAAAGGGAAATGACAATACATTTGTCGGCTTGTCTTTGCCCCGGTATTGGGAGTTCAGCTGCTGGCCTTCATCTTTGTCGACAATGCGAATGCTCATTTGAACGTCTTCGCATTGATTGAGTAAGGTTGCCTGTAGCCACAGTTCCATCATTTCTTTTGATGGGAGCGACGTTTGAGTACTGGCAAGCTGGTAATCGAGATCAAGTTTCATGTTTAGTCGCTATCAGCTTCGTAAGCGTCCACAATGCGCTGGACTAATGGATGGCGAACAACATCACCCGATTCGAAATGGGTAAAGCTGATTCCTGGTACTTTCTCCAGAACATCGAGCGCATGACGTAAGCCAGATGCTTGACCTTTAGGTAAGTCTATTTGAGTGGGGTCACCTGTAATGATGGCCGTAGAACCAAAGCCAATACGGGTCAGGAACATTTTCATCTGCTCACGAGTTGTGTTCTGGCTTTCATCCAGAATAATAAAACTGTGGCTCAACGTTCGGCCTCGCATGTAGGCCAGAGGTGCAACTTCAATAATGTTGCGCTCAATCATTCGATCAACCTTCTCGAAGCCAAGCATTTCATATAGGGCGTCATATAATGGACGAAGATACGGGTCTACTTTCTGGCTTAAATCGCCCGGCAGGAAACCAAGCTTTTCGCCAGCTTCAACAGCTGGTCTAACCAGCAGGATACGCCGCACCTGATCCTGTTGTAATGCCTGAACAGCACAAGCCACTGCCAAGTAGGTTTTACCGGTACCAGCCGGTCCTGTACCAAAGTTTATATCGTGGTGGAGTACATTATGCACATAGCGTTTCTGATTTCCGCCGCGCGGGCGCACAACCATTTTCGGTGTGTGAACGACGTACAGCTTGTCATCATGTAATTTGCCCTCAGAAGTTTCTTGCTTAACAACACTGACTTCTGATGGTTGCAGAAAGAGATGTACCGTATCTGGACTTAAATCCTTGTCGCCTTTTGTTTCCCGGTAAAGGCGCTTGATAATATCCTCTGCTGCGGAGATTTGTTCCTGCTCTCCAGATAACTGAAATTGATTACCTCGATTCATGATTCGAATATCAAGACGGGACTCAATTTGTTTGAGGTTATCGTTGGCCAGGCCACACAAGGAGGCAAGACGTTGAGGATGGTCGGGTTCCAGAGTAAATTGACAGGTCGCTTCGACGGTGATGGACTGTTCGTCAATAGATGGGTTATTCAAAGTCGGGTTAATCCTGCTATGTCTATTGTTGAAAGCATACCCGGTGAACTAGTCTTGTCAAAAAGACTTTCGTTTAACCTGCCGGGTTTATAGTTCAAATAGTTATTAATGTGGAAGTGATGCTGGCCTGTTAATAGGCCAGATCAGCATTAACAATTTCACCGCGCAAACTGTTGGCGTAAGCCTCGGTGATTTGCACCTGAACAAACTTGCCTATTAATGAATGGTCGTCACAAGTGAAAAATGTGTTCCTGTTATTCTCGGTTCGACCACATAGATCAGCCGGGTTTCGTTCAGATGGACCCGTTACCAATACTCTGATGTTTCGTCAGGTAGATCTGATGCAGGTGTTCCCGGGCGCGCGCTGTAAACAAAGCTGAAAGAATGATCAAAACCGATCTGTTGAATCAGATTCATCGTATCTTCGAAGTCAGAGTCTGTTTCGCCGGGGAATCCAACGATAAAGTCAGATGAAAAACTGATGTCCGGGCGATTGGCTCGAATGCGCTCCATTTTGCTAACATATTCTTCTGCCTTATGGCCGCGTTTCATGGCCGCCAATATCTGGTCTGAACCGCTTTGAACGGGCAAATGCAAGTGGCTGACCAATTCAGGAACATCTTTGTAGACATCAATCAGGCTGTCGGAAAATTCGACCGGGTGGCTGGTTGTGAAACGAATTCTGTCGATGCCGTCGATTTGGGCGGTCAATGTAATCAGTTCAGCGAGATCAGCTTCACCACCGTTATGCCGTGCACCACGGTAAGCGTTAACGTTTTGCCCCAAAAAGTTGATTTCACGAACTCCCTGAGCAGCGAGATGCGCGACTTCGGCGATGACATCATCGAAAGGGCGGCTGACTTCTTCACCGCGAGTATAAGGAACCACACAGAAAGTACAGTATTTGGAGCATCCTTCCATTACTGAAACAAATGCGCTGACACCATCACTTTTAGGAGCAGGCAAATGGTCAAATTTTTCAATCTCAGGAAAGGTAATATCAACCAGCGCAATATGTTTGTTCTGTTGCTTCGCCGCTGCATCGGTAGCATCAATCATTTGCGGTAAGCGGTGCAGTGTTTGAGGGCCAAAGATCATGTCAACGTGAGGTGCCCGTTTTGAAATCGCTTCACCTTCCTGAGAAGCAACGCAGCCACCTACTCCGATTTTGAGCCCGGGCTTTTTCTCTTTCAGAGTTTTCCAGCGGCCGAGCTGATGAAAGACTTTCTCCTGTGCTTTCTCTCGAATTGAGCAGGTGTTGAGTAGAATAATGTCTGCATCGTTTTCATCATTCGTTAGCTCATAGCCATGACTCTCACCAAGCAGATCCGCCATTCGGTCGGAGTCATATTCGTTCATTTGACAACCATGGGTTTTTATAAACAGCTTCTTGGTCATTTCTACTCTGGAGGTTGAATTTTGAAGGCGCGGAATTATACCTGTGCCTGAGTAAAAACCAAACAGAGCGTGAGAATCTCTGAAAAATAGTCACGCACAGGTTAGACTGCTGCCCAGAAACGAAATATGGCCTTTTATGAGCAAAAATAAATCGATATATCGCGTAAAATTCATTAATCAGGACAAGCTATACGAAGTCTATTGTACTTATGTGTATCAAAGTGACATGTATGGCTTCGTCGAAATCGAAGAATTGCTATTTGGTGAGAAAAGCAGCCTGTTAGTGGATCCTGGAGAGGAAAGGTTACAGAAAGAGTTTTCCGGGGTTAGGCGTTCCTATATACCTATGCATTCAATTGTGCGTATTGATGAGGTTGAAAAAGAGGGAACACCATCAATTAAAGACTCTTCTGGAGGTTCAGTGACTACATTCCCAACACCAATTCCTTCGCGAAAGCCAGACTAAAGAACAGCACCTCTCATCCTGTGCGGCTGGCTGAAATCAGATATGTGGTACGGTGACGCGGCTGTACATGATTGGTGTGGAAGCCTTTTGACTGGGCATCCCGGGAAAATAAAATGGTAATTTTTTGTTATGAGCATATTCTGGTCATATTAAGAGTCCGTCAGGCGACCGTTGCCTTCAGTCAGTATTTATAACCTGAATCCGTCACTCCATCGCGGCGTGATGCGCAAGCCATTGATTCCCCATTTGCTTCTCGAAAATCGGAGTGAACCTACCATTTTTGAGAAAAACGAATAGAACCAAGCTCTTACGGCCTACATTCACTGAAGAAATCACGAATTCAGCTTAAAGACTTTGTAGTCAAGGCTTTGGTGTTTGGGGGGGCTTTTTGTCATCCTAAAGTCATAATTGACTAAAAAGGAGTATGGCCTTTACGAATGAGCGGCCTATACTGTGATCAGTTCAGTTGTTTTTTGATATGAACTCGGTTTGAAGTAGATGGTGGGGATATTGACTATCATCTGACCTACAGCTCAAGTGAGGGTGTTTATGACTAGTATTATTGTTGTTGCAATTTGTATTTATTATTTGCATTTACTTGGTTCTCAATCAAAAGTTGAGCTGAAGCCTGTTCGCATTGAAAAGGACAAGGAGTTCTTGCGCCGTCGATAGTGGACGGCCTATCAATCTTGTAAAGCGAAGACAGGCCATTGTGATTGGTTGATTATGGATCATTGGTGACTATAATCGCCTACCTTTCGCCAATTTGAGAAAGGGACTCATCGTTTGCAGATATCATCCAAACCGCTTCAGGCAGTTCTCACGTCATTTCTACTGATAATGTTGTGCAGACAAGCGATTGCCAATGATAGCGTCTTGCTAAGTGTCGAATCGGCCTCCTTACCGGAAATGGCTGCCATTTCCAATGTAAAGCTTAAAAAACAAACATTTTTCGACTTCCTGACCCCCATTGTTGACACCATCAACAAAAAAATTCAAATCGAGCGAGCCTGGCTCAAAGTTATTCAAGCCGATATCGAAGCTGATCACGAACTGAATATCTGGCAACAACAGTTACTAAATGAGTTAGCTATTCGTTATAAGGTGAATGAAGAACCAGGTTCGCCTGAATTTTTCCAGGCGCTGTTTTTTCGTGTGGATGTGCTACCTGCTTCGCTGGTACTGGCACAGGCAGCGAATGAAAGTGCCTGGGGCACGAGCCGATTTGCCGTTGAAGGTAACAATCTCTTCGGTCAGTGGTGTTTTATTCAGGGGTGTGGTCTGGTGCCTTCCGGGCGAGACTCTGATGCACGTCATGAAGTGAAAGTATTTGATTCTGTTGCTGACTCCGTTAAGAGCTATTTTCAAAACATCAATACTCACCCTCAATATCAATCTTTGCGAGCGATGCGTGCAGAATTTCGAGCGTTGCAAGAGCCTTTGGACAGTACCTATCTGGCCTGGGGGTTGGAAGGCTACAGTATTCGTGGCGAATACTATGTTCGAGAGTTGATTAATATGATTAATCATAACCAGTTGCAGGGGCGCGACCAGCCCGCCTATTATGCGAAGAAGGCCATTAAAGTCGCCGTGGATTAATCCTGCTAGAATCAGTCAAATTTTTTTCTGGAAATGGCTATGTTTAGTGGAATTGTCCAAAGTAAAACTCCAATCAGGATTGAGCGCAGCCTCGAACAATTGAAGTCTTTTTCTATTGCCCTGACGGAAAAGCAGCAAGCAGATCTCACCAGTGGGGCCAGTATTGCCTTGAATGGTGTCTGCCTTACCGTAACAAAGATTGAAAACGGACGGGCAACGTTCGATGTGATGATGGAAACTCTGCGAGTGACCAATCTTGGTCAATTGCAGGATGGTGACCTTGTCAATGTCGAGCGGGCTGCCAGGTTTGGTGACGATATTGGTGGTCACGCCATGTCAGGTCATATTTCTTCTCAAGTGGCGCTTTCCTCAGTTGAGCGGCCCGAAAACAACTGTATTCTTTGGTTTTCCATAACACCTGAACAACGACGATTTCTGTTTGCAAAAGGCTTTGTTGGCCTTAATGGTTGTAGTCTGACCATTGGCGAAGTATTGGAGGATCGTTTTAATGTCTATCTGATACCGGAAACCCTGGCCGTTACAACTTTTGGTGAAATTTCTCCGGGCGATAGGGTGAATATTGAATATGACGTTCATACCCAGGCTATTGTTGAAACACTTGAGCGTATGCGTTCCGAAGGGCAGTTGTAATGCATACTCCTGATTCAGGAAATTTTCTGACTTTTAGATGTGTTTATTTTGAGTCGCTAGATGCCAGGACACTTTATGAGGTATTAAGATTGCGCCAGGAAATTTTCTGTGTTGAGCAAAACTGTGCCTATCTTGACGCCGATGGTGAGGATCAGTTGGCCTGGCATGTTCTTGGTTATAAAGGTGGTGAACTGGTTGCGACAGCACGCCTGTTAATGCCGGGAATATCATCCGATGATGCCTGTGCCATTGGCCGGGTTGCTGCGAAACCTGAAGTGCGTGGCAGTGGTGTTGGGAAGGCACTGATGCAAAACGCGATCGATCAATGTGAAGCTCTTTTTCCTGGGCACCCTATAAAAATTAGTGCGCAACAATATCTGATTCGCTTTTATCGGTCTTTAGGCTTTATCGAGCAAGGAGAGGGATACTTGGAAGATGGTATTCCTCATATTGAAATGAAGCTTGCTTAGTCAGAGCTGTTTGTTCTCTGACAGAATGCGATCTACAAACGTCATGTGTTCCTGGGCCACCTGGCGTGCTTTCTCAGGTTTGCGATGATAAATCGCTTCAAACAGCGAAGTATGCTGTTTCATCAGTCTTAGTCTTGTTTCCGGTCTTTTGCTGAGTGAGCTGATGTTGGCAGTGACATTGGCTCTTAACAGTGAAAAAAGATTTTTCAGGCTTTGAGCCAGAATTCGATTACCGCTGGCATCTGCGATCGCAAGATGGAAGCGTGCATCTGCCAGTCCTTCTGCTTTCAAATCCTGCTTACGATACATATAGCGTAAATGCTGATGTGCTCGCTCCAGTTTTTTAAGCTGTTCTTGAGTGGCCCGCTGTGCTGCCAGATAGGCGCATTGCGCTTCAATGGCATAGCGATATTCGCGCAGCTCTTCGTGAGTAAGATCGGTAATGCGGGAGTCAAATAACGAGCTGTGATCCGGTTCTTTTGATTGAACATAGTGACCTGAGCCAGTCACGGACTTCAATATGCCCTGTTCTCGTAAGGTGTTTAACGCTTCCCGAACCGTTGAGCGGCTAACACCAAAGGATTCTGATAATGATCTTTCCGATGGAATGCGGCTTTCCAATGCCCATTCATCCTGATCTATTTTGAGCAATATCGCATCGTAAACCTGTTGTTGTCGATTCAATTGGTCTGACCAGTGGCTGGAAGTTGCTGTTATAGTGGCTGGAACAAGCTCGGCTGCAAGCTCCTCAGATATATTTTTAGACTAAAGTACTAGCTGTGTCAGCCAATTTTACCGTAGTTCAGCAATACAATGATAAAAACAATCAGGATTTGGCATGGAATTTAAAGCCTTTTATCAGTCACTCAGGCAGCAGTTGCCAGCAGTAAAGATTATCGATGATGAGTTACGTCGCTTTGCATACAGCACAGATGCTAGCTTTTATCGCATGGTTCCCCGGTTGATTGTTCTGGTGGAAAATGAAGCTGACGTTATCATTGTTATGCGTGCAGCCAATAAGCATCAGGTATCACTGACTTTTCGCGCGGCAGGCACCAGTCTTTCAGGGCAGGCTGTTACTGATCAGGTACTGGTTATGCTGGCTGATGGGTGGCAGGCGATCCGCATTGATCCTCTGGGTGAACGAGTGCATCTACAGCCTGGTGTGATTGGTGCCAAAGCAAATGTCGCTTTGCAGGTATATGGGCGAAAAATTGGTCCTGATCCAGCCTCAATCAATGCCTGCAAAATCGGTGGTATTGTTGCCAACAATGCCAGTGGCATGTGCTGCGGTACCCAGCACAACAGTTACCACACTCTTGCTGCTATTCGACTGATTCTTGCAGACGGCACGATTCTGGATACCGCAGATGACAAAAGTGTTGAGCAGTTTCGTAAAACGCATGCTCTGCTTTGTAAGCAGTTGTTGGCTATGCGCAATGAAGTGCTCGCTAATGATGTGCTGTGTGAGAAGGTTCGACGCAAGTACCGGCTGAAAAACACAACTGGATATGGTTTGAATGCGTTGCTCGATTATGATGATCCGGTGGACATATTCAGCCATTTGGTTGTTGGTTCAGAAGGGACGTTGGCCTTTATCTCTGAGGTTTCCCTCGATACCGTTCCTGATCTGGCCTGTCGAGCCAGTGCCATGGTGGCATTTGAGACATTGACTGATTGTGCACAGGCCGTGACTAATCTTAAGTTGCAGCCAGTTGATGCTGTTGAATTACTGGATGCCCGCGCTGTAGCCTCGATTCGGAATATAACAGGCGCTCCGACCTTTACTCAGCACTTTCCCGAGTTAGGCGGATTATTGCTGATTGATGTTCGGGGGCAGGATCCGTCTGAGTTAGCCCGCTACCTTCTGCAAGTCGAAGCTGTGCTTGCCCGGTCCAGTGTTTGGCAAAGTACAGGGTTTACCACTGACAAAAAACGCATAGATGATTACTGGACTCTGCGTAAGGGGACATTTCCTGCTGTTGGTGCTGCGCGGCAAGTGGGAACCACGGTAATCATCGAAGATGTGGCGTTCCCAATAGAGCAGTTGGCCAACGGGATTGCTCGCTTACAAATGTTGTTTGAGCAATATGGTTATCAGGAAGCCATTATTTTTGGACATGCTCTCGAAGGCAATCTGCATTTTGTGTTTACTCAGACTTTTGAGTCGAGTGACTCAATTGAACAATATCGATCTTTTATGGCCGATGTCAGCCAGTTGGTTGCTGTTGAATATGGTGGCTCATTGAAAGCAGAACACGGTACTGGGCGTAATATGGCACCATTTGTCGCTATGGAATGGGGTGATGATGCCTATGGACTGATGCGCAGAATCAAAGATCTGTTTGATCCTGAACATCTATTGAATCCAGGCGTTATCCTAAACGATGACCCAGAGGTGCATCTAAAAAATTTAAAACAGATGGTTGCTGCTGATGACAGCATCGATCGTTGTATTGAATGTGGCTTTTGTGAAGAGGTTTGTCCTAGTCGCTCATTTAATCTCAGCCCCCGGCAGCGTATTGCTGTTTATCGGGAAACGCAGCGTCGTCAGCACAGTAAAGAAAACATATCTGGACAATGGGGTCGTGATTTTCAGCGGATGGTTGTTGACTCATGTGCTGCTACCGGTCTGTGCGCGCAGCGTTGCCCGGTTAATATCAACACTGGTGACTTGGTACTGAAAATACGTGGTCATCGTAATTACCCTTATCGTAGACTGGCAACTTATGCAGTACGACACTTTGCAGCGTTGGCGAGTTGGACGCGAGCTTTTTTGATGATCGGCGCGGCGATGCAGTGGTTGTTTGGCCCCCTGCGTTTGGAGCAAGGAAGTGCTGCGTTGAGGCGCATCAGTAAAGGTAAAACGCCATTATGGCTTTCAACAACACCAACTCGCGCTCAGCCGGTTTATGCTCGTAGAGATCGAATAGATCCTACCGCGCAAGATACCGTTGTGTATTGGCCTTCCTGTGTCAGCCAAAGCATGGGTAAGTCTTTGGGTGATGACCGCATTGACATTCCGGTTGCCGTTCGCCGCGTTCTTGACAAAGCCCACCTTAACCTGGTCTTCCCGCAGCCAACTCGCGGTTTGTGCTGTGGGCAGCCATTGCGCTCAAAAGGGCACGGGCAGTTGGCAGATCAGATGCTTAATGAAGTGCTGGACACCTTGTGGGAGGTTTCCAGTGGTGGTCGTTATCCTGTCTTATCTGATACCAGCCCTTGTGCGCTGCAATTGAAGTTGGCGGCGCAGCAGCGTGGTATTCATCTTTATGATTCCAGTGAATTTATTGACCGTTTTCTGTTAAGCCGCCTCTCTGTTCAACCGGAGACCAAGCCTGTGGCAGTGCATGTCACCTGTAGTACCCAAAAACAGGGAATCGAGCAAAGTATGAAGCGGGTACTGGATAAGGTGGCGCCACAGTGGATGGCTCCTGATGGCATTTATTGCTGCGGTTTTGCTGGAGATAAAGGCTTCTTGTTGCCAGAATTGAATGCCAGTGCCTTGAAGAGTTTGCCGTTACAGGTAGCAGACTGTGCTTATGGCATATCAACCAGCCGAACCTGTGAGATTGGACTCAGCAGGCACAGCGGTTTGACTTATTATTCATTATTTGAAGTATTGGATCGACAGTCACAAAGTTATGCCGAACCCTTACCGGAGGACTAGTGTAGCGTCTTGAGGCACTACACTTGCTTTGTTATTGACCGGCAAGCTGGCTTTTGATCCATTGCAGTAGTTTTTTTGTATTTTTGCCAGCATGCAAAGGTCCGTCAGTGTCATTGGGCTGTTCTTTGCGCGCACCGCGTACCAAGGCCCGGAAGTGCTGGCGATCAGTTTGTGGATATTGATTGAACCAGTCCTGCTCTGCATCGTTCTCAGAGATGAGCCGGTCACGCCACTGTTCAGATTGTTTGAGAATTCGTTGCGACAGATCGGATGACGGATCCAGCCGATCCAACTCCTGGCAGATACTGTCGATATCCTCAGAGCGCATTAGTTTGCCGATATACTGCAGATGACGCCGCGTTGCTTCATTACTTTTAATGCGTTTGCTTTCTGCCAATGCAGCATGCAGTTCATCACTGAGTGCGAATCGCTTCAGATCGCTGGCTTTGAGAGTCAACAGTTGCTTGCCAATGGCTTGCAAACGATGCATTTCTCGCTTTATTTCCGATTTACTGACCCATTCGATGTCGTCATCGTCATAGGCGTCGTCAAATTCATTCATTACAGATGCCTTACAGTAAGAAAACAGTCGCCAGCCCCAGAAAGGTTAAAAAGCCGAAGACATCGGTCAGCGTGGTTAGTATCACACTGCCTGACAGGGCTGGGTCGATGTTGAGCGATTTTAGAAGAAAGGGCAGAAGTGTACCAGAAAGCACTGCAACGCAGATATTGACCAGGATCGCGGCGGCGATTACCAGGGCCAAGGAAATTTTGTGATACCAGAGTATCGTAATGGTGCCGATTACCAGCGCCCAAAGAGAGCCGTTAATCAAACCAACCCCCAGTTCTCGCATGACCATCCAGGACAGATTGCTGTAGCTGATATGGCCGGTTGCCATACCTCGGATCATTAATGTCAAGGTCTGACTACCAGCGATCCCACCCATACTGGCGACGACCGGGCTGAGTACTGCCAACGCAACAATTTGAGCGATAGAGGCTTCAAACCAGCTCATAACAGCGGCAGCAACAAAGGCGGTGGCCATGTTGATACCAAGCCAGACCGCACGATCCCGGCTGCTCTTAATGACGGGGGCAAAAGGATCATCTTCTTCATCAAGACCGGCCATGCTCATCATATTGTGATCAGCATTTTCAATAATGACATCCACCACATCATCAATGGTGATCCGGCCCAATAAAATGCCGTCATCATCGACCACCGGCGCTGAAACCAGATTGCGCCGTTCAAAGATCTGTGCAACCCTCTCTTCGGTTTCAGTGACCAGAATGCCTTTGATTTCAGTCTTCATGATGTCCTCGACCTGTATGTCTGGTGAGGTTTTCAGTAGTCTGGTGAGTGCCAGCGAGCCTAAATAATGCCGGTTTCTGTCGGTAACCCACAAAACATCAAGCGTATCTGGCAGGTCGAGTTTTCTAAGGTAGCGTAATACCGCCTCAACGGTGACATCGACGCGCACCATGACGATGTCGGTATTCATCAAGCCACCAGCCGTATCTTCCGGATAAGCCAACAGGCCTTCTACTTCCGATCGGTCATCATGAGGCAGAAGCTGAAGTACCTGGCTGGAGACATGCGCAGGGATCTGTTGCAGCAGGTCTGCAAAGTCATCGCTTTCCAATTGCGCTGCGGTTTCAACGATTTCTTCAGCGGTCATCTGACCAAGGAAGGTTTGCTGAATATCGTCGTTCAGGTTGACCAGTACATCGCCCTGCAAATCCTCATCCAGCAAATCCCATAGGAATGTACGTTTGGAGGTTGGCGTGGATTCTATAATATGGGCAATGTCTTCAACAGCGAGGGTGTCGTTCAGATAATCCGTCAGGGTATCAACATCACCGGAGTCCATTGCATCCTGCAGGCTGGTTTTAAACAGATCAAGCTGCGCCGGATCCAGATGGGTGCCCATAAACAATCTCGTTGTATGAAAGGAGGATTTATTCGTCTTCGTCGAAACGGTTGTTGATCAGTGTTTTAATTGCTTCCCAGGCAGCAGCCTCATCTTTACCTTCGATTTCGAAATTCAGATTGGCGCCTTTTGACGCGGCCAGCATCATGACAGCCATAATGCTCTTTGCATCGGCGCGACGGCCTTCTTTGAATACCTGAACGGAGCTGGAAAAGTGGGACGCAGCAGCAACCAGCTTGGCGGCGGCACGGGCGTGCAAGCCCAGTTTATTGATGATAGTGATGTCTTCTTTTATCAAAGGTGATCCTGCCCCAAATCTCGATGGCGTATCTGCGTCGCCTTATAACTTTCTTTAAAAATAGCAGACAATTGTTCTGCAACATAGACTGAGCGATGCTGTCCCCCGGTACAGCCGATGGCTACGGTCAGATAACTGCGCTGATTTTTTTCGTATTCTGGCAGCCAGCGATTCAGATAACGCAGTATATCTTCGAACATTTCGTTAACGGCCGGTTCTTTCTGCAGGAACTCCTGGATAGGCTGATCCTTGCCGGTAAACATACGCAGACTCTTTACCCAGTATGGGTTTGGCAGGCAGCGGACATCGAAAACCAGATCAGCATCGCGTGGCAGGCCATGCTTAAAACCAAAGCTCAGAAATTGCAATGCCAGACCCTGTTGCTGGTGGATCAGCTTTTGTCTGATCTGTTGGCGCAGCTCCTGCAGCGACGATGAGCTGGTATCAAGTTTCAGATTTGCTGCATTGGCAATTGGGGCCAGATATTCAGCTTCTTTATTGATCGCTTCTGCCAATGAGTTATGACTGTCGGTCAGTGGGTGCTTGCGTCGGGTGGCTGAAAAACGTTGCAGCAGAATATTTTCATCAGCGTCCAGAAAGAGTAATTCCGGTTTGATATCGTCACTCAGGTTGCTGAGGATCGAGGGGAGGGTGCTGATACCTTCGGTAGAGACTCTGACGTCAATGCAGACTGCAATTTTTTTATTAGAAGCTTCATGACAGAGCCAGTTTACCAGTTCAGGCAGCATCGAAGGCGGTAAATTATCGATGCAATTAAATCCAGCGTCCTCAAGGGTATTAAGAACGGTGGTTTTCCCTGAACCGGAACGACCACTGATAATAATAAGGCGAATTTCATTTGAACTCATGAAGCTGTCTCTGACATCTGATTACTAATTAGTAAAGGTAGTATACAGTGATTCTATGTCAGAGCTTTGTCGAATTTTTTTCAGTGAGTCCGGGTTATTAACTCGTTCAACCACGCTGGCGAGTAATTGTAAGTGCTCATCCGTGGCTTCAGTCGGGACCACCAATGCAAAAAGCAGATCTACCGGCTGTTTGTCTATGGCCTCAAAGTCAACCGGACTGTTGAGTTTCACAAGGGCAGCAATGGGCTTTTCCAGATTATCAAGGCGACAATGAGGCACTGCAACACCGGAACCGATACCGGTGCTTCCAAGCCGTTCCCGGGCAATTAACTGGTCGAAAATCTCCAGATCTGAAATGCCACTGAGCGTCTTTGAAAGACGCTCAGCCAGAGTTTGAAGGACTTTTTTCTTACTGGCACCGAAATCTTCTATAAAAGTAAGTTCGGTGCTCAGTACCTGATTCAATGGAATCATATATATGTTAGCTTCCGTGTTTTCGGGCGACAGACTTTTCTTTGTGTTTGAGCAGTTGCCGGTCCAGTTTGTCATTCATCAGATCAATAGCGGCATAAAGATCGTCGTGTACAGCATCTGCGTGTACCTGACCGCCTTTAATATTTAATGAGGCCTCTGCTCTCTGGCGTTCTTTTTCGATACTGAGAGTGACTTGTACATTACCGATTTGATCAAAGTGACGCTGCAATTTTTCGATTTTGTTGGCGACATAGGTTTGGAGGGCTTCAGTGACTTCAACGTGATGACCGCTGATATTGACTTGCATGGGCTGCTCCTCTTGCAGTTTTATTACCTTTCCAGTCGTCATTGACTGGGATATGGCAGGTGCCTTCCTGTCTGGTCTGGCACCTATTACCGACAAAGCGTCTGGTAATTTCTGAATCTTTCGTCTATTTCTTATTTATTAATATTGCTTTGGTTCGGCAAAACTTCAAGTCCGTTTTGTGAATGAATAGTGCTTTAAATCAAACTCTTACGTTCGTTTGACGGAGGAATATTCATTGCTTCACGATATTTGGCAATAGTGCGCCGTGCTACCTTGATTCCCTGCTCACCAAGCAGGTCGGCTATTTTTGAATCACTCAGTGGTTTTCGGGTGTTTTCTGCGGCAATCAACTTTTTGATTAACGCCCGAATCGCCGTGCTAGAGCATTCACCGCCGCTGTCTGTACTGACATGGCTACTGAAGAAATACTTCAATTCAAAAATGCCGCGCGGTGTGTGCATGTATTTCTGGGTTGTAACCCGTGAAATCGTTGATTCGTGCATATCAACTGCTTCGGCGATATCGTGCAGAACGAGAGGCTTCATGGCCTCCTCGCCATAGTCAAGAAAACCGCGCTGGTGTTCGACAATGGTGCTGGCAACTTTAAGCAGGGTTTCATTCCGACTTTGCAGGCTTTTGATAAACCATTTGGCTTCCTGCAGATGATCTTTCAGGTAATTGTTGTCGGCTGAGTTATCAGCTCGTTTGACCATCGATGCGTAAGAGGAGTTGACTCTTAATTTCGGGGCGATTTCCGGATTCAGCTCAACCAACCAACGATTGTTCTTGATGTCTTTGGTGACAATGACATCCGGCACGACATACTCGGATTTACCAGAATCAATAGCGCTCCCCGGCTTCGGGTTCAATGTTTGAATCAGTAAAAAGACGTCTCGCAGTTCATTTTCCTTGATGCGTGCCTTACGCATGATCTGAGCAAAATCTTTGGTGCCGAGCAGATCGATATGATTTTTGATGACTTTGATAGCCATGTCGCGTAGCGGTGTCTCTACTGGCAGCTGACGCAACTGGATTACCAGACAATCAGATAAATCCGCTGCGCAGACTCCCGGCGGGTCAAACTGTTGCAGCCGATGCAGTACTGCATTGAGTTCATCTTCCTCCAGCTCATCTTCTTCGGAACTAAGCTCATCTTTCAGGCCTCCGAAAATATCCTCAATGGTGCTGGACAAATAACCCTCTTCATTCACGCTCTCCAGAATTGCCTCGGCAATAATTCGGTCCTTCTCTGACATTGGTGTCAGGTTGAGTTGCCAGTGCAGATGATCGAGCAGAGAGTCAGTTGTCCCATAAACATTTTCCAGATTGTAATCGTCATCGGCAGATGAAACACCGTGACTGGTTGGCGTATGGGTGTAAATATCATCCCAGGAGCTGTCCACAGCAAGGTCGTCAGGAATGGTGTCCTGAACATTGAGTTCTTTGGTTGAATCATCCGTTGCTGTTTCTCGGACATCCTGCCCTGGTTCTGATTGACTGTGTGGCTCGTGAGCAGAGTCTGACGCGGAATGTTCATCCTCTTTGACTTCGAGCATAGGATTTGTATCGAGAGCCTGTTGTATCTCTTGTTGCAAATCCAGAGTGGAAAGCTGTAATAACTTGATGGCTTGTTGCAGTTGAGGAGTCATCGTCAACTGCTGGCTCATCTTAAGTTGTAATGAAGTTTTCATTCTACTTACTACTCTTTCGATGCCGATCGTTTTTTGATCGGGCTGTTACAAACGGAATTGCTCGCCTAAATACACATCTCGGACGGTCTGGTTGCTGAGTACGGTTTGGGCATCGCCCTCAGCAATAATATGGCCGCCGCCTACAATGTATGCCTTTTCACAGATATCCAGTGTTTCCCTTACATTATGGTCGGTAATCAGTACGGCTATTCCTCGTTTTTGAACTTGATGGATAATGTCTTTGATGTCGCTGACCGAAATCGGATCAACACCGGCAAAAGGTTCATCAAGCAAAATAACTTTGGGTTCCATAGCCAGAGCTCTGGCAATTTCAACTCGACGACGCTCTCCGCCTGACAGGGCAATGCCCTGACTTTTGCGGATATGCCCGACGTTGAACTCACTTAACAGCTCTTCGACGCGATCTTGCTGCTGCGTCTTGTTCAAATCTTTGCGCGTCTGTAGTACAGCCAGAATATTGTCTTCAACTGACAGTTTGCGAAAGATAGATGCTTCCTGCGGAAGATATCCAATGCCTGATTTGGCTCGAACATGCATTGGTTTTTTAGTGACATTGGCCTGGTTGATCAGAATCTGCCCCTTGTCTGCCGGAACCAAGCCTACGATCATGTAAAAACAGGTCGTCTTACCGGCCCCATTGGGGCCGAGCAGACCGACAATCTGGCCCTCATCAACCGTGAGCGTCACATCACGTACAACAGGTCGCTTTTTATAGCTTTTGGCCAGATTACGAGCTTCCAATAGTGCCATTACTCGACATCTCCGGGTTCAATAATCAGCTCTGCCTGCTTGTCATCTGGATTGCCGCTGATGATGCGTTTTGCCTTGATCGTCATCACACTGGTGAATGAATTATATTCGATGCGTTCGCCGCTTGCTTTGCTGCCTGAGCGCGTAATGCGGGCATCACCAATAGTGATAATCATATTGTCAGCTGGGAAGTATTCAACCGTATGGCCGGTGACTTCAACTGGAGGTTTGTCCGCGATCGGTGTGTCGATCATTCGCACCGGGTTGCCGATGGCATAGACATAAGTCAGATCGTTGGTGATCTCGTCATTCTCAAGCTCCACCCGGTCAGCATAAATTGTCAACAATCCCTGGGTGATCACGATTTCACGATCCCCAGGCAGCGCCCAAAGGGCTGTGCTGGTTGATAACAGTACTATAGTGCAATAAGTTAAAAGATTAGGACGGGTCATATTGCAGATTTACATCCGACAGTAGATGAATGACGGGGTTAATTGTACCAAGATCCACCCTCATGCCTATGGCATTGGCACGCTGTTTTCCCTTAATTGCCTGGACAGGTTGATCTGTTGCTATTATCTGGTTCTCTTCTGAGTATTTGATGAAGTCGGTGGTCAGTATCACAGAAGGTGTTTGATTTAACTGAGTGACAACCACATTACCTTTGAAATCAATATCATTATTAGTGTAGACGGTTGCCGTGTCAGAGACGATATTCCAGTTTGGCACTTCTTTTTTGAATAGCCTGACGTGTGGATTGGTCAGGTATGTTTGGCCTCTGGCCTCGAAGGACGCCAGACTGTCCGCTGTGGTTTCAATAGTTTTAAGACCGTTTTCGATTCGAGTGGTATGCAGCCCGGTTGCGGTAATATCCGGAATCTCCTCCAAAGGTTGTGCCGTATCTGGCTGATCTGCCGGTTCCTGTGGCAGAAAGCGCAAGATCAGTACGCCCACGAAGATAAGCGCAATCCACAACAGAATGTTGCGAACAGGCTTCATAATCAGGCGACCCCTGCTCGCAGAATATCGTGCATATGGACAATGCCGCAGATCTGGTGATTATTCTCCACCACAACCAGAGAGGTGATTTTATGTTCTTCCATGACATAAAGCGCCTGCGCGGCTAATTGATTGGGCGCTATGATGTGTGGGCGTTTATGCATGATGTCTTGAATGGCAGTGGTTTTGAAGTTGATGTTTTGATCGATGGCACGGCGTAAGTCACCATCGGTAAATACACCGAGTAGCTTATTCTGCTCAGCAATAGTGACCATGCCCAGGCTTTTGCGGGTCATTTCCATCAAAGCGTTTGAGACACTTCGCTCCGGTGTTACCACGGGCACCTGTTCGCCGGTATGCATAATGTCACTGACTTTCAGCAACAGTTTGCGACCCAGACTGCCACCTGGGTGGGAAAAGGCAAAGTCCTCAGCAGAGAAGCCTCTCGCTTCAAGCAGTGCAATGGCCAGGGCATCGCCCATAACGAGTGCAGAGGTCGTTGACGATGTTGGCGCCAGGTTCAGTGGGCAGGCTTCGGATTCAACTCCGCAGAACAGGTGGACATCCGAGGCTTGTGCCATGGTACTTTGTGGGTTGCCAGTCATACCGATCAGTCGCGCGCCAAGGCGTTTTATCAATGGCAAAAGGGTGGTAACTTCGCTGACTTCCCCTGAGTTTGACAGAGCAATCACTATGTCATCGCCGGTAATCATCCCCATATCGCCATGGCTGGCCTCGCCGGGATGAACGAAAAAAGCCGGAGTTCCGGTGCTTGCCAGCGTTGCAGCGATCTTTCTGCCTATATGGCCAGACTTGCCCATTCCGGTTACAACGACGCGACCGTTAACACCCAGAATTAACTTGCAAGCCTGCTCAAATTGCTCATCAATTTGAGCGCTTAAGGTCTGTAAGGCTTGTATTTCCAAATTAAAAGTACGTTTTGCGATTTCGAGATAATTCATTATTGTCTTATTAAACAGTGGCGGCCTGAAAGGCTATGTAACCATAGACTGCATACGTTAGCACAAAAACTGTGCCCAGATAACGCCCCAGAGTATGGCCCCGCTTTCCCTGGATGATCAGAAGGATAAACAGCAGCACACTGATAGCCAGCATAAACAGGTAATGCAGATTGAATACTTCAGGCGAGAATTCTGAAGGTGACAGCAATCCCGGAACCGCCAATACCGCGAGCAGATTGAAAATATTAGAGCCGAGGACATTTCCGATTGCGATGTCATGATGCTTTTTTAATGCACTGGCAACAGAGGCCGCCAGTTCAGGCAAACTGGTGCCTATTGCAATGATGGTGGCGCCGACAATGGCATCGCTGATGCCGTAAGTCGTTGCAATACCGATTGCCCCCCACAACAGGACTTTGGCACTGCCGATCAGTATTGCCAAGCCACCACCAAACGAAATTGTAGCCAGTGTCGTTGACATATCCGATGGGATTTCGTCCTCGAAATCCTCGTCATGGTTGTCTGCTTTTGGTGACTGGTGTTGCCAATAAATCCAACCCAGAAATACAACCAGCAGACTAATCAGAATAATCGAATCAACGATGCCTAAATAAAGGTTGAAGAGTAGGGCGCCTGTTATCAGGCTGACACCCAGCATGATCAGGTTTTCGTTGGCGATCAGTCGTTTGCTGACAGGAATGGGAGCAACCAGAGCGGTAATCCCCAAAACCAGACCAATATTGGCGATATTAGAGCCGATGGCATTGCCCATAGCCAGTTCGCTTCGACCTTCCAGAGAGGCAAAAATGGCCGCGATGATCTCCGGCGCAGAGGTGCCCAGTGAAACAATAGTGACCCCAATAATAATGTGAGGAACACCGAAATTATTGGCGATGGCTGCTGCACCAGCAACGAATCGATCCGCACTGAGCACCAGGAAAATCAGACCAGTAATGATGGCCAGTGAAAACATCAGCATAAAGTCAGCCTTAACATACAATTCCGCGCATTTAACGGGCTTTAATCGGCGAATGCAAATGGTGTTTGGTCAGGACAGGCAATAGATGACTAAAGACCCGGTAGCTTAATCTGCGGTTCACAATTAGGATGGTGCAATAGGACAAACAACGTTGGAGAAATAAACCATGCGATACGCCCTGACCTGTCTGATAGTAATGGTCTCATTGGCTATGCCGAATCTTTGGGCAGAAGGATTCCAGCCTTCACGCTCCGCTGAAGAGGCCGTTGAAGCCAGTGTACAGTCGGTTTTGGAAATAATAAGAAAGTACTCCGGCCAGGATGATGAAGGTTCCCGTCAAGCCTACCTGGATGAGGTATCAGAGGTGCTAGAGCCAGCTATTGGTTTTGCGGTGATCGCACGTCGTGTAATGGGCGATTCCTATAATGATGCCACCCGAGAACAGAAAATCCGATTTCTGGAAACCTTCAAGCGTAGCCTTGTTGACACCTATGCCGGAGGTCTGTTTGCGTTTGGTGCTTTTGACGTCAACATGCTGCCCAGCCAGGATGACAAGAAAGACACCTTGAAAAATACCCGCGTGTATCTTGAAGTCGTTGACCCTGAAGGCCCCAAATATGCGCTGGTGCAAAGCGTTTACTACAGCCAGTCATCTAACGACTGGAAAATGCAGAATGCAATTTTTAACGGCATTAATCTGGGGGTTACGTTCAGAACGCAATTTGAGCAGATTTATGAGAAATCCAACGGTGATTTGGATATGACCATTACCGAATGGGAACGCATAACCGAGGAAGCGTATCGCAGTACCAAGTTCAGAGATCGCTGATTTCAGCTGCAAAACTCAGACTTTATGACTGCAACCTTCAAGGACGGCGGTTGTTCGGGCGCAAATGTAATACCTGAATCCGTGACTCCACAGCGGCGCAGTGCGCAAGCCATTGATTCCTCTTTGCTTCCCAAAAATTGGGGTGAACCTATGGGTGCATCTGCAATTTTTGAAAAACAAATAGAAATCAAGCTCTTCCACTCTGGAGTCGCGGATTCAGGTCATAGGTATTGCACATGACCTGAAAAATTGACCGAGTAGCTGAAAATCCTTATTGGTGCTGAGCCGCGTGCTGGATATCAGGGCATTGTTTGAGCAAGATGCCAGTGCAGGATATGAAACATTATTGTTTTATCGTCGAATGCGTTAAAAATCGCCCATTCCTGTAATAGGATCAATTTAAACTCCCTATTAAAATTCGGTGTGATCACATCCCCGGATTGCGTATAATCGTGCGCCCTTTAATAAACGCGTGGATAACAGAATCAATGACTGCAGATGAAGTAAAATCCCTCCTGTCCGAATCCTTCGCTGACGCAGAAATATCAGTGCTTGGTGAGGGTGCAAAGTTTGAAGTCAGCATTGTATCAGATGCCTTTGAGGGCAAACGTCCGGTTCCTCGCCAACAGCTTGTCTACGGCGCGCTTAATGCTCATATTCAGTCCGGTGAAATTCACGCGGTTACGATGAATCTGAAAACCAAAACTGAAGCCGCTTAAGGACGTTTTCTTGGATAAGTTACTGATTACCGGTGGCACAGAATTGAACGGCGAAGTGCGCATCTCTGGTGCTAAAAACGCCGCATTGCCGATTCTGGCCGCCACACTGCTCACCAAAGAAACCGTCTGCCTGAGCAATTTGCCACATTTGAATGATATTACTACCTTGATTGGACTGCTTGGCTGCATGGGTGTTGCTGTCGTGCTCAATGAAGACATGAGTGTGGAAGTTAATGCCGGATGCATCACCGATTACACGGCACCTTATGAGCTGGTAAAAACCATGCGAGCGTCAATTCTGGTTCTGGGTCCACTGTTAGCCCACTTTGGCGAAGCCAACGTATCGCTGCCGGGTGGCTGTGCCATTGGCAGTCGTCCGGTCGATCTGCATTTGCGTGGTATGGAAGCCATGGGCGCGACTGTCGATGTCCGTGATGGCTATATTCAGGCGCGAAGTAACGGGCGCCTGAAAGGTGCTCGAATCTTTTTTGATACGGTGACTGTCACCGGCACAGAAAATCTTCTTATGGCCGCCGCCTTGGCTGATGGTCGAACCGTTTTGGAAAATGCGGCCAAAGAGCCTGAAGTTGTCGATCTGGCCAATTGCCTGATTGCCATGGGCGCTCAGATTGAAGGTGCCGGAACCGATACCATTACTATTGATGGTGTCGAAAGCCTGCATGGCTGTCACCACCGTGTGTTACCGGACCGGATCGAAGCAGGTACTTATCTGGTTGCTGGAGCCGTTGCTGGAGGTAAAGTCAAAGTTCGCGATGTCGTCCCTGAGCATCTGGACTCAATTCTGGTAAAACTGCGTGATGCTGGCGCTGATGTGGAGTGCGGTACTGACTGGGTTGAAATCACTATGAATGGTAAACCCGTCAAACCTGTAGATATCACTACTGCACCATACCCAGCGTTTCCGACGGATATGCAGGCCCAGTTTACTGTCCTGAATGCTGTTTCCAATGGTACAGGTACGGTAGAGGAAACGGTATTTGAGAACCGTTTTATGCATATCAGTGAGCTTGAGAGAATGGGAGCTAAAGCCAAAATCAAGGGTAATACCGTCGTGATCAACGGCCAGCCTCAGTTGAAGGGCGCACCGGTCATGGCGACCGATTTACGTGCTTCCGCATCACTGGTTCTGGCTGGCCTGATTGCATCTGGCGAAACTCTGGTTGATCGTATTTACCACCTTGATCGCGGTTACGAATGTATTGAAGAGAAACTGGCCGGACTGGGCGCAACCATCAAGCGTATCTCCGGCTGATAAATGATTGGGTAAACCATCTCCTACCGAGAACCTGAATGGATGGTTACCTCAAAAATAGTGAGTCAACATGCAACAAAGCGCGCAAAGCATCACCATTGCTCTTTCCAAAGGGCGAATCCTGAAAGAGACACTGCCTCTGTTTGCGGCGGCTGGTATCGAACCATTAGAAGATGTCCATACCTCGCGTAAGCTGATCTTTGAAACCACACAACCGAATGTGCATTTCATCATTATCCGTGCCGTTGACGTACCGACCTATGTTGAATACGGCGTGGCTGACCTTGGCGTGGCTGGTAAAGATGTGCTGATGGAGCACGGTGCTGAGGAAATGTACGAGTTGCTGGATCTCAATATTGCGCACTGCAAGCTGATGACAGCAAAGATGAAAGATCAGTCATTGCCCGCAGGTCGTTTGAAGGTTGCCACCAAGTTTATCAACGTTGCCCGTCGCTACTTTGCCGGACAGGGACGCCAGGTCGAGTTGATTAAACTCTATGGTGGTATGGAGCTGGCTCCAATCATGAAACTGGCTGATGTTATCGTGGATATTGTCGATACCGGCAATACCCTGAAAGCGAATGGTCTGGAGCAGGATGAATTTATCGCTGATATCAGCAGTCGTTTGATTGCCTCCCGGCTGGCACTGAAAATGAAAGATGAAAAGATTCAACCAATCGTTGAAATGCTGTCTGCCGCTGTGGCGAAAAAGGGTGAAACTGCATGATTGAACTGGTGATAAAAAAATTGAATGCCGGTGATGGCGATTTCCGTTCATCACTGGATGCTATGTTGGCCTGGGAATCTGTATCAGATGGCAACATGCAGCAGTTAGTGGCTGAGGTTATATCCAATGTTCGAAAACAGCCTTGAAAACCGCCGTTGATCGGGTGGCTTCTTATCATGAAAAGCAAGTTGCCAAAAGCTGGCAGTATACCGATGAAACCGGTGTGGTACTGGGGCAGCAGGTCACAGCCATGGATAAGGTCGGTATCTACGTCCCCGGTGGCGTTGCACCGTTGGCTTCCTCGGTTATCATGAATGCCATGCCTGCGAAGGTTGCGGGTGTGCAAAGTATTGTCATGGCCACACCAGCCCCAGACGGTAATGTCAGTGATTTTGTGCTCGGTGCCGCCTTTGTTGCCGGTGTAACCGAAGTGTATCTGCTTGGTGGTGCCCAGGCGATTGCCGCCCTGGCTTATGGCACCGAGACTGTGCCATCTGTCGACAAAATAGTCGGTCCGGGCAATGCTTATGTCGCGACGGCCAAGGCCCAGGTCTTTGGCAAGGTCGGTATTGATATGATTGCTGGCCCCAGTGAAATCCTGGTGGTTTGCGACGGTAAAACCAACCCGGACTGGATTGCGATGGATTTGTTTTCACAGGCAGAACACTCACACGATGCACAATCTATACTGATTTCTCAGGATGCTGACTTCCTGGCTCAGGTTGAAGACTCGATAAAACGCTTATTGCCAACCATGGAGCGCGCTGAAACCATTCTGACCTCGCTGAATGAGCGAGGCCTGTTTATTCAGGTTGATAAATTGGAGCAGGCTAAAGAGCTGATCAATATAATCGCGCCGGAGCACTTGGAGTTGTCCATTGATGACCCTGAATCCTGGCTGCCAGCCGTGCGCCATGCCGGTGCTATTTTTATGGGTCGCCACACCTCTGAACCTCTGGGCGATTACTGTGCAGGGCCAAACCATGTATTGCCGACCAGTGGTACTGCTCGATTTTTCAGCCCGCTTGGTGTTTATGACTTCCAGAAACGCAGCTCAATTATCGGGGCGTCGCCTCAAGCTGCCAGTGAATTGGGCAAAACCGTATCGGTTCTGGCCCGGGGCGAATTGCTGACAGCACACGCCCAAAGCGCGGAGATGCGTATCGATGACTGATTTTCGTAACCGGATTGATGAACAGATTGTTCGTTGGGTAAAACCTGAGATTCGGTCCCTAGGGGCTTATCAGGTACCCGATTCAACAGGAATGGTGAAACTCGACGCTATGGAAAACCCTTTTATCTGGCCTGAGTCCATGCATAAGAAATGGGCGGAGTTGATGAGTTCTGCTCATGTGAACCGTTATCCGCATCCAGATGCTCCAGAACTCAAGGAGGGTATCCGTCGTGTATATGATATCCCTGAAGGTGTCGATATTTTGCTTGGCAACGGCTCAGATGAACTGATCCAGCTAATTGCCATGGCAGTGAATGGCACCAAGCGAAAAATCATGGCGCCGGAACCCAGCTTTGTCATGTATGAAATGGTTGCTCGTTTTATTGGCATGGAATACGTCGGTGTTCCGCTGGCGGAAGATTTTAATCTGGATCTTGAAAAGATGCTGCGTCAGATCGAAGTTGAAAATCCAGCCGTTGTCTTTCTGGCACAGCCGAATAATCCAACCGGAAACTTATGGGGCGATGAAAAGCTGCGTCGTATTCTGGAAGCGACTTCCGGGTTGGTTGTCATCGATGAAGCTTATACCGCATTCACTGACGCTGATTATCTGAGTTGGCTGGAAGACTATCCCAACCTGCTGATTATGCGAACTTTTTCAAAAGTCGGTCTTGCCGGGTTGCGTTTGGGCGTGTTATTTGGCCAGAGTGCGTGGATTGAAGAAATAAATAAATTGCGCCTGCCCTATAATATTAATTCGCTGACGCAAATGACCGCTGTTTTTGCACTGGAGAATTTTGAGATACTGCAGAACCAAACGGCAGAGCTGGTTCGTCAACGAAAGCGTTTGTCTGAGCAGTTGAATGCATTTCCTGCGTTAAAAGTTTATCCAAGTGAAGCGAACTTTCTCCTGGTGAAAACAGAATCCGGCCAAGCACCGGCTATCCACGAATATCTCAAACAGAATGTCATTCTGATCAAAAAGCTGGACGGTGGGCATCCAATGCTGACTTTAACCTGAATCCGTGACTTTAGGTAAAGCCAGTCAGAAGCCTGACTGGCTTTTTTTATGTGAGTTGACTACCGCACAATAAACAAAATTTAGCTTCATCATCATGACCGCTTTTCCCACACTGTGTACAGTGACGAGCATCCCGGCTTTTTTGCATCGCCTGAGTCAGTTCAGCAGTATAAATTCCGGTTGGTACTGCAATGATCGCATAGCCGGTAATCATGGTGACTGAAGCAATTAACTGGCCGACAGCCGTTGATGGTGCAATATCGCCATAACCGACTGTTGTCAGCGTTACAATCGCCCAGTAAATACTTTTTGGCAGGCTGGTAAAACCGTTGGCTGGACCTTCTACCAGATACATGACCGCGCCGAAGACCACAACGATGGTGCAGACAAAGTACAGAAATACAAAAATCTTTCGCCGCGACGATCTTAACGCCATCGCCAGATATTCGGCTTCGTGCATGTAATTGAATAATTTAAGCACCCGAAACACGCGCAAAATACGAAGAATGCGAATAACCAACAGTGTATGAGCGCCGGGGATCAGCACGGAAATATAGGTTGGCAGTATCGACAGTAGATCCACCAGACCATAGAAACTGAAAATATACTTCAGCGGATAGCGTATACAGAAGAGCCGCACCAGATACTCAATCGTGAACACAACGGTGAAGAACCATTCCAGATGAAAAAGTGATGGACCCAAATTCCGGGAAATGGATGGGATGCTTTCCAGCATGACAGCGAACACACTCAACAGAATGGCCGCAATCAGAAAAACATCGAAGGTTTTTCCCGCGCGGGATTCTGCTCCGAAAATAATATCATTCAATCGCAACTGCCACGGCTTAAGATACTTAGCATCCTCATCCGTTGGCAGAATATGAAAGTGACTGGTGCGACCCGGTTCCATCAAAACGCTTCGCTAACAGTAATGGCTGCCAGAGTAACGCCATCGAGATCCACTGAGGCAATATCAAGACGTAAATTAAACCGATCCGGTGTCATCGCATAGCGAACCCCAAAGCCGGGGCTGTAATGGAAGTCACCGACTTCCATGTCAGAGAACTTGGAGGCTACCTGAAAGGTGTCAAAGAAGAGCACCGCCGCCCATTTCGAACCTAAAGGTTTACGGTATTCCGTCTGGAATCCTACTGCACGATAATCAATCCAGTGGTTGCCATCAGCGCCGCGCAACGATCTGCTGCCATCGGCTTTTGGCAGGTGGGTAAAGGGCGTCTCTTTACTGGCGCTGGCAATCTGGCTGGAAAATGCCAGAACGTCCTGGTTGATACTGGTGTACTGGGTCATTCGTAGCTTGCCGGTTGTGAAGTCTATATCACTGCCTAGCACCGAAGTGAAGGCATCGAACTTAGCTGTAATCAGCGCCCCTGTCGTTGGCCAGTCAATGTTATTGCGGGTATCGTATTGAGCACGCAGGCCCAGCCCACTGAACAGTCCACCATCGTAACCATTGATATCGCTGGTCAACAGTAGTGTGGTCGGATCTTCATCAATGTCTTTAATTGAATGGTATTCGGCAAAAATGGCGCCGCCGAGCTTGATGTCGTCTGTGACTTGTCTATTCAGCTCAGAAGAGACTTTAAAGGATGTATCTGCGAATTTGTCACCATCCTCGGGGCTTTCGTTCCCTTGACCATAATAGCTGGCTGGCCAGTATTTTCCGCCCAGAGTTCCCTTTGCCTGCCAGTTACCCTGATCGAAGTAGATATTTGGCCAGATATAAGCCTGATACTGCCCCTTGGCTGTGCCTTGCAACAGCGTTTCCAATCGATTCTGAGGAACATCAACGTCTGTCTGTGGGAAAATCCGCATGATATAGGCACCATATAGAAACCCGGTTTCAGGTGACGAGCCAATGGCGGGTAATGGAACCCAGGCTGCCGGTTTCAGATCTTCTGCGAAGGCAGGGCTGCAGATAGCAGCCGTGGCAACCATGGTAGCGAACATTATTTTTGTGTTCATTATGATAACTCTTAATATTGGTTAAGCTTAGTGCTGTAGTGCGAGCGAAATTATCCTACTGCCTGTGATGGGTCAATTGGCCATTCGTTTAACCTGAATCTGTGACTCCATAGCGGCGCAGTGCGCAAGCCATTGCTTCCTATTTGCTTCCCAATAATTTCAATGAACCTATGGGTGCACCTGCAATTTTTGGAAAACAAATAGAAATCAAGCTTTTACACCCTGCATCCACTCTGGAGTCACGGATTCAGGTGATTATTTAACCGATTTCAAACGCCTCGTCGTGAGTCAAACAACAGGTCACGAGCATTCGGACCAAGCGATTGCACAGTCAATGGACGAAAACCGAACATGGAAAGCCTGCTGACACAAGATCGTTAGCGACATTTCCAGCTTTAAAGCCCGCCCAACACCCCTTAATTCGTGACAACTTTCACATTTTCAAACGCAGATCGAGCTGACCTCTTTACTAAACCGCTGCATTTCGTTTTCAATCCCTTCCTTATCAAAATGAAATCATGAAGGAAGTTTAATGACTGACA
>JARRJP010000043.1:0-24121 GCA_037389025.1 Reinekea sp. | reverse complement strand
CCAAAAAGGTCACTTGCAGGCAAGTTCCTACGAAAATCGAGTTGCGGGCTTCCTTCAACTAGAAAAATCGTACAAAAACGAACTCCGAAACTTGAGTTACACCCTGCCTCCACTCTGGAGTCACGGATTCAGGATTCTATTTTTCATAGCAGGTCAACTGCTCAGGTTTCGGGTTTAGCTGATATGGGCAGTTTTCTGAATTGAGCCTGAATCCGTGACTCCGATGCGGCGCAGTGCGCAAGCTCTTACCCTCTGTATCCATAGAAGAAGTCATGGATTCAGTTTGAAGATAAAAGGAAAAACGTTAACCGAGACTGGCAGAAAAACAGGCGTAAATGCCGTCTACATCCATACCCAAATAACCCGCCATTTCATTTTTACGAGTTCAATAATGCACGCAAATCACTAATATTTGATGCCGCTTTTTCTTTGTCCGCTTTTTGGCTGGCACCTTCAACCCCGACCCAGGTTAAATCTTCCTCTGGCAACTCTTCGAGGAAACGGCTCGGGGTGCAGTCCAGCAGTTCACCAAATTGTTTTCGTTTGCTGGCATAGGTCAGAGTCAGGTTTTTCTGCGCGCGAGTAATGCCCACATACATGAGGCGTCGCTCTTCTTCGATATCACCGGATTCAATCGAATTACGATGCGGCAATAATTCTTCTTCCAGGCCCATGATAAAAACATAAGGAAATTCCAGACCTTTAGAGGCGTGCAGGGTCATCATCTGTACGGCATCTTCTTCTTTTTCTTCTTCCTGGCGCTCCATCATATCGCGCAATACCAATTTGCCGATGGCCTCGCCAATGGCGAGATCGGTGTCGTCCTCTTCGTTACCTCGTTCCATCATGGATTGCAAACCATCAATCAGGATATGTACATTAGCCAAACGCTTTTCTGCCATCTTGTCGCTATTACTGTCCTGACGTAACCAGGCTTCATAGTTGATATCGGTGATCATTTCCCGGATCACCAGCACTGGATTTTCTTCTTTGTGCAGTTTTTCAATAGTACGGTCAAGCCAGCCGGTAAAGCGTTCCAATCGTTCTGCAGCCTTATCATTCAGATGCTGGCGCAAACCAAGTTCGCCACAGGAGCGGAACAGGCTGATGCCACGTACGGCAGCATAGTCATTCAGTTTCTCCAGCGTTGCCGGGCCAACTTCGCGACGTGGTGTGTTGATGATGCGCAGAAATGCAGCATCATCATCCGGGTTGATCAGTAAGCGCAGATAACTCATGACATCCTTGATTTCTGCCTTGGCGAAAAAGGAGGTGCCACCATTTATTTTGTAGGGAATACGATTCTGCTGCATTTTCATTTCCATGATGCGCGCCTGATGATTGCCGCGATACAAAATGGCGAAGTCTTTGTACTGGCCTTTACGTACCAGATGCTGATGCAGAATTTCATTAGCGATGCGCTCGGCTTCAGCGTCATCACTTGGCGTTCGGGTCACCCGGATCGGATCACCGAAGGTCATTTCTGACCACAGTGTTTTGGTAAAGACGTGCGGGTTATTATCAATGACAGTATTGGCCGCTTTCAGGATCAAACCCGTAGAACGATAGTTCTGTTCCAGTTTGACAACCTTGAGTTTGGGAAAATCTTCCTGCAGTTTAATCAGGTTTTCCGGCCGCGCACCGCGCCAACTGTATATGGACTGATCATCATCACCAACAACAGTGAAGCGAGGCTGATCACCGACAATTAACTTTACCAGGAGGTACTGGGAAATATTGGTATCCTGATATTCATCGACCAACAGATAACGAATGCGGCGCTGCCACTTGCCCAGCACTTCGGGGTAATTCAGAAACAGGGTGGTCGGCAGGCGAATCAGATCATCAAAATCAACAGCGTTATAGGCGCTGAGCATCCGGTTATATTCAGCGTAGATTTCAACAGCGAGTGCATGCAGCGCATCTTCCATTTTACCACGCAGTTCATCTGGTTCTTTCAGGTCATTTTTCCACAGGCTGATCAGATTATTAATGTAGTCCACCTCATCAACAGTATTGGGTGCCGAGCGTAAAACAATATCTTTGATCAGTGCTTTGGAGTCGTGATCGTCAAACAGAGTGAAATTGCTTTTCAGCCCCAGATGTTCGGCTTCTTTACGCAGGATGTTCAATCCGAGATTATGAAAGGTGGAGACAATCAAACCGCGCGACGCTTTGCCTTTCACCAGCTTGCTGACACGTGCTTTCATCTCCCGCGCAGCCTTGTTGGTGAAGGTCACCGCTGCAATATTATGAGCACGATAGCCGCATTCCTGAATCAGATAAGCAATCTTCTGGGTGATGACCGAGGTTTTGCCAGAACCGGCACCCGCCAGTACCAGTAATGGGCCACTGATATATTCAACAGATTCTTTTTGCCGGGGATTAAGCTTAGTTGCCATGCGTATGCTGTATTTATGTTGGATGGAGCATGTTATCAGGAAGAGTGGAGTTTGGAGCGAGAAACATAAAAGGTTGAGTGTAAAACGTGAATGACCACTCTTGCTTTTCAGCATCAGAATGGCCATTCCTGGTTGCGGTATCCAATGAGCATCGGTTACTCAGCAGACCTTTTTCGTTTTGCCTGTCACACTCGAATCGAAGGTCTCACTCAGAGCACTGCTTGATTCAAGCCTCAGTGCTGGTGACCACCAGCGCCGTGCACATGACCATGATCCAACTCTTCTTGAGAGGCATCACGGACTTCGATAACTTTGCCGGTGAAGTGCAGAACTTTACCGGACAATGGGTGATTCGGGTCTACCGTGATATCATCTTCTTCAACACCGGTAACCATCAGTTGAACCGGTCCACCTTGAGTTTGAGCAGTAAACACCATGCCTGGTTCAATGGATTCAACGCCTTCAAAAGCTGAACGCGGTACAACCTGTACCAGCTCTTCTTTGTACTCACCATAACCGTCAGCAGGTTGCACCGTGGTTTCAAAGTCATCACCAGTTGCTTTGCCGGTCAACGCAGATTCCAGGCCAGGAATGATGTTCTGCGCGCCATGCAGGTATACCAGAGGCTCGTTACCTTCGGAGGAATCAATGACCTGTCCGCTGTCGTCTTTCACGGTATAGTCAATTGAGACCACTTTGTTATCTTCGATCATTCTCAGTACCTGTTGTTAGATTGAACCCGACATTGTAGAGATTGAAAGCTGGGTTCGATACCGTAAATAATAAAATCCGAGGCGAATTTGTAAGTGTTTGTTATGCTTCACACTTCAGTCAAGTAAGAGGTATCCGGGTGATTTCAACGGCAGACTATCAAAGTATCTTTCTGAATGATCGGCCCCTGATGGATGTTCGCGCACCCGTTGAGTTTGCCAAGGGCGCTTTTCCAAACGCGGTCAACCACCCGCTGATGAACGATCAGGAGCGCGCCGCAGTCGGCACCTGCTACAAAGAGGCGGGACAACAGGCGGCGATCGATCTCGGTCATGAGTTGGTGCACGGTGACGTTAGACAAGCCCGGGGTGAAGCCTGGAAACAGTTTGCTGCGGAGCATCCAGACGGTTTGCTCTACTGCTTTCGCGGCGGACTGCGTTCGAGAGTGACTCAGCAATGGCTGGCAGACGCCGGTGTTGATCTGCCAATGGTCACTGGTGGTTACAAGGCAATGCGCCAATATTTGCTGAATGAACTGCATCAGCGCATTGAAGGCGGTCATATTCTGGTACTGGCCGGGCCAACCGGCTCTGGCAAGACGGATGTTATTGAAGCCTGTAACCATGCGGTAGATCTGGAGGCACTGGCCAATCACCGGGGCAGTGCCTTTGGTGGCACCGAAACCCCGCAACCGGCGCAGATCAGTTTTGAAAATGCATGGTCGATCCAGTGGATGAAACGCACACAGAGCAGCGACAAACCGATTCTGTTTGAAGATGAGTCGCGCCTGATCGGACGTATCGCCATCCTGCCGGAATTTCTGGCGCTGACTAAAAACAGCCCGGTCGTAGCCCTGGAAGCTCCCTTTGAAGAGCGGGTTCAACGAATCCGGCGTGACTATGCCCAGCGTTTTTATCAACATCATCAAGTCACAACTCAGCCTGAGCAGGCAGTTGTTGCCCTTGAAGATTACATCCGCTCAGCGTTGCAGCGCATTCAGAAACGACTCGGTGGAGTACGCTTTAAAGCACTGACGGAACAATTGGAACAGGCGAGCATGCTACTGGTCAGCCAAAATCAGTGGTCTGGATTCGATACAATCATCGAAATTCTGTTGCGTGACTACTATGACCCGATGTACACCTATCAATTCAGTGCCAAAGCGGATGCGACCGTGTTTCGCGGCACGCAAAACGAGATTCTGCAATGGCTGCAACGCTGATCAGCTTTCGCCAGAAAATTTTGCTCAGTCTATGCATTGTGCTGGCGACTGCCTTGAACTGGCTACCGCAACTGGATGCCAGGGCACAGGACTATCTGTCCGATACCATTGAGAGCAATGCCGTTGTCTTTGGTGTGGTGCGCACGCTGAATGGGGTGATTTCTCTGGTGCAGTCCACTGAAGTCGGTATTGGCGTTGCCGGGGTTGGCATCGGCGAAATTCTTGACCCGATCAATGATCTGATCGAGCGCTTTTCCGGCCTGTTACTGGTGACGCTGACCGCACTGGGCATCCAACAAGTATTGTTACTGTTTACTGTTAGTCTGACACTGAAGATCTTTTTTTCCGGCTTTGCACTGGTCACACTGATAATGCTGTGGCAATCGTCACGCTATCTCTCTTTGGTTCTGCGCCTGGCACTGTGCTTTTTTATCGGCCGTTTCCTGCTCTCGCTGGAAGTCGGATTTGTCTGGCTTTTCGACTGGCTTTATTTCGATGCCACTGGACAGGAAGCCCTGTCAGTGCTGGATGCCACCGCAAAAGTGATTGACCGGCTGAAAGAGACGCTAACCAAAATCGACCTGTCTGATCTGATCTTTGGCAAAGTAGATACAACGATCAGTAATGAAGATGTCGGTGCCCGGCTTTCAACCTCAGTCGTGACGCTGATCGTCGGCATGCTGTTTAAGAGTCTATTGATCCCATTGGGTACCTTGTGGGCTGGATTCCACGCCAGTCGGGCATTACTGAAAGGCTCACATCGTGATTGAACGTGACCTGGTCTTTGTCGGCGGCGGTCATACTCATGCGCTGGTGCTGCGAATGCTGGCGATGCAGCCTCCAAAAGGAGTGCGCCTGACACTGATCACCGATACGTTGCTAACACCCTACTCTGGCATGCTGCCCGGCTATATTGCCGGACATTACACACTGGAAGACACCCACATCGATCTGAACCGGCTGTGCCAACACTTCGGCATACGCCTGATTAATGACCGGGTGACCGGGCTGGATCCTGCCAATAAAACCATTCAGATGGCACAGCATCGTGACCTGGTATATGACTGGCTATCCATCAACACCGGCTCAACACCAAACCTGACTGTGCCGGGCGCACGGGAATTTGCTCTTGGAGTGAAACCAGTCAGCCAGTTGACGGTCGCATGGCAGCATCTATTGGATCAAAAGGATCAAGCAGACAGTCATACTCCCCATTGGGCTATCGTTGGTGCCGGCGCTGCCGGTGTAGAGATAGCATTTGCGATTGCGCATCGCTTCAAAACGCTGAATCGCCCAATCCGACTGACACTGGTTCTCAGTGGCGAGCAGATTCTCAGCAGTTACAGCGACTCACTACGCGCTAAGGTCATGCAACGACTGGCTGCGATAAACATCAAAGTTTTGAATTATTTCCGGGTTCGGGAGGTGACGAAAAACAGCCTGCTCAGCGACGATAATCGGGAGTTATCCATCGACAAGTCACTATGGTGTACACCGGCCGTAGCCCCCAACTGGCCGGGCGCTGCCGGGCTCGCTACCGACACAAACGGCTTCATTAGCGTTAACCAGTTTTTGCAGAGCCAGAGCCATAGCAACATCTTTGCCTGTGGCGATGTTGCCCACATCAGTAACAACCCACGACCCAAAGCCGGGGTTTATGCGGTGCGCTCAGCACCGTTTCTACTGCAAAACCTGGGTGCCGTTATCGACAATAAGGCAATGAAGCGAGTACGCCTGCAACGTGATTTTCTCTCTTTAATGTCATTGGGTGGTCAGTACGCAGTCGGCCAGCGTAATGGCGTCAGCATTGCTGGACGCTGGGTGTGGCACTGGAAAGACCGGATTGATCGCAAATTTATGGCCAAGTTCGACACCGACTTGCCGGAGATGAAAAATGTCATGGCCGAAGATATGCACTGTGCCGGGTGTGGCAGCAAACTGGGGCCGGAACTGCTGAGTGAAACCTTACAGGCATTGAACCCCGGAGAATCGGTTTTTGCCGAAGATGCCGCGCAGGCGTTAGTGCATGATGAACAGTTGCATAATGGACAGTCACTCTGGCAAAGCATTGATGGCTTTCGTGCCATGACTGAGGATTACTATCAGCTCGGCAAGATTGTCACACACCATGCCATCAATGATTGCTATGCCATGGGGCTACGCCCGAATACGGCACAAACCTGGGTCAACCTGGCGTTCAGTCATCCACGCATTGCCCGGCGCGATTTCAAATGGTTGATGTCTGGTATCTATGATGCGTTGGCGGAACATGAGTGCAGATTGATTGGCGGCCACAGCACCGAAGGAGCTGAAACCCATCTGGCATTGGTCGTTAATGCACTGGGTGAGGCTCGATGGCCGAAACGGAGCGCTCATGAAGGCGATTGGCTGATGTTGAACCGGCCAATCGGCACAGGTATTTTACTTGCAGCCAATATGGCAGGACGAGCGAAACCCCTTGCAATCGAAGCTCTGTGGCAATCACTACTGAATTCAAACAAAACATTTTTCAATCATCTTGAGTCCATGACGGTACATGCGGCAACGGACATCACCGGCTTCGGCCTGATCGGACATCTGTTGGAGATGTTTGCCGACACCGGCCTGGGTGCGGTGATCAATGCAGATGATGTGCCTCTGCTGGATGATGCATTGCGATTATCCTCTCTTGGTGTTGCCTCGACCTTACTACCACAACTACAACCACTACTTCAGCGCTGTGATATTCGACATCGCAACCAAGCACTGATCGATTGCCTGCTCGATCCACAAACCCAGGGCGGTTTACTCGTATCAGTACCCGCTGAGGTCGGGCAGACACTGCAACAACACCAATTAGCACTCACAATCGGTAAGGTCTTCAGGCAGCAGCAACCCGTTATTCTTCAATAGCCTTTTAGGTTCAGTCCGCTATTCTTATTTAAAACTGCATTTTTGGATCCCCCTGTTTGATTAAAAAAATTGCTATCGAATTCCTAAAACCGGGTATGTATATCGCTGATCTCAATAATCATTGGGTTCCTCAAGGCAATGCATCGCGTAGTGGTTTGATCAAGAATCCGGTCGTTATTGACAAGATCAGGAAACTGGGGGTCCGTGAGCTATATATCGACACCGAGAAAGGCGATGATTGCCAAGAAGGCCAACAGGCTGATGCCGTCAAACAACTGCAGACTGAGCAGTTTGAATCCATTGCCGAACAGTCCGGTTTCAAACAAAAAGAACACAAAAAAGTATCATTGCATAAGGAGCGTGAGCGGGCAGCGAAAACCTACGATCACGCCCGTAACGTGATTGGCAATCTGCTGGATGATATCAAGAACAAAAAAGCGATTGATACCAAGGCGGTTGATGAAACGGCTGCTGAGCTGATCAGCTCTCTGGATGCCAACGAAAATGCTCTGGCGTGCGTATCCTTTATGCGCAGTAAAGACGAATATCTGTTGGAACATTCGATCAATGTTGGTTTGCTGCTGGGGGTATTTGGAAAATTCAAACGTCTGCCACCTGACGCCATTCAACAAATCGTTGCCGGCGGGATTCTGCATGATATAGGTAAAGTCCTGGTGCCGATCGAAATATTAAACAAGCCGGGGAAGCTTGAGGCAGACGAGTGGGAAGAGATGAAACGGCATGTCACTTATGGTGCACAGATTCTGGATATTACCGACGGACTCAGCGAGCTGACCCGTTCAATTTGCCGATTACATCATGAACGTCTCGACGGCAGCGGTTATCCACGTAATTTACCAGAGGGAAAAATTTCACTGGAAGGTCGAATGTCCGCTATTTGTGATGTTTTTGATGCCATCACAGCAGATCGCGTTTACCACGTGGGTATGGGACCGAATGAAGCATTAAAGAAACTGGTGGAGTGGAGCGTTTTCCATCTGGATAAAAATCTGGTTTATGATTTTATCCGCTGCCTGTCCGTGTATCCGGTTGGCACGCTGGTTGAACTATCAAACGGACGTGCTGGTGTCATTATCCAGGCTAATAAATTCGAGCCGACACGTCCTCTGGTCAGAATTTTTTATAACACTCGTCAAAGTATCCAGGTCACCCCTGAAGTCATTGATATGACCAACAACAGGGTCGACCTTCAGATAATAAATACCCTGGATCCCCGGGCGTTGAATATCGATATTCAACCTTTCTTGTGAGTGTTAATACCAAACGGCAGATACAGAGGGCAAAAACGAATGACCGATGTTCCCAAAAACACAACGGCCAACACCACAGCAATAATAGCCAATATTCCTGATACCCAATGCATGGTAACTGCCAACAGCAACAACGCAGCAACAATGATTCGAATAATCCGATCGGCCATACCCATATTCACTTTCATCGTTAGACTCTCATTCATTTCAATGAAGCCAATTTAATTTAGAATAATCTAAATTTCAATAAGCAAATATATGTGAGAGCGATTGCAGGTACAGACAAGGGCACTGCGCGCAATATCTGTGTGGCGAAGTGCTTCTTTCAACGACGGTTAAGGCATACCACCTGTTTAGGCTTAGAATCAGGGCTGCAAGCGATCGAGTGACCAACCGTCACCATCAACCTTATACATAAACCGATCATGCAGTCGCGCGCCCCGCCCTTGCCAGAATTCCATAGCCATGGGTTTGACTCGATAACCACCCCAAAACGAGGGCAATGGGATAGCACCTTCCTTAAACTTGTTTTTCATCTGATCAAAAGCCTGCTCCAACAACTTGCGTGAACCGATTTTCTGACTCTGGTGGCTGGTCCAGGCCGCGATCTGACTATTGCGGGGGCGGGAAATAAAATATCGAGCTGCCTCACTGATACTGAGCTTTTCGGCTTCTCCATAGATCACGATCTGTCGTTCCAGCGGTGTCCAGGCAAAGTGCAGACAGACTTTGGAGTTTCCGGCAATCTCGCGCGCTTTTCGACTTTCCAGATTGGTATAAAAAACAAAACCGTTTTTATCGAACTGCTTCAGCAGAACAATACGCTGACTTGGCTGCCCATCGGCATCCACTGTTGCCAGAGACATTGCTGTCGGGTCAGCATTGAGCTCAGCAGCCATAGCCTGATTGAGCCAAAGATCAAATTGCGTAATAGGATTGCTGTTCAATTGCTCACGATTCAACCCCTGCAGCGTGTATTCTCGACGAATGTCTGCTAAATCCATAAACCGATCCTGAAATAATGGGAACGCGATAATAACGGTTACCCTGTGTTCCGTCAGCCAGTTTTCAGATGACAGTGCGGTTATGGAAAATTCATCTTCTGATACATTGGGCCAAACAAACTTTCAGCACCTGATCAGACATCAAGAACAGAAAAGGAGTGTATCTGCGTTGATACCTGAATCCGTGGCTTCAGAGTGGCGCAGTGCGTAAGCCACAAGGAGTCACGGATTCAGGTTTGAGACACTACACTAGGTCATCCAATCGCCACGGCGCTATGCCTGGCGCACAAACACAAAAAACCCGCCGAAGCGGGTTTATTTAAATACCTGAGCGATCAGTTACGATCAATCGCATTTAGTTCGGAAAATGCCTGCTCCAAACGAGCAACCATGCCTTGCTGACCGGTACGCAGCCAGTTACGAGGGTCATAGAATTTTTTGTTTGGTGCATCCGGACCTTCAGGATTACCAATCTGACCCTGCAGATAATCGTGATTTTTCGCTTCGTATTCGCGAATGCCATTCCAGGTTGCCCACTGAGTATCGGTATCGATATTCATTTTCACAACACCATAGGAGATAGACTCTTTGATTTCCGCAGCAGTAGAACCCGAACCACCGTGGAAGACGAAAGTCAGGCCATTTTCAGGCAAGCTGAATTTCTCACCACAATAAAGCTGAGAATCACGTAGAATAGTCGGCTTCAATTTAACGTTGCCTGGTTTGTAAACGCCATGAACGTTACCGAATGACGCAGCAATAGTGAAACGTGGAGACACGGCACTGAGCACTTCATAGGCACGTGCAACTTCTTCTGGTTTGGTATACAGATCAGCAGAATCAACATCGCTGTTGTCGACACCATCTTCTTCACCACCGGTAATACCCAGCTCGATTTCAATGCTCATAGACATCTTGTCCATGCGCTTCAGATATTCAGCGCAGATTTCCAGGTTTTCTTCCAGCGGCTCTTCAGATAGATCCAGCATGTGAGAAGAGAACAACGGCTTACCAGTTTCAGCAAAATGTTTTTCACCTGCATCCAAAAGACCGTCAATCCATGGTAACAGTTTCTTGGCAGCATGGTCAGTATGCAGAATTACAGGAACACCATAGGTTTCTGCCATTTCATGAACGTATTTGGCACCCGCAATCGCACCTTTTACCTGAGCTTCCTGGCCTTCAAGTTTCAAACCTTTACCAGCCAGAAATGCAGCACCACCATTGGAGAACTGGATAATGACAGGAGACTTGACTTTTGCTGCCGCTTCCATCACGGCGTTAATCGAATCCGTATTGACGACATTAACGGCTGGCAAAGCAAATTTTTCCTGCTTGGCAATTGCAAAAATCTTTTGCAGATCATCACCGGAAACCACACCTGGCTTTACCACATCGAGAATCTTAGTCATGGTGTTACCCTTTTTAGAGTGTATTAACTGTGCCCAAAGCTAAGCACAAATTTCAAAAACAACAAACCCCGTCTTCGCGGGGATTTAAAATAGCTTACTTAGCGGCACGCTCTTCTAAAATGGCAACCGCAGGCAGTTTTTTACCTTCAACAAATTCAAGGAAAGCACCGCCGCCAGTTGAGATATACGAGAACCGATCTTCCATATCGAATTTTTGTACTGCGGCAATACAGTCACCGCCACCCAATACTGAAAATGCGTCACTGTCGGCAATCGCTTCAGCGATCGCACGGGTGCCTTTGTCGAAGTTATCGAATTCGAATACACCAGCAGGACCATTCCACAGGATGGTTTTTGCGTTCTTGATCACTTTGGCAAATATGGCTGCCGTCTCAGGACCAAGATCCATAATTTCTTCATTATCCTGAACCTGATCAACCGGCTTTACCGTCGCAACCGCAGTCTCAGAAAACTCGGTGCCAACACGAACATCCACCGGCTCAGGGATATCTTGCTCAGCCATCAACTTTTTCGCCTGAGGAATCAGATCCGGTTCGTGCAGCGAGTTACCAACATTGTATCCACGTGCCGCAACAAAGGTGTTGGAAATGCCACCACCAACGATCAATTGATCGCATACTTTGGCGAGGCTTTCCAATACCGTCAGCTTGGTAGAGACTTTGGAACCTCCGACAATGGCGACCATAGGGCGAGCTGGATTGTCCATTGCCTTGCCAAGTGCTTCCAGCTCACCAGCCAGTAATGGACCGGCACAAGCAACGTCAGCGTATTTCGCAACGCCGTGAGTTGATGCCTGAGCACGGTGAGCAGTACCGAAAGCGTCCATCACGTAAACATCACACAACTTGGCCATCTGCTTGGACAAGTCATCATCGTTTTTCTTTTCGCCCTTGTTAAAACGAACGTTTTCCAGAATCACCACATCGGCATCAGTCTCAACGCCATCCAGCCAGTCTTTGACCAGCGGAATTTCACGATTCATCAGTTTGCCCATGTAGGCTGCAACGGGCGCTAACGAATATTTTTCTTCGTATTCACCTTCTGTCGGGCGACCCAGGTGAGACATGATCATTACCTTGGCACCTTTTTCCAGTGCCAGTTCGATTGTCGGTATAGATGCTTTAATACGCTTGTCAGACGTTACTTCGCCAGCGTCGTTCAATGGTACGTTCAAGTCTTGACGAATCAGAACTCGCTTACCGGCGAGTTCCAGATCGGACATTTTAATCACAGACATGGCAGTTCCTTAGATTTTGAAACATAGAATGAGTACATATATCGCAGACCATTGTAGCCAGATGAATTAGGTTTATCACCCAAAATGTAGTTTTATTACAAAGTAGTTGACACCTGTCAGGCAAACTCTTTTAGTCACTTAGGCGACAAATCAAGTCAAAGGCTCTAAAATTTGCGCAATTTTCTCTTCACTGAGATTCCAGCCGTTACCTAGCTTGCCAGTCGTCTGGCTTAACCATATGGCCTGTATAGAATCGCAGCCTCGACATTAACGGAAATACTATGAGTTCGACGCCCATCTTTCTTGGAATTGCCGGCGCTTCGGCATCCGGCAAAAGCCTCTTGGCACACACTCTATATCACGAACTGCAATATGAGCTGGGCGAAAGCGCAATCTCAATAATCAAGGAGGACAGCTACTACCGTAAGGTTTATGACCTTTCGCTGGAAGAACGTGAGCAGATCAATTACGACCACCCGAATGCGTTTGATCATGATCTACTGCTTGAACAGATGGACATGCTGGCAAAGAACCAAACCATCGAAGTCCCGGTTTATGACTATAAAAACCATAATCGCTCAGACCAGACCACCACACACTTTCCTTCAAAAGTCGTTATCGTTGAGGGTATTTTGTTGCTAAATGACAAACAGATCCGCAAACGTATGGACGTTAAGGTATTCATGGATACCGATCTGGATATATGTCTGCTGCGCCGATTAAAACGTGATGTCGAAGAACGGGGCCGAACGATGGACTCTATTATTGAACAGTACAAACGAACCGTCAGGCCGATGTTTCTGGAGTTTGTTCAGCCATCAAAGCAATACGCCGATATCATTGTGCCTCGCGGCGGCAAGAATCGGGTTGTTATCGAAATGTTAAAAGCACGCATCAAGCAGATGCTGGAATAATCTGATCCGCCATAAGTAATCACCTGAATCCGTGACTCCATAGCGGCGTAGTGCGCAAGCCATTGATTTCCCTATGCTCCCTAAAAATCGGGGTGAACCTCCTGTGGGTGTACCTGCGATTTTTGAAAAACAAATAGAAACCAAGTTCTTACACCCTACATCCACTCTGAAGTTACGGACTCGGGGTATAGTCAAAATTGTTTTTATATTAGAAAAATCTAATAAATAAGTTGAAGAGCAGCCGAAAACCTATATATTAGATGTGTCTAATAAACAATTAGAGGAGGACTCATGTTTAACCGATTGAAAAAAACCACCGCTGAAGGCTACTCACCTTTGATGTTCCTTTCCGCCCTGGGCAGCGGAGGACTGGCTATCAGCTTTTTCATGTACCTCCTGTTCTGGGCTCCCCACAAAGGCAGCGCTATACCTGCATTTACACATATACAGGCGCTATTTACGCAAGGGCCGATCTGGTTAAAGATAAGCGCTGCTATCGCAATGACAGGCATTTTGCTCTTCGCTATCAATTACTTCCGGATACTGTTCTGGAATCTGGGGGCGTTTAAAAAATTCAAACAGACCGACGCCTATGACCAGTTACGAAATTCCAATGCGGAAACACAATTAATGGCAATACCATTGGCTTACAGCATGGGCGTTAATGTGGTGTTTATTATTGCAGCGGTTTTTGTACCGGGTGTCTGGTCAGCAAAAGAGTGGCTATTCCCTGCGGCTTTACTGGTCAATGGCGCTATCGGGTTTTATGCATTTAGGATTTATCTGGATTTCTTTGGTCGAATCATGGCCAAGGGGGGATTCGACTGCACAAAAAATAATAATCTTGCGCAAATTCTTCCTGCCTTCTCTTTTGCAATGGTGGGCGTCGGGTTTGCCGCCGCCGCAGCGATGAGTTCAACTCCACTAACGGTGGTACTGGGTTCAATCGGCGCTATTTTCTTTACCGTCACCGCAGTCGTTTTAGCGCTAATCAAACTGGTACTTGGCTTTCGTGCCATGTTTGAGCACGGCGCTGCCGTTGAAGGGTTGCCAACTTTTCTGGTGATGATTCCGTTACTGACGATTATCGGCATAACCCTCATGCGCCTGTCTCATGGTGCACACACCTTAGGTATGCACCCGATGCAAAGTTTCTTTTGGCTTACTGCGTTTGTAGGCATTCAAGCAATGTTCGCAGTGATGGGACTTTCGCTGAAGAAACGTATGAATTATTTCGATCAGTTTGTTTACGGCCCAACAAAATCACCTTCGTCATTTGCATTAATCTGCCCTGGTGTTGCCGGTTTCGTCTTGCTAAGTTTCTGGATCAACAAAGGCCTGCTGCAAGTTCTACCTGCTGAGGTATTCAGTAAATTTGATATCGCCTATTTCGTTTTGTACTTGCCCCTTGTTTATCTGCAATACAAAACCATTCGACTCTATAGTCTGCTTAATAAAAAGCTGCTATCAGATCATAATGGCACAATCGGCTTAAGCGAAAAAACGGCCTGATAAAAGCCCAACGTCGCGTTAGACTTTTCCATAACGAAAGGCCACGTCAGTGGCGAGTGTCACATGGATGTGCTTGAACGTCATACTAAAAGGAGACTTTTCATTTGGGCGAAACCGAAGCCTCCTTTCTGGACAGGCACTAACTAGTGTAGTGTCTTGAATGAAACCTGTACCTGAATCCGTGACTCCATAGCGGCGCAGTGCGCAAGCCATTGATTCCTCTTTGTTTCCCAAGAATTTCAATGAACCTATGGGTGCACCTGCAATTTTTGAAAAACAAATAGAAATCAAGCTCTTACACCCTGCATCCACTGAAGGAGTCACGGATTCAGGCTGTATTAAGAAGGCCCCTTCGGAAGTTCACCGCGAGGCGCAGCTCGAAGGCAACCCCTCCCTTGTCAGGAGTTGGAACGAAGCGGTGGACTTCTGGAGGGCTTCTCGAAGAGTGGGCCGCCGTTTTTGCGAATAATACCTGAATCCGTGACTCCATGACTCCATAGCGGCGCAGTGCGCAAGCCATTGATTCCTCTTTGCTTCCCAAAAATTTCAATGAACCTATGGGTGCACCTGCAATTTTTGAAAAACAAAATAGAAATCAAGCTCTTACACTCTGCATCCACTGAAGGAGTCACGGATTCAGGACAATCTGAACCCTGTTATAATTGTCGACACCTGAACTATTAGTATGTCGGTATTATTTACAGTTTTTCGGCGATAATTTCCGCCAAATACAGCCAGAACGCAGCGATATAGCGGCCAATTTATTTTGGCTTGTTTTTTGCTCTTATAAAATAAAAATCACATAATACCTTACCAGCAAGGAGTCACATGAAACATTCAATTCTGAAAACAGGACTGTTGGCTACGCATAACCTGATACTGCATAACGACTACAACTATCAGGGCGGTGACGTAGAAGGTGCAACTTTTGTCGGCGGTGACCTAAACACCAGTGGTCAGGCTTCAGACTTCGGCTCCAAGTTCGGGACAAAAGTCAACGCCAACAATGCTGCACTGTCAGTGGTTGGAGATGTTAACGGCAGTACGACATGGAATGGGCAAACCATCTATGGTGATATTCATGTTCAACATGGTGACTTCGTTTACGGCGGAGCATTAAACGCCAACCCGATCATGAATGGCGGTGGTGCTGTTTATCAAGACAAGTCATTGAGTATAGCCAATATCTGGAACGAGCTGACTCAGGCCTCCACTGACACATTGAATGCCATTACAAGCAATCAGAAAGAGCTCACTTACACAGGTAGTGATGCCGTTGCCGTATTCAATTACTCCGCGGATGACCTTTTTGCCCAAAACACCAGTTTGATGTTAAATGCAGGCAGTGCCGATACCGTTGTTATCAACGTTTCTGGTAAAGCTATTAAAGCTGGCGGCGGTACCAACCTTGTGAATGGCTTTAATCATAACGGCATTGGTGCTGCAAATATTCTGTGGAATTTCTACGAAGCAGAATCCGTGGATTTCAACAACCTGGCAATGTGGGGAGCGATCCTTGCGGTTGATGCAGACCTGACAGGTGGCGCAGTATTCGATGGCTCAGTTGCCGCGTTGAGCTACACCGGGGCACGTGAATTCCATAAGTTCGATTTCAACCCGCCAGTTGAGGTCTCTGAACCAGGCGCCTTAGCATTATTTGCATTGGGTCTGATCGCCATGATCCGACGTCGCAAAATCGCCTAATTACTACTTCTGTCCTATCGGCCTCATTCAGAGGCCGATTTTTCTTTCTTCTTATCATTTCAATACCTCTTTACTCTGTCCTGTTTTGAGTATCACCTGAATCTTGCTCTCTGGGCAAAAAGGTCATCCGCGGAGTAATTGAATACGGCAACGGCATCACTACCTGTGTAAGTGAGCTCTTTCTGATTGCTTGTAATGGCATTCAATGTGACATTCCGTTTTTTGACAGCAAAGGATTGTGGCTGAATAAAACATGGAGCAGATGAACATAAAAAAAGGGCCTGGATATCAGGCCCTTTTTTATGTGTCTGTAAAACACCCGGATGAGTATTTGCAGATTCTTTTTATTTGGCAGCAGACCGTTTGCGTCCAATCACAAACAACAATACTGCCAGAACACCATGAAGGGCAGGAAACGCCCCAATGCTGATTGTATTCTTACCTATCGTCACATCAGTGGTTGTACTGGTGCCATCATCAACAGCTGATTCACTTCCATTTCCTGGTGCCGGATCGGGCTGTGTCGGAGTCGGATCTGCTGGCGCTGGACCAGGCTGTGCTGGAGTCGGATCTGCTGGCACTGGATCAGGCTGCGCCGGAGTCGGATCTGCTGGCGCTGGACTTGGCTGCGCCGGAGTCGGATCTGCTGGCGCTGGACTTGGCTGCGCCGGAGTCGGATCTGCTGGCGCTGGATCAGGCTGCGCTGGAGTCGGATCTACTGGCGCTGGATCAGGCTGCGCTGGAGTCGGATCTGCTGGCGCTGGATCAGGCTGCGCTGGAGTCGAGTTCGTTGATGCTGCAGTTTGTTTTGTTCCCATCAAATCGATGGCATCCAGACTAAATGATGGCGACAGCCAATTAGTACTGGTGAAACCACTAATGACAGACATGGTCATGACATTCCAACTGCCATCCGTCTTCCATGCATTGGCCGGAACGTCATAGGTATATGTCACGTTATTACAACGATAAGAACCAGTTGTCAGGTTTCGAGTTCGTGGTTGATTGGATGGATATTCGATCGGAGAAAGCCAATCGTTCACCCTGATTCTTGGACGACCACCAGCGAAAGCACAGGTTAAACCAATGCGCACCTTGTGCCCTTGTGCACGTTCGCTGTCTCTTAGCCGGAAATAAATCACATGGTCGTTATTAATGTCCCTCCAGAAATAGGCTGGCATGTGGCTTGAATCATGGCTACCGACAATAAAATTCCCCTGATCCCAGGTGCTGATACGCGAATCAGAAGGATGCATTTGGGTAACTTTATCACCATTTAAGAATTCCCGAGGTGTTCCGTCCCAATGACCAATACGCCAGATAGCATCATCTTTGGCCGGATCTTTATCGATTGTAATCGAATGCAATATGGTGACCTGACCCGCACGAACAGTGACTGAACCGGAGAAAACCTCCAACTCGTTCTTATACACAGTCATGTTATAAGTGCCAGCCCGCATCGGCTCGGTTTTAAAGAAACCACTGCTTTCTGTTGCAGGAACCCAATATTGAGCGGTGTCATTTGCAAAACCAACGGTGTACTCAAAACCACTTTCGCGCCCATTAATACCAACAGCAGCAACCTGACCACGTTGCGAGTCCGGCACGTAACCAAGCAGACCCATCTGGGAAAACCAGGAGGTGTCGATATCATTCCCTGGCCGGGAACCATTGGTGGCAACAAAGGTATAGTCGTTCAAAACCCCCATTCGGAAAGCTTCTGTTTGCGCCTGACCATAGTTGACAATGTAGGTCAGCTCCTGGCTGCTACTCGTTGTCTGATTCAACAGACTGCGATAGAAAGGGCCACCGGAACTGCCTTCCTGATTTCCACGCACGATCCACATACCCACATTGTTGCCAGTTGCACCGAAGTACTGCCAATCTTTCGCTCGTTCATTAGAGTAATGTTTAGAGCGGGTTTCACCGTTCGGCAACGCAAAGATATCTGAAGCTTCCACTGTGCGATTTGTCTCACGCAGATCGCCTGCACGGTTACCGTTTGGCAGCAGACTGGAGTTCAAGCGCATAATGTAACGAACATGACCATGAACATTAGGTTCCGAAGTGAAATAGGTGCCCATATAGATATGCGGGTAGCCTCTACGCGCCATATAGTAATGGGTCAAATCACCGGCTTGCACAGTCACCTTAATAAAATCGCTTCCAACGGTATTTGCACTGACAGAGACTGCAGAAACGCCGTCATATAACCAGTCAAAACCTGAATTAATCTGAGAACCCCGTGATTGAATCTGATATTCAATGCCGTTGTACTTCAACGAAGCAATGTCACCGGCAGATTGTGTACTCACCCCGTTATCAGTACGACGAATGCTGAACGTCAGGCCGGCACCTGTATCAATGTCATAAAAATTAGAACTGGAAGATAATCCAAAATCAGCCATTGCCAGAAGCGGGCTGAAACCAATGGCGAGACCTAAACAGATTTGTCTTACTTTTGTTTTCATTAGGAACGATTCCTTACTATTCAGACGGTTCGTCGACTGAATAAACTGCTTATGTAGTTTAGATCCTCGCTTCTTGTCCTGAGTCAAACAAGAGCACAAGTCATAAATACTGGCTGGATATTCAATACTTAGAACCGCTTAACAAAGTATTTAGTACTAGGGTCACACTAAATAGCTGCGCTGGTTTTATAAACCCGGTGTTAATCACCGCTTTCCGGGAATGAGCTGTTTAAACTTTGGCTTGTCCTCAAAAAAATCTGTAACTATTCAGCTACCAATCCAACCTCAACCTGCAATTTTTGAAAAACAAACAGAAATCAAGCTCTTACACCCTGCATCCACTGAAGAAGGGATAGGATAACATGGGAATTGTTGAGGCTGAGATTGACTCGGAGAGAGACGAACGTAGAGCCAGGCGATAAAAATTGATGGCGGATGCGAATTACCGTCAGATAAGCGCACAGTCATTCTGAAGTGAAATAAAAGGATGGCCTGCCGTCGACGAGTAAAATTTACTGAAAAACATGCCAAGTGCTTTTCATTATTATTGGATGAAATAGTGAGAATCTTTGGTTAGGAGCTGAATACCTGAGTACGTGACTCCATAGCGGCGCAGTGCGCAAGCCATTGATTTCTATTTGCTTCCCAAAAATTGGGGTGAACCTATGGGTGCACCTGCAATTTTTGAAAAACAAATAGAAATCAAGCTATTACACTCTGCATCCACTGAAGGAGTCACGGATTCAGGTGAATAGTTACTTCTCATAATTGTCCCGAGAGAAAAACTGCGTGTGGGTAATGATCCGAGAGGCATCATTGATGAAGGCGATTAGAAATTTTTTCCACGAACCATGCGATTGAACGAAGTTGGCCACAGTTGAGAGCGATGGAACAGACCACGCTCCAGCATCAAGCGATAGCGCACACTTTAGGCACCCACCCGTTTTATAATGGGTGTCTGAGTAAGTAATGGTATAATAGAACTTACTTCTTCATTGTGAACAGGCAATTTCATGTCCACTCCCGACTCTCCATCCCTACCCAATTCTCAGGATCCCTTGCAGGCGTTAACTGAACAGGAGCGCGAAGAACTGGTGTCATTACAGCGGCTGGAGCGACGCAGAAAGGGCGAACATCTGTTTCGCAGTGGTCAACCACTGAGTCAGTATTTTACGGTGGTGGAGGGCTGTGTCCGCACCTATCACCTGCATGATGGGGAAGAATTCACGCTCGACTTTTACACCGAAGGCCAAACGGTATTACCCGCCGTTGCCAGCAAGGGTATTGTTGCACCGAGCTTTGCTGTATGCATGGAAGATTGCTTGTTAAATGTAACCGATGAACAGTTAGAGCAGGAAGTTTTCGCGCGACTGCCACGGTTGAAAGAAATCTGCCGACAGCAAGGTGAACAACTGCAGTTGACGCATCAGCAAGAGTTGGCCTTACACAAAAGTGCGACTCCAGAACAGCGTTACGCTCATTTGCTGGCGACCCGCCCCTCGCTATTGCAGCGGGTACCGCAATACCAGATCGCCTCTTATCTCGGTATCAAACCGGAATCCTTGAGCCGACTGCGCAAACGTCTGCAAAAAAATAGTTCCGGCACCTCAACCTAGCAGGTTTAACAGCTCGTCTCGCGGCCAAGTATTAGCGCACGCTCAAGCGACCCTTCGAACAAGTGTCATTCATGGAAGGCCAGACAAGGGGTGCCCCCTTAAAAAGAAGTCGCTCACTGGTTCCCTGTACCATCAGCAACGGCAGCAAGCAAAACCTCTATTCGTCTGCGCTGAACTTAGTTGTTGTTACGTTATACCTGAATCCGTGACTCCATAGCGGCGCAGTGCGCAAGCCATTGATTCCTCTTTGCTTCCCAAAAATTGGCGTGAACCTATGGGTGCACTGCAATTTTTGAAAAACAAATAGAAATCAGGCTCTTACACCCTGCATCCACTGAAGGAGTCACGGATTCAGGTTATATTTTAACCCCGAAATTTGAGATCTTAACCAACGTCAATGAGTCGCGTGCCGGTGGCCCGTTATAGTGGCATCAGATCACTGAACAGGGGCACATTTATGCGATTTACACCCTTCATATTAGCTACGGCTTTGGTGTGCAGTAGCCTACTCATGCCAACTTACGCCGATGCTGATCAGAACCAGCTAAACACCTCTTTATTTGCCTTGGCAAACTTCACCGACGACTCACCGCAATACCTGCAGTTGGAATGGAGCCGCCGAGTCGGGACAGTCAACTACTTGGGTCTGGAATTCATTACCTGGCGATATTCTGCGCCGTTGGGAATCCCCTATGGCCCATCCTTTGGCGACTCGGACGAGGATTACCCCGGCACCATCCGTGACATTGGCCTGGGGGTTACCTGGCAACATTACTTTGGCAAAGGGTTGTTCACTAAGGTGCATGTGATGCCGATGTTGCAATCCTATTTCGATACCGCAGAAGAGCCATTGCAGAATGGTTGGCAGCTCTTCACTACAGCGCGGGTGGGCTATCATTTGTCTTGGGCGAGTGAGCGCTTTTTCATCGAACCTTCTATCGCCGCGACCAGCTGGCCAATCCGCACCCATGTCCCGAAAAGTTTCGCGGAACAGGATGCCAAATGGTCTGGCTACTTTTTGTTTGAACCCGGCTTGAATATCGGCATTCGTTTCTAAGACAGGAGAATGAATTATGACACGTACAACCGAACCATCACTTTCCAATACCTTGTTGCAGGAATTATCTGTCCGGGTGACTTTAGCCTCGCTATGGATCTCGCTAATGTTGCTTTATCTCTATGCGGATGTGTTCAGCTTTTACCGACCCGGTATGATCGACAGCGTCACTGCAGGAAATATGGGTCCCTTTGCGGTGTCACAGCAGGCTCTGTTGTTGGCCTCGGTACTGATGCTGATTCCAGCGCTGATGTGCGCCGGTAGTTTTTTGTTTCCGCGAGCGCTGACCCGCCGGCTGCATCTTGGTTTTGGTGCGCTATACACGCTGGTAAATATTGGCAACCTCGCGGGTGAAACCTGGCTCTATTACCTGCTTTATGGTGGTGTGGAATGCCTGTTAACGGTGACCCTAATTGCTCGCGCATGGCGTTGGCGCTGAGAGTTGCAATAGAGCGGGCATTGAACCTGAATCCGTGACTCCATCGCGGCGCAGTGTTGAGTCGTGTTTATTTAGATGACTAAACCGCACACGCCCCGCTCAAAAAGCATTTAAATTGAACAAAATTCAATCCGCAAACATCAACGCGCTCTAGCCCGAATATTTCACCGAAAAATAAATTACAGATAGCAAAACGGCCTCTATTCGCTGACAATCAGGTGCTCAAACCAACATCGCCTAAGAGAGAAGCCGTGACAGAATGCTACCACACCTCCGCTCAATACCCCTTTCTCAAACGAGGTAAAGTTCAAGCCGATTTCACTTCTGATACTATTTACAAGACAACCACTTTAGCTGTCGACGTTGATCCCAGCCCGACCAAAGGCGTAATGTCGCAATCAGAGGCGATGTCCGGCTGGGTCAGACTGCTGCAAGACGGTAAGGTAAAGCCGCTGCCGAAGCGCAGCATGACTCCGGGTCTTGTGCAGAGACAACAGCAGGTGAGTAAAACATGAGCTTGAGTGTGGCGGTGGTTGGTGCTGGTGTTGCTGGCTTGGCTTGTGCGGCTTTATTGCAGCGTGCCGGACATCGGGTGACCGTTTTTGAACGCCGCAGCAGTATCGGTTCACTGGGTGCTGGGGTTATGTTGTGGCCTGATGCTTGTGCGGTGTTAGATCAGATCGGTGGGCTGTTGACCGCGTTGACCGTTGCCGGACAACCAACGGCCATGACGCGGCAATCGCCGGATGGCGAACCTCTGGAGGCAATGGATTTTGCCGCCCTGTCGGGTAATTCGGACTATCCATTGTTGTCGATTTTGCGGGCAGATCTGATGGATATTCTTGCTGATGCCTGTGCCGGTGTCGACATACACTTTGGCACGATCGTGGATGAACAACGGTTAGCCACCTTGCAGCAGGCATACGACCTGGTGTTGGGGTGTGACGGACGGATGCAGTCGATCTGTCGGCAATTTTTGGGTCAAGCATCAGCACCACTGTACTCTGGATTTGTGAATGTCATTGGGGTCAGTCAGCACGTTGGCGAACCGACGGACAGGGTTTTCGATATCTGGCAACCCGACTTGAGATTCGGTGTTGTGCCCGTGCGTAAGAATCGCTGTTATTGGGCTGCGGCGTGGTGCGAGCCGGAGGGCAACTCACGAAAGGTGTCGGTAGCTGAATTGCAACAGCGATTTCAGCATTGGCTGGTACAATCTGTGTTGCGAGGTGCGGAAGATACCTCAGTTCGGACCGTCGCAGTGTATGATCTGGATCCGATTTCGGTTTGGCATGAGCATAACGTGCTGTTAGTGGGAGATGCTGCCCACGCACCATTGCCCACCAGTGGACAAGGGGCATGTTTGGCGTTGGAGGATGCGTCCACGCTGGCGAACATCCTTGCGGATTCGTCCTCATTACCACAGGCGATGACCGAATATACTCAGCGCCGCCAGCGGCGGACCGCTGCCGTACAGCAGTTGGGCCGGAGAATGGCGGATCAACTGTTTCCGGGGAGAATTGGGTAAGCTGCCGAAATTCAGGTGGGAATTTCTGAGTTGTCCTGGCAAGGTAGAATCCCGCTTCAGTTTCGATATTATGCCAAATCTGCCGTCCTACAAAGAACCTGCTGCAGTGGTTTGACTGATCCATTGGGTTGCTGATAGCTGATTTTCAGAAGTGATAGCCACCGGTATTATCAAGGTGGCTATCACGACGGTCCAAGGCTGTTCAGGCGCTAATAATCTGCATCGCCCATTGGTGGAGGAGCTTCAACGTCGGTTAATACCTGAATCCGTGACTCCATAGCGGCGCAGTGCGCAAGCCATTGATTCCTATTTGCTTGCCAAAAGTTGGGGTGAACCTATGGGTGCACCTCAATTTTTGAAAAGCAAATAGAAATCAGGCTCTTACCCCCTGCATCCACTTTGGAGTCACGGATTCAGGTAGTAATTAGTCGGCCCTGAAAATCCTCAAAGAGCCCATGATTATTGGGTTTTCTGGTGATTTACCCTGGTCAAATCGACCAAAAGCCGGTAATTTATAGTCAATTCTTGGTCGATTTGCTGAACCCGTTTCATGCTGACTCCCACTGACAATTATCATCAAACCAACTTTTTGGAACGGACCTGGTTGAACAGCTGGATCCAAAAGATCCGCTTATTCTTCTGGCAAATGTGATTCCCTGGTCAACCTTTGATAAGGAATTTTCTCAGTACTACGCCAAAAACATCGGC
>JARRJP010000042.1:0-74708 GCA_037389025.1 Reinekea sp. | reverse complement strand
TAAAACCCATGTAAGGCCGCTTTTTGAGAGAAATGTCCACTAGAGAAAAGTGAAGAATGGCCGCCGAATGCAGGGCAGAGGCTGGAAATTCGCCTGAATTCTGAGATTTGGCTTTTTTCAGGGTCGACTATTTAGTGAGATTAAATAGTAAAGAATAAGAGTCATCTGCTTATAGACGGATATCCGGCCAATCACATCAAAAATTTCATTTCCAGCAACATCCATGTCGCCGATAGAATCAAACCGAAATATCAGATTTCCCTGCTTTACTGGAATAGGTCATTAACTCATGCCAGTTAACCTTTCGTGTCGTTAACATCAGTGTTGCCAGAATCAAAAACAGGAATCCGGAACCCATCAGGAAGGCGTAGTCTTCGGAGAGCAAAATAAAATACATCAGCGTATAAATCAGTATCAGTATTGCCATAAAACCCGCCAGCCAACTGGTACGTTTTAAAATGTGCTGCGCATAGGTCCCCAGTAAGCCAAGACAAGCAACTGAGCTGATCAGATACGAAGTTAGAAAGCTCAAATGTTCCGTCAGTGCGATCAGCAACAGGTTAAAAATAGTGAGCGATAACCCTACCAGTAAATATTGAACCGGGTGAACAGCAGCAGATTTCATCGCCTCCATAACAAAAAAGATTGCAAAGGTGGTGACGATCAACAGGATGGCATATTTTGTCGCCCGATCGGACTTGGTGTAATGATTAACCGGCTCAAAAAACCGCACACCAAAACTGGAGTACATAAGCTCGTTGCAGTTGCCTTGCTTGCAGTTCTCCAACAGCATCGCTGCGTTACTGGAAAGCGATGTTGTGCGCCATTTCGCATAAAAACCGTCGTCCGCAATACGATGTGTCTCTGGCAGGAATTGCCCATTAAAACTCGGGTGCAGCCAGTTGCTGTGTAAATTGACTTCGTTGTTTTTTGCCAGCGGATAGACCGATATCTGCTGGCTGCCTTTCAATGCCAATTGAATATCGTATTCCTGTTTTTCTTGCCAGTTGGCCAGTTCGGTTTTAATGCCTTTTATATCCCGGTAGCCACCTTCCTCGAAAATCAGTTCATTGTCGCCCTGCTTCATGGTTGGAATGCTCAGTACCCCGGAAAGGTCAGACATTAATACCATCAGTACAGGCGTACCCAATGTGCCTTCGAGATGGCTAAGGCCGCTGAGATCAAACTGGCCATGCAGATGTAACTCCGCGTTGTAAACCGGGGCGGTATAAATGCTGCGTTTGCGTTCAGTAACCTCTATATTGCCGTCAATACGCGAAATGTCAGGTGATACTAGCAGATGGTGATGCAGCAGCTTCCGCTTGATCTGGTACGCCTTCAGATTTTCATCCCAGACTTTTTCTACTTCGGTGGTTGTATAGGGCACCATAACAATAGGCCCGACAACATTCTGATCAGCCCCCCAGGATTGGGAGATTTCATTTACTACCTCCATTCGCGTGTAATTGCGCTCCTTTACCTGCCCCCTAATCAACGTTAACGGCACCTGCAACAACAGAAGTACAACGATTAACGTGATAAATTTTATTCCCAACCGTGATTTCATAGCCTTCTCCATAGATGATCAGGGTCAGTTTAAAACGGCTGCATGGGAAACGTTTGAGGGCTATGTGAGGATTTGGTGAGGATTGTGTGGTTAGCTCGAATGTTTCTGGGCTGGATTCGTTCCCGAACAGGCTCTGTCAAAAAAACTGGATTGAAATCTGAGCACCTGACTGTTTTGAGCGGTTTTCAATTACCAACTGCGCGCCATGCATCCGGCATATTTCCCGAGTTAATGCCAGACCCAGACCGGTGCTCTTAGGTTGCCCGTCTGGTCTTGGCAACGAGTAAAAACGCATTCCGACCTTGCTCAACGCATAGTCGGGAATGCCGGGGCCGGAATCAAGAATCAGAATCTGTTTTTCGTATACCGCTATTTCGACAGTAGAGTTATTTGGTGAAAATTCAAGCGCATTATCGATAATGTTTCCCAAAGCCAGTTGCAGCAGTTCGCGATTACCTGAGGTCGAGAAGTCCTGGTTGATATTCACTACAACATTGATTTGCTTCACCAGTGCTTTTGCCTTGGCGGTGACTACAACTGAGTTCACCAGCTCGCTGGTCAGTAAGGTCTGGCGGATGACAACATCTTTCTGGTTTTCCAGCGAGGCCAATCGTAGCAGTTGGTCAATGGTGCGCTGCATTCTTGAATTCTGCTCGTTTATATTATCCAGAAAGCGCGCTTTTACATCGGCGGGTAAGTCTTCCTGAAGCATTTCTGCAGCGCCACGGATTGCGGCCATTGGGCTTTTCAGTTCGTGAGTCAATGTCTGCACATAATTTTCAACATAGGCTTTGCCTTCCAGCTTGATCCGCATCTGGTCAAGTGCCTGTGCCAAATGGTTAAGCTCGCTGCCTAACAGTTTCGGGACTTCGATAGAGTTGCCCTGTTGTACCTGTTCAGCATAATGGGACAGACGGGCAACCGAACGACTCAACCAATAGGATAAAATAACCGAGACCACCGCCGACGCAATCAGCACCAGCGCCCATTTAGCCAAAACTTTTTTTCGACTGGCTTGAATAAATGGCTGCATGGCGATATTTGGGTTGTACACCGTCAGCACGCCAATCAAGCGTTGCTGATAAAAAATGGGCGCTGCAACATGCATGACAGTGCTTTCAGGCACATAAGGATCGGACGGTGTTGACCGGGCGCCATATTGCCCCTTGAGCGTTAAATAGACATCGCGCCATTGGGAATAGTCTGCACCAACGTCTTTGTTCTCCGAGCTGAACAGTACCGTGCCTTGCTCATCAGTAATATAGAAATTCAGGATAATATCGCTTCGTAAGTGATCCCAAACGACAGCAGAAAGTTGCCGCTGCCTTACCTGGCTGGCAATCGCTGTCAACTGTGAAAAGTTCCGCGTCGCAACATCCGGCGCGACCATTTCCGCAAGAATATTGGCCGTATCAATTAACGCAGATTCCGCAGACTGGCGGACAACGGGTTTTATTTCTTCGATTAACGCATTATTAAATACCCAGGAAGCAATGCCAAAAATCAGCAGATAACCAGCTAGAATCCGGCTGGCGAATGTCAATCTCAGGCGGCCGATCTTCATTGCTTATGGCAGCTCCAGGCTATAGCCCAAACCGCGATGTGTTTTGATTACATCAACATCAGCACGAATATGTTTCAGCTTTGAGCGTAGCGTTTTTATATGAGTATCGACCGAGCGTTCCATACTGCCGGAGCGATCCGGCCATAGGGTATCGATCAGTTGCGCTCGTGAAAATACATGCTCTGGTGATTCTGCCAGTTGCGCCAGAATCAGGAATTCGAACCGGGTCAGTGACAGAGTTGTACCGAAATACACTGCTGTGGCTGTTTGCTGATTAACCGTTAAACTCTGCTCTCGCTTCGTATCCGACACGCCCGTATTATAGCGCTTGATAATCACACGGATACGCGCCGCAACTTCGCGTGGGCTAAAGGGTTTTACCACGTAATCATCAGCACCCAGCTCCAGACCGACGACTCGGTCTATCTCCTCGCCTCGCGCGGTCAGAAAAAGAATTGGCAGATCCGCCTGCGCCTTTATGGTTCGGAACAATTCAAAGCCATTGATATCCGGCAAGCCGACATCCAGAACCAGTAAATCCGGTATTTGCTCGTTTAGACGTTGCTGGCATGCTTGGCCCAGGGTGAAGCTTTCTACCTGAAAACCGTCAGTCGTTAAGGCGTACGCCAACGGTTCTGTAATGGCGGGTTCATCATCAACGATGAAAATCAAACGTTTGGCCATAAGGTGTGATCATTCGGTTAATAGGTATCGGGAGGATAATTTCTTAGCGCTGATAGTAGCGTAAAATACCTGATTATCGATAAAGGAATCCGTGACTCCATAGCGGCGCAGTGCGCAAGCCATTGATTCCTATTTGCTTCCCAAAAATTGGGGTGAACCTATGGGGGCACCTGCAATTTTTGAAAAACAAATAGAAATCAATCTCTTACATCCTGCATCCACTCTGGAGTCACAGATTCAGGCAGGAAATAGTCCTGGTATTATGGGAGAAGGTGTTCACTCTCGCCGCCTGGCGGGATCAACCAATACTATGACATCACCGTTACGTCGATATAAATGGTAATCGCACCGCTGATTAGGCACATCAGTTATTACTTCAAATTATACAGTTTTACAATGACTACGACCTTGATGAGCAGATGTGACTTTCTCCAGTTGAGTTCGCCTATGAGCCGCGTATTGTATATCGAATATAACTTTCTAACCCGTAATTTGTTTTAGAGCTACGCTATAGTGAGTTATGTCATTGATTAACGATACGCAAGCCTACCTTTGTGAGGAGAAGTCATGCCAGAATTCATGGGCGTTCTTTCAGGATTTGTAGCGGCATTTTTTTATTTAAGTTGTTTTTTGGTAGTAAAGAAGATTTTTTTGAATGCCTTCGGTTCTGGCTGATACCGGATATTGTCAGTCTGTTCAGGGGTGAATTTATGGATGATCGCTGGGGTGAATTCAAACTCTTTATATGGCTTGGACTGAGCGGTTTTGTCGGCTATTACGTGTTTCGTTTTTTCTCCTGAGATTAACGCTGGCTGGTTCGGCGAGCGTTACCAGGACGCCACGGGTCTGCAATTCAACACCCTGATTCTGCATCAATGGTCAGCTAATAAGCTGCTTTGACGGTAAAGGCTTGCCGACAATTTAGCACTGCCGTTAAAATTCAATGCTGGGACAGCAGCACACTAATATGATAAAACGCCGTTTTCCATAGTCTTTTATTGATGCGATCTATATCGGAAGCAAAAAATATGAAACACGCCATTACCGCTGTAATAACCCTATTACTTATCACTGCCTGTGCTACCAGCCCGACAGGCCGAACGCAATTTATGCTGGTTTCGCCGTCACAGGCAATCAGTGAGTCGAAACAGGCTTATGTCAGTACTGTGGCTGAGGTCTCGCAGAATCACCAACTGATCATTGATCAGGCCTGGGTTGATCGTCTGTCCACCATCACCGGTCGGTTAGTGACGGAGGCGATCAAAAAATATCCACAGACGGCTGATTGGCAGTGGAGCGTTGCCATTATTGATGATCCGGAGATGCTGAATGCCTGGTGTATGGCCGGCGGACGCATGGCGATATACAGCGGTATTGTGACCAAACTGAGCCTTAGCGACGATGAAATCGCCCAGATTATGGGACATGAAATTTCCCATGCGCTTGCTAATCACACCGCTGAGAAAATGTCCCGCGCCATACTGATCAACAGTGGTTTGGCGCTGACCTCCAAAGTGACCGATGCCAACGGCTATATACTCAGTGGTAGCGCCATAGCTGCCCAGCTTGCACTGCAATTGCCTAATAGCCGGGATGCCGAGCGTGAAGCAGATGAGATCGGTATCGAGCTGGCGACCCGCGCCGGTTACAACCCGGATGCCGCCGTGACACTATGGCGTAAAATGGCTGAAAACGGCGGCAGGACGCCAGAATTCCTCAGTACTCACCCATCGCCGGAAAACCGGATGAATTCACTTCAGGTATTAGGCAATGAAATGCGTGCATTGAACCCAAATCAAACGCCATCCAGAGTGCATCCAATTACCGTAGTGACGGATATTAAACAGCTGTAAGCACTAGCCCGGAATGCAGAACATAGGTGGGACAACGCGGATGCAGAAGACTCATCGATAATGGATTGACATTGTTCGCGGGATCGAAAGGTTCAGGAGAAGCTCCACCGGAATAAAATGCATCAGTGAAGCAAAGGTAAGCGGTATAGGTTGGTGTCCGTGTTTATGAGATCACTACAAACCTATGTACTTTTTACCTGAATCCGTGACTTCTTCAGTGGATGCAGGGTGTAGAGCTTGATGTCTATTTATTTTTCAAAAATTGCAGGTGCACCCATAGGTTCCACCCCCAATTTTTGGGAAGCAAAGAGGAATCAATGGCTTGCGCATTGCGCCGCTATGAGTCACGGTAAACGAACGCTCGAAGTGTTGAGTGCCATAAATCCAATTAATGTTTGGCGCAGGACTGCGACGATTATCTATACCGAAAAATGGCTGGCCGAATTGTTCATCGCAACTGATAAATCCAGCATTTGTCTACCAGCGTGATTGGTTTCGGTGGCGCCCTGAGCGTTGGTATCGCAGATTTCCTTGACGCGGTTGACGTTCATGGATATATCATTCGCAACCTGGCTCTGCTGCTGAGCGGCAGTGGCTATCTGATCGGTCATTTCAGTAATCTGGTTTATCGATTCGGAAATTGCTAACAGGCTTTCATTGGCCTGGTTGGCCTGCTCAATGCTGTGCTCCGCCATACTACGCCCCTGGGTGATAATGTCGGCGGCATCGTGTGCACCTTTTTGCAGTCGTTCAATGGTCTGTTGTATCTCGCTGGTTGATTCCTGAGTACGTGAGGCCAGTTTGCGGACTTCATCGGCGACAACCGCAAAGCCCCGTCCCTGTTCGCCAGCGCGAGCAGACTCAATAGCCGCATTCAGCGCTAGCAGATTGGTTTGCTCTGCAATGGCACCAATGGTTTCGAGAATACTGCCGATACTTTCGCCGTCTTTCTCCAGTTTGGTAATGGCTTCTGATACGAGAATGACATTGGCGACCAGCTCTTCAATGCTGTGCACACTGGTTTTAACAACTTCGGTTCCGGTTTGCGCTGCATCCTGGGCCTGACGCGCTGAATTGGCGACCATTTCGGTGTTTTGCGACACTTGCAGTGAGTTGGCGGACATCTCTGTCATAATTGAGGCAATAGCGGAAATTTCATTTAACTGTTGATCGCTACCCTGCAGAGTTCTTTCGGTGTGGCCTGCCAGACTTTTGGCTGCGTGACTTACTTTTTCAGAAGCGTTTCTGACTTCGCTGATAACGACTTTGAGACTGCTGCGCATGTTTTCTAAGCCTTTGCTCAATTGCCCCATTTCGTCTTCGGAGTGACTGATACGGCGTGTACTGGTCAGATTTCCGGAGGCGATAAGGTGCAGTTCCGAAACAACATCCGGCATCAAACGCAATGCTCTGCCCATCATCCAATATATAAAGAACAGCATAGCCAGAATGCAGCTGAAACCGATAGTCATGGTTGTTCGTCCTTGGGATAGCTGCTTCTCCTGCTGCTTCTCCAGTTGCTCGGCATGTAACTGGGATTCGGCAACGAAATTGTCAATTGTATTAGCCAATTTTTTTGCAGTGGCATCAAACTCATTCATCATGGAGTTGCCACCTGCTGGCCCTTTGTCAACGTAGGCGTGCGCCATCTTCTTGCCGGTCTGGTAGTAATCCTCGAATATCGGAACCATCGCCTGATAAGCGGTTTTGTTTTCCGGGTTTATCTGGATTAATTCATCAATTAGCCGGTAGAAGTGTTGAGCGCTTTCTTCAGCTACGTCAAAGCCATCATTCAGGCCATTCATGCCGCGAGTTGCACTGATGTCAGTCAGCCACTGCTGGACTTCAACTACGGCCAGCTTTACCTGATGCGCTTTGTTCAGGATGGGTATTTCTCTTTCGGTCAGCTCTCTACCGCGCTTTATTTCCTGGTTGACGCCATTGAATTCTAGAAATATCTGGGTAAGGCTGATAATTAGCAGAGTACCCATCAGGACTCTGAATTTCATGAGTAGTGACCATTTAGCCATGCAGTGAGTTTCCTTCTTTACTAGTGTAGTGTCTCAAATAAAACGCAGAGTAAGATGACCCGCTGGTTTAAGGTTGCGGCATAGGTATTATTCAGAAAAACGGCGACCACTCTTCGAGAAGCCCTCCGCTTCGTTACAGCTCTTGACAAGGGGGGCATTGCCTTCGAGCTGCGCCTCGTGGTGAACATCTGGAGGAGCTGTCTTAATACAGGTTTTATTTGAGGCACTACACTTGGTATATCCGAATTGTTAACCTCATTGTGGCACTGCATACTATATCGGTTGCTCATTGGTTATCAGACCCTGTAGAAGCTGGAATGCTGTTGCGATAGCTGATAAACACATAGAGATTGAGCCGTTGCAATCTGCATCCACAATAAAGTGATAAATTCAACCTGAATCCATCGCAGCGCAGTGCGCAAGCCATTGACTCCTATTTGCTTCCCGAAAATTTCGATGAACCTATGGTGCATCTGTAATTTTTGAAAAAAATAGAAATCAAGCTCTTACGCCCTGCATCCACTGAAGAAATTACGGATTCAGGTTCAAGCAATACACTCTGGTCATCGGAAAATATCCTTTTTCAATAAAATTGAATTCGGGCGTCATTACTTAATGATGCGGATTAAAATCTGCGTCAAACAGCTATAGTTTGAGTTTAAACTGGAGTATTAAAAATGAACTTTAAATCTCCAGATGACAAAAATTTAAAGTCTATTTCTTCTAATCGGGTTCAACTCTATATTGCCGATCCTGTTCAGTAATGTAGCGAGTAATTGGATAGATCAATCGATGTTCCAGTATAAAACCGATTCAATGTATTGACTTTTACCTGAATCCGTGACTCCAGAGTGTAAGAGCTTGATTTCTATTTGCTTCCAAAAATTGCAGGTGCACCCATAGGTTCACCCCAATTTTTGGGAAGCAAATAGGCATCAATGGCTTGCGCATTGCGCCGCTATGGAGTCACGGATTCAGGTTTTAGTCAGTGTAGTCAGTCTTTTTTATTTTGAGAATTTTCAAGGAAAATTATTTTCCAGAAATTAATCAGACCGTTATTTTAAAAACACCATCGCTCTCTATATTGTCGAGTCTAATGATTTAAAAAAATTATAGTGACAAAACTCAAAAGCTGAATTCCGACAAGAAAGGTGCGCCGAACGCGCCGAAAACGTGGCGATCATGAGGGTTTGCGTCTAGCTGAATTAATGCTGTATATCCAACCAGATGAACATCAGTCAAGTCTTGCAATAGCTGTCCTGGCAGACACTGAGTATGTGCAATCCGATATAATTCCCGACAGCGAACACTTCCCGCAGGATTGAACAAAATTCAATCTGCAAACATCAACACGCTCTGTGCTGACAGTCAAAGCACATTCACTGAGCAGTACTTACTGATTTTAGTAGCTATTACGAATCCCTGAATCCGTGACTCCAGAGTGGATGCAGGCTAAAGTCTTCTTAACGGTACGCTATAACTGGCGCAGGAAAAGTGTGCTTACGCACTGCGCCGTCACGAATTCAGGATCCACTCAAGTCAGCAAAACCATAAAACAAATTCCCACTTGACTAAACCCTTCGATACTGGCTATAAATACAGTATTTGAGTCTGGCCTTTTATGCGTCTCTTCATAGCCGAAAAACCAAGTCTCGGCCGCGCCATCGCGGCGGTGCTCCCTAAGCCTCATAAAAAAGGGGAGGGTTTTATCACGGCGGCAAACGGCGATACGGTGTCATGGTGTATCGGGCATCTGCTGGAGCAGGCGGAGCCGGAGGTATACGACGCGAGATTCAGGCAATGGTCGCATGAACACCTGCCAATCGTGCCGGATACCTGGCAACTCAAGGTGAAGTCGAAAACAGCGAAGCAGGTCGGTGTGTTGCGTAAACTGATCCGGCAGGCGGATTGCCTGATTCATGCCGGTGATCCAGACCGCGAAGGTCAGCTACTGGTTGATGAGTTGATTCATTTTATCGGCCCGAAAAAGACGGTGCCGGTGCAGCGTTGTCTGATCAGTGACCTGAACCCGGCGGCGGTTCGTAAAGCCGTTTCACACCTGCGCGATAACCGCGAGTTTGCGGCTTTATCAACTTCGGCCCTCGCCCGTTCAAGGGCTGATTGGCTCTATGGTATTAATCTGACCCGTGCCTATACCTTGCAAGGCAAGGTGGCCGGTTACAAAGGCGTTTTATCGGTAGGCCGGGTGCAGACGCCAGTGTTGGGCATGGTGGTACGCCGCGATCAAAGCATTGACGCGTTTGTCAGCCAACCCTATTACGAGGTCTGGGCAAACCTGCAAACCGAGCAAAACCAGGCATTTAAAGCCAAGTGGCAGCCAAGCGAGGCGTGTGCACGTTTTTTGGATGAGCAGGGCCGAAATCTGTCGCGTCCGCTGGCGGAAAATGTGGCGGGTCGTATCAGTCATACCGATGCGGTCGTCAAATCCGTTAAGCGTGATTTAAAGTCGCAGGCCGCGCCATTGCCTTATAGTTTGTCGGCGTTGCAGATCGATGCCGGCAAGGCTTTTGGCATGAGTGCGAAGCAGGTGTTGGATGTTTGCCAGAGTCTGTATGAACGTCATAAAGTGATTACTTACCCACGCTCTGACTGTCGTCACCTGCCAATAGAGCATCATGCCGAAGCCAGTGGAGTTTATCAGGCTATTGATCAGACTTTGAAAGAGCTGAATAAAAAGCCGGTAAATACTTATTCATTTGATTTTCAGCAGAAAACCAAGGCCTGGAACGATGCCAAGGTTGGTGCTCACCATGCCATTATTCCAACACAGAGAGTGTCATCCAGTCTTAGTGCCGAGGAGTTAAAAGTCTACGGACTGATCAGCCGCAGCTATCTGGCGCAGTTTCTGCCAAAGCATGAATACGCAGCGACACATGCGGTTATTGAGATTCGGGGCGGGTTGTTTCATGCCAGAGCGCGCGAAGTATTGGTGGATGGTTGGCAGCAGTTGTTTCCTGCTAAGAAAACGCCAGCCGACGAACCAGCCATGCTGCCTTCGTTAAAAAAAGATCAACCATTACAATCGTTGCAGGCTGAGGTTCTGGAAAAACATACAAATTCTCCGTGAAACGGATGGTCTTGGCACCGAGGCAACCCGGGCCACTATTATTGAGCTGTTGTTCAGCCGTGTTTTTTTGCAGCGCCAGGGCAAAACCATTACAGCGACTCAAGCCGGGAAAACCTTTATCAATGCGTTACCGGAAGCGTTAACACTGCCGGATATGACGGCACAGTGGGAAGCAACGCTGTCTGATATTGCTGAAGCCAGAAAGACATACGATGCGTTGATGTCACCGTTAACCCAACAGTTGCAAGGCATGACACTACAAAGCCGCTCGATTATTCCGTCAGGATTGAATGGCTTGGGCAGTGCCAAAGGGTTTGGCAAAGGCAAGGGTGGACGCAGGCGTAAGCCAGCGGGGCGTGTGGTGAAAAAATCATCAGGGCGAGTAAAGGCCGGTTAATAGGTCCTGAATCCGTGACTCCATAGCGCCGCTATGGAGTCACGGATTCAGGTTTAAGCCTTTAGTCTAAGATCGACCAAAGTCGAACATCCCAAACCCTACCATAGTGATAGCTTTGATTTGCTTATCTCCCGGAGTAAGAAAAATTTTGGGCAAATCACTTTCTTCTGCTCAAAATTTTTACAGCTCCACTACAACAACAATATCGGAGGGGAATTTGATGAGCTTCGAAACGAAAGAACACGCCAAACAGTACTGGCGGGAAAACCTGAGATTGATGCTGATCTTGCTGGCAATATGGTTCATTGTGTCTTACGGCGCAGGTATTTTGTTTGTTGATGCTTTAAATGGCATTCGACTTTTTGGCTTCAAACTGGGTTTCTGGTTTGCTCAGCAGGGTTCCATCTACACCTTCATTGTTTTGATTTTCGTTTACGTACGCAAAATGAATGCGTTGGATCGTAAATACAATGTGCATGAAGATTGAGGGCTGACTGATGGATATTCAAACCTTAACCTACATTCTCGTCGGTATCACTTTTGCACTGTATATTGGCATTGCGATCTGGGCTCGTGCTGGATCGACTCAGGAGTTCTATGTTGCCGGTGGTGGGGTTCCGCCGATTGCTAACGGTATGGCAACAGCCGCTGACTGGATGTCTGCCGCTTCGTTTATTTCCATGGCTGGCCTTATTTCCTTTCTCGGTTACGATGGTTCCGTTTATCTGATGGGCTGGACGGGTGGTTATGTACTGCTCGCGTTGTGTCTTGCGCCTTACCTGCGCAAATTTGGCAAGTTTACGGTGCCGGATTTTATCGGTGATCGCTACTACAGTCAGGCGGCGAGAACCATTGCGGTTGTGTGTGCGATTTTCGTTTCGTTCACTTATGTCGCAGGGCAGATGCGTGGCGTAGGTGTTGTGTTCTCGCGTTTTCTTGAAGTGCCTGTGAATACTGGCATCGTCATTGGTATGTTCATTGTCTTTTTCTATGCGGTACTGGGTGGCATGAAAGGTATTACCTATACCCAGGTGGCACAGTATTGTGTTTTGATCTGTGCCTTTATGGTGCCCGCTATTTTTATTTCATTGATGATGACTGGCAACCCGATTCCGCAGTTGGGCTTCGGTGGCAGTGTCGAAGGGGGGGCCTATCTGCTGGATAAACTCGATGGCCTGTCCGCTGAACTTGGCTTTGCCCAATACACCCAGGGTGCTAAACCCATGGTGGATGTCTTCTTTATTACCGCTGCATTGATGGTCGGTACGGCAGGTTTGCCGCATGTTATCGTTCGCTTCTTTACCGTACCTTCGGTTGCCGGTGCACGCCGTTCTGCGGGTTGGGCGTTGATTTTTATTGCCATCCTTTATACCTCTGCTCCGGCTGTTGCAGCGTTTGCGCGCGTTAACATGATTAACACCATCAACGGTACTGATGGTTCCGGTACGTTGTATACCGAGGCGCCAAGCTGGGTCAGTAACTGGGAAAAAACCGGGCTGATCAGTTGGGAGGATAAAAATGGGGATGGCCGTATGTTCTACGCCAATGATGAGCGCAATGAAATGAAAATCGACCGCGATATCATGGTATTGGCGAATCCGGAAATTGCCCAATTGCCAAACTGGGTCGTGGCGTTGGTTGCTGCTGGTGGTCTGGCTGCGGCGTTGTCAACAGCGGCAGGTTTGTTGCTGGTTATTTCAACATCAATCTCGCATGACTTGTTAAAACGTAACCTGATGCCAGATATTACGGATAAGCAAGAGCTATTGTACGCTCGTATCGGTGCGGCGGTTGCGATATGCCTGGCGGGTTATCTGGGTATTAATCCTCCAGGGTTTGTGGCACAGGTGGTGGCTTTTGCCTTTGGTCTGGCGGCATCCAGTTTCTTCCCTGCGATTATTCTGGGTATCTTCCACAAACGGATGAATAAGGAAGGTGCGCTGTCTGGAATGCTTGTTGGTATCCTCTTTACGGCGGCCTATATTATTTACTTCAAGTTCATTAATCCGGCGGCTAATGTGGCTGATAACTGGTGGTTTGGTATCTCGCCTGAAGGCATTGGTACTTTGGGTATGATTTTGAACTTTGCGGTAGCCTTTGGTGTGCATAAAGTGACAGGTGATGCACCGGCAGATGTGCAGGATGTGGTTGAAAGTATTCGCTATCCGAAAGGCTCTGGTACGGCATCAGCGCATTAATGGAAAGATGTAAAATGTAAGACTTGCGGCTTGCCGAGTTAAACCTGGTAAGCCGCCAACCTTTTGGGTTTAGGTCCAAATGAATAATACAGCCAGAAACGACCTCAAAGATGTCCTCGATTTTTTGGACGAAGCTATTCCCTTCTCAGCGTTAACCGAACAGCAGCAACTTAATCTCGCACGTAAACTGGAAATTGAATACTTTCCTGAACGGGCCAAGCAGCGCATACCGATTGATGAATGTATTTATCTTATTCGTACTGGCGCCTTTGAAATTGTTGATGACAACAATCGCTTGGTTGACCGGCTGGGGGAAGGTGAATGTTTTGGTGTTTCGACGCTGCTGCACGATAATCCGGATCAGCTCAGAGTCTATGCCATTGAGGATTCATTGGTTTATCGGCTGCCCAAAAGTGAATTTCTCAGCCTGTTGGAAGAAGAAAAAAGTCTGCGCCTGTTTTTTGAAAAGCTGGTGAATTATCGCGCGCATCAGTTTTTTACCCTCGACACCGGGCGCCAGTCCGATATTCAGCATACGCAGCCAGTTTCTTCGCTGATTCAGAATAAATTGGTGTATTGCTCAGTTCAGAGCAGTATCCGTGAGGCCGCTGAGATCATGCGTGAAAACAAGGTCAGCTGCCTGCTTCTGGTTGAGAAAAAATGTTTGCAGGGCATCGTCACTGATCGGGATTTTCGCAACCGCGTTGTTGCCGATGCTCTGGATGTTGATCGTCCAATTACCGATATTGCGACGATGAACACTACGACGATAGTACATGATGCGCCAATTCTCGAAGCACAGATGTTAATGAGCAATATAGGGATACATCATCTGCCAGTCATTCAGGATCAGCAACCCATTGGTGTTATAACCGCAACGGATATTGTTCGCGCTCACAGTGTTTCTTTGGTGCATTTTGTTGACCGGATTTTTCGGGAAAAAAGTGCCGTCAGGGTGGCACAATTGCAAAGTCAGGTGCCCAGCTTATTTGATTATTGGATTCAGGCGGATGTTTCTGCTGAAGAAATTGGCGAATCCTTTGCGGTCATTGGTGATGCTTTTGTTCGTAAAGCCATTGAACTGGCAAAAGAAACCCATGGTGAACCGCCGATGCGATTTGCCTGGCTGGCTTTTGGTTCGCAGGCGCGCAAGGAACAATCCTTTGCATCTGATCAGGATAATGGTTTGATTCTGGAGCGTGAACCCGACGAAGCAGAAGCCGCTTTTTTTGCCGCTTTCAGTGACACGGTTTGTCAGTTACTTGATCAGTTTGGTTATATGTTGTGCCCTGGCGATATCATGGCCAGAAATGCCTCGTGGCGAAAAACGCGGGTTGGCTGGCAGCAAGTATTTGGTGACTGGATTGATACGCCCAATCCAGAAGCTCTGTTAAATGCCAGTATTTTTTTCGATATGCGGATTGTGTATGGCGACAGCACCTGGCTGGATGAAATCAAGCAGGTGCTCTTAGTTCAGCTTGAAAAAGCGGACTTGTTTTTTATGCAGATGACCCGCAACGCTTTGCGGGCAAAGCCTCCCTTGGGGTTTTTTCGTTCCTTTATCGTAAATGAGTCTGGTGAACATGAACATGAGCTGGATATCAAACATCATGGGCTGGCACTGATCAATGATCTGGCGCGTATTATAGCGTTGGCGGAAGGTAATTTGTCTGCCAGCACATCTGACCGGTTATTGTCTGCGTCGGATCAGTATTTGCAGAAACCTTTACGTGAGAGTCTGTATGAAGCCTGGTTGCTTTTGGGTGAACTAAAAATTGAAAATCAATCGCGTCAGATTAAAAGCAAACGGCCACGCTCTAATTATATCAATCCCGATGAGCTTTCTCCGCTGCGTCGTGCTCATTTGAAAAATGCCTTCAAGGCGATTGCCCGTGCGCAGAAAGCGTTAGCACAGCATTATCTTCGGGCTGCAAATGTTTAATTGGCTGCGCAAGGTTGAATCGTTGCCCTGGAAGGATCGCACCTATCTGGTTATCGATATGGAATTAACCGGGCTTGAACCGCAAGAGGATGCGATCATCAGTGCCGGTTCGGTAATGATCAAGCAAGGTCGTATCATATTGGATAGTGCAGAACATCATTATTTTTCCCCGGTATCATTAATGGGAGTTGATGTCACCCAGTCTGCACATATCCACCTGATTACCGATAATCAGCTTGAAGTTCATGGTAAACCATTAGCGGATTGGTTAGCTCGCCTGTCTCAGGATTTGATGGCCAATGCCTGGGTTTTTCATCATGCTCAACTGGACTCTATGTTTTTGAAAACCTTCAGCGAGCGTTTGCAGATAGCACTGCCCAGCATTGAAGTCATTGATACGCTGGCTAATGAAAAGCGACTGCATCCTGAGGCCTATCTGGAAAGTCAGGCCCAGTTAAACCTGGGTGCGTGTCGTGCCCGTTATGGCTTGCCAGCTTACCGTCAGCATCATGCTTTAAGTGATGCATTGGCAACGGCAGAACTTTTTCTTGCACAACAGTCCCTGGCAGGTTCCTGTTAATACTCATTTCTTCAGCTCATTTCGTCCTGAGTGAACGGTGTGCTACCTTGAGGCGAGAATTAAGTTTGGTTTTCTGATGGCTATCATCCGATCATTTTGGATATATCATTTTGTCGCAAAATTCAGACCTTACGCGATATCTTAATTGCGTTAACTCTTTGTAACGAATCTATCGTAGTTAGAGCCTGGATGATGATGAAAAATCTGTAATTTACGCTATGCGCAGCGGTACGCGAACTATACTGAAGGCACTTAAAAAATAAACGGTCAGGAGAGTGCCTGAGTGAAGGATTTTAATCGCCCGTATGATGAAGAAGATCGGCTCAAAGCGTTAACCCGCCTGAACCTGGTCAGTGATGATTCGGCTGAACGCTTTGACCGGATAACCCGCATCGCGCAACGATTGTTTGCCGTTGACTACGCTGACTTTTCGCTTTTTGATGCCAATGATCAGGTACTGATTTCCAACTATGGTTATCCGATAGAGCGGGTCAATCGCGATATTTCTTTGTCGAATTATGCGTTGTGTAAAGGCGATGTGTTTGTTATTCAAGATACTCTGGCGGATGATCGTTTTTCCGGTAATTTACTGGTTGCCAGTCCTCCTAAAATTCGCTTTTATGCCGGTCTTCCGATTCGCAATAAGAATGGTTTTCGGATTGGGGTACTGAGTGTTGCCGGACGTGAGCCTCGCAGTTGCAGTGCTCGTGACCAATCGGTACTGCGTGATCTTGGTGAAATGATCAGCAATGAACTGTCCTTTATGGAAGTCGCCCAGTTTGACCGTTCTACTCAGCTGTCAATTAATGACGGCTTCTATTCATTGGCTGAACAGAGCCTGCGTGTTTGTGCCCGGCAGAAACGGCCTGCTGCGGTTATTGTTTTTGACGTTAAGAAAGCTGGCCCGGCAAATGATCCGAGTGTTGACAGTGAGTTTGACAGAGAGCGGCACATTCGTGTGTTTGCCAACAAACTGCGACATATTTTCCGCAAATCCGATGTGGTTGGACGCCTTGGCAGTGAGGAATTTACGGCATTGCTGTTAGACACCAGTATTGAACATGTTAATGAGATTGTCATGAAACTTCAGGCGGCTATTGATGCTTATAACAGTGCCGCAACAACGCGCATTCGACTCAGTTTCACTCACGGAACTGCTGAGTTTGATCCAGAGCATCCTGTCACCTCGAATGTGCTTGTTGCGATGGCTAACCGCTCCATGTTGCGTCTGGCACATGTTGGGTGATGAAAATTATTCAATCTTTTGGGGTGAAATATCATTTACAGCGAGGCCTGAACGTGAACCTGCTCAAGTATGATCCAGTAATGGATTGAATAAATTTTTGATAGGACGGTCGATGTGGCACACCCGGATCAGATCAATATGTCGCTTGAAGATGTCTTACGAATTCTCAGTAAGTCGACAGGCATTTTTCTGTATATCCATAAAAACTTTGTTCCCGTGTTTGCCAGTGATCATAACCTGAAAATCCTTGGTTTTAACAATTTAGATGAGTTTATGCAGCTTGGCTCGATAATAGAATTGATCCCCGAGGACAATCGCGAGCTGTTGCGACAACGTTATCAGGAAACGTTGGATCGCGGTTATACCGACCCTCTCACCATTAATAATATGAATCGCGACGGTACTGAAAGCTGGGTAAAAATTCAGGATCAGAGAATCCTGTTTCATGGCGAAACCTGTGTGCTGACCTTGCTGATTGATATCAGTGCCGAGGTTGAGGCGCGCGAGGCTTATCGTGCGTTGGCCGAGAAGGAACAACAGGAACACGAGCAGCTTCAATCTGTACAGAGTATGCTCATTGAACAGGAAAAGCAGAATGCTATTCACGCGCTGCTTACCGGTGTCTCCCATCAGCTCAATACCCCGCTTGGCAATATCTACACCTCTATATCCGTTATGGAAACCCAGATCAAGGAATTGAAAAACTCGCTGGCAAATAAGACATTGAAGCTGTCCACATTGAATGAAGCGTTAAGTGAGTTTGAGGATACTGTGCAGGTGATTGATAAAAGCGTTATGCGTGCCAGCAAGCTGATTAAAAACGTTAAATACATGGTATCGGACAATTCAACAGCGGAACGTACGGAATTCCGCTTGAAGCCGCTGGTCAGAGACACTATGAAACTGGTTCAGTCCAGCTTTGAGGATATCAATGTTTTGATGGCGCTGAATATTGATGATCAGATTATCAGCTATTCCAATCCTAATATCTGGATGCAGTTGATCTCAGTGCTGTATGAAAATTCGCTGATCCACGGATTCAAAGGTCGCAGCAGTGGTCGAACTCAAGTAGATGCTGAATTGACAGAGAATCACCTGCGCTTGGTTTTTTCCGACGATGGTGCTGGTATCGATACCAGCCGCCGGGTTCGAATATTTGATGCGTTTTATTCTTCTACCATGTCTGAAAATGCAGGGCTTGGTCTGGCACTTGCGTATAATCTGGTGACGCGTGTTTTCCAAGGCTCCATTGCCTTGGTGGAGCCGGTTTTAGGGCAGGGTTGCAGCATGCAAATGATATTGCCAAGTGAATATTTTAGGTTGCATACATCGTCTGCACCCGTGGTTAATGCTCACCTGAATCCGTGACTCCAGAGTGGGTGCAGGGCTCAGTAATGGTTGTATTGAAAACTCAATTAAGACAACAATTGGCCTTTGCCAAACCCTGCCATGAATGGCGGCATCAGGATGGATTGGAATCCTGCACTGGTGCCAGCCGTAGAAATATGCCTAAAGCAATCAGCAGTACGGCCGCACTGATAATAATCGCCACCGGATAATAGAGATTTCCAGCTAGATCCAGCTGACTGTATTTGATCACCATGATCAGTCCTTCCAATGACAGCGCAATGGCGACTGTACCGATAAAGCGCGGTAGCGTTCTTCGTAACATTACGATTACATCGGAGTCGTGTTGCTGGCCGTATTCGGTGGAAATCACCATTGCCAGTTCATATAACGCAATCGAGATTACGCAGCCATTGACGACTTTCAGGGTAAACTGGGTAAGGTCTTCACCCTTCAAAAGATAACCCAGGGCACTGTACAGCGAAGACAATAATACCGCAGCCGATACGCATAAAAACAACCAGCTGAACACGCTGGCAAACACAGGCTGGGTTTGGTCAAGATGAGACTTTTTCGATTCGGTCACGTTGGTGGTGCTTGATGACATATTGCTCTCCTTTGGTGAGTTGCTAGTGTAGTGTCTCAAACCTGAATCCGTGACTCCATAACGGCGCAGTGCGCAAGCCATTGATTCCTCTTTGCTTCCCAAAAATTGGGGTGAACCTACAATTTTTGAAAAACAAATAGAAATCAAGCTCTTACACTCTGGAGTCACGGATTCAGGTTCAAGACACTACACTGGAGGCTAAAGCAATGGTGTCATCCGCATTGATAAGTTGATCACAAACGGTCTGGTATTTACAGAACAATCAAGCCAGCATGGCAGGTCGTTGACGCCTTGTCAGTGGCTTGCTGACATGTCCTTATTCTTTACAGTTTTCAATTCTGGATTTCAGATTCATTTAAGTTTGATGGTTTACATTTGCACCAGTTTCTATCGCAGAGTGGTGCTATGGCCTTGTTCAGACTTCCTTTAATCCTGCTGATTACTGTTATCACAACCTGTGCTGTGGCCGACGATGACTGCCATGAACCAATTGAGCAATGGCAATCTCGACAGGTGCTGAAAGACATGCTGCTGCAGCATGGCTGGCAGGTGCGCCATATCAAGGTGCGTGAACATTGTTACGTTGCTGATGGTCTGGATGCCCACCAACGCCGAACCAGAGTTTGGCTTGCGCCAGCCAGTCTGTCCGTGCAGCGCATCATGATCGATTTTGAGCCGGGAATAGCGCTTGAGCGTATTTGGAACCTTGGCGAAGAGAATCAAACACAGGGCGATACCTTGCACCCTAATCCGTTACTTGAATTGGAGAATAATCATGACTAAACGTCTGCTCTCTATGGTGGCGACAGCAGCTTTGCTGATGCCGGTTGCTGCTCTGGCACAAACTGTCACCCTGACGACAACGTTGGACAAATATCGTGGTCCGGAAGCGTATCTGGCTTTTTATATCACGGATGCGAACGGCAATTATCAGAAGACGTTATGGGTGGCGGGCAAGCGAAACAAGTATTACCGCCATTTACGCGACTGGTATCGTGGCACAGGTTACAGCTCAGCCGAATATGACGGATTGACCGGAGCCAGTCTGCGCGCTGGTAAAACACTGCAATTGGATGTCGATATTCCTGATCAGTACTTTGATGCCGGTTATCAGATCCGTGTTGAAACGGCAGTTGAGCATGGTTACAGCGGCTCGCCGGATATCTCGGTAGCACTGGATCGGGCACAGGCAGGCCAGGCAGTGGCTGGCCGTACCTATGTGAACAGTTTTCAGTTTGATCTTTAATTGTCCGTCGCACCGGTCTTAATATTTGTGAAGTAGTGGAGTTTGGTATGTTGCGCGCCAGTCATGGTTGGCCGTCTTTGGTCAGCAGTTTGTTTCTTGTTGTTTTGGCGGTTACCGGAGCGATTCTGTCGGTCTATCCACTGCTGGATCGTTGGCAGAATAGTGTTGCCACACCCGAGTCGCTTTCTGTTGCTGAACTGGCACAACGTGTACAAGGCTCCCTCTCCGGTGTAGAGCAGATTGAGCGGAGTGCCAATGGCTCAATCCTCGCTTATTACACCGATCAGGATCAGCCTGCAGCGGCCTATGTTTCCCCCATTACCGGTGAAATCCTTGCTCCTTATCAGCCTTCTGGTTGGGAGAGTTGGTTCAAGGATTTTCACCGGGCTTTATTTATGGGTGAACCAGGCCACTATCTGATTGCAGTTATGGCTGTACTGATGTTTCTGTTGACCATGACCGGTGTGATTATGCTGAGCCGCCGCATGGGTGGTTGGCGTGCACTACTGCGGCCAGCCAAAGGTACTTTGCATCAACGGCTGCATTCGGACCTGGCACGGCTGATCGTTTTGGGGCTGATGATTTCATCACTAACCGGCCTGGTCATGACCGCAGTGGACTTCGGCTGGATTTCAGGCACAGACGGCGCGGAAGCCGATTTTCCGATGCAGGTCAGTAGTCTGAGTAGTCAGCCTGTCGGTTCTCTGGACGCTTTGCAGCAGATTCGTGTGAACGATTTGCGCCAGCTTGTTTTCCCTTTTCCAGACGACCCAATGGATGTTTATTCAGTGCGCACGTCAGCGGGGAACGGCTTTGTCGATCAGGGTTCGGGGCAATGGGCTTCATGGGCAGAATATGGCTTGCTGGCACGATCATATGAGTGGGTTTATCGCTTGCATACCGGGCAGGGGCTTTGGTGGTTTGGTGTTTTGCTGGGGCTGGCAAGCCTTGGTGTTCCTGTGCTGGCCGTGTCTGGCGGTATAATCTGGTGGCAGCGACTGCGTAGTCGTCCACGTATAAAACACAATGCCCTGGCGACTCAGGCCAACACTATTATTCTGGTTGGCAGTCAGGGCAACGCGACATGGGGATTTGCCCATACCTTGCACAACGCGTTGGTTGAACAGGGTCTGGTTGTACATACCGCCGCAATGAATGATCTGGCGAAGCATTACCCGAAAGCTGAGCGCCTGCTGATTCTCACTTCAACATACGGCGACGGCAGCGCGCCGGATTCGGCCACCCGGTTTATGCAGCGTTTGGTGGATTTTAAAGCATCGCGTCAGCTTGAGTATGCTGTACTGGGGTTTGGTGACCGTCAGTTTCCGGCGTTCTGCCAGTTTGCAGAGCAGGTTGATCAGTCATTGCAGGCGTTGGGAATGACATCACTGATGCCACTGGAGCGAATTCATCAGCAATCGTCACAGAATTTCCGACAGTGGGGAATGGAGTTGGCGCTGATATTGGATAAGACTCTGCTTTTGGAGCATCAACCGGCACGCCCTAAGACGGAACGTTGGCAATTGATTTCAAGGCAGGACTTTGACCGGGAGCGACCGACGGTAATTCTTCGCTTTCAAGCAAAAGGTCAGCAAACATCCCGATATCTACCTGGAGACCTGATTGGTGTCGTTGCCCCGGGTACTAATATCCCGCGTTTTTACTCTCTGGCCTCGGCGACACAGGATGGCTTTCTGGAAATCTGTGTCCGGCTGCATGAGCAGGGCCACTGTTCTTCCTTCTTACATAACATGCAGCCGGGTGATGAGCTGGACGGCTTTATTCAGGCCAATCCTTCATTCAGACCGACAAAAAGTAAGGCTCCGATTATTCTGATTGGTGCTGGGACTGGCATCGGGCCGTTAGCCGGTTTTATCCGGCATAACCGAGAGCGCAATCCGATGCATCTGTATTGGGGTGGTCGGCATCCGGCCAGTGATTTTCTCTATCAGAAGGAGTTGCAGGGCTATCTTGCCGATAACCGGTTGAGCCGGTTTGAACCAGCCTTCAGCCGACATGCAGACCGCAGTTACGTGCAGGATCGAATCAAACAGGACAAATTACTGATGCGGCAATTGATTGAATCCAATGCGCAGATTTTGGTGTGCGGCGGGCGGGATATGGCTATTGGTGTCAGTAGCGCGCTTGAAGAAATTCTGGCACCACTGCAAATAAGTGTCAGTGAGCTGAAAGAGAAAGGACGATTGTTGGAGGATGTTTACTAGTGTAGTGTCCTAAATATGTCCTGCATCCACTATGAAGTCACGGATTCAGGTTCAAGACGCTACACGAGTACGGTTTCACAGAGGAAATGACGGGTCGAACTCCAAACATCAAACCTACTTTGCCCGGCATCTCCAAAAAAACCTTCCAATAAAACGACCGTTTGAATAAGGTGGCATCATCGACATAACAAAATCAGATGCGATGATTCCCATAGATGATTTATTAGCCGGAGCTGTTGACGGGCAACCATTAGTCGTTCCCGAGAGTTGGGGACAAGGCCGAACGGCCTTTGGTGGGTTGTCTGCGGCGGTGTTAAATCGGGTGATGGACAATGCTGTTGCGGATGATCGTCATATGCGGGTACAGAACACGCAGTTTATTGCCCCTTTGTTGACAAACCAGCCCTTTGACATTCAGCTCAGTCATCTCCGTGATGGCAAGAACGTTACTCAACTGCAAGCCAGCCTGATTCAGAATGGACAGTTATCGGTGCAGGCAACAGCGGCTTATGGGTTTGATCGACCCTCTAAAATCAATGTCGCAGCGGCGCCGGTTGCAATTGCGCAAACACCTGTAAAGGCAAGCTGGCTACCGCAGATTCCCAAAGTCACACCGAAATTTTTTCGCTATATCGACATCAAGTTCGACCAGGGTGGTTATCCCTTTATGGGTAAAAAGACCAGCCATTATCATGGTTGGATTCGCTTCAGTCAGCCTCCTGCGCAAATTACCGGTGCGCACCTGATTGCTTTGATTGATGCCTGGCCACCTACAGTATTACAGCAACTTCGCTTGCCCACACCAGCCAGTACCCTAAGCTGGAATGTCGAGTTTATTCACCCCCATCCGCCGATTCAGGGGAGTGATTGGCTGGCTTATCGTGCTGAAACCGCTCAGGCATCAGACGGTTACGCGCATACAGAAGCCAGAATTTACACCGGTGATGGTACGCTATTAGCGTTATCACGCCAGTTAGTTACGGTATTTGGATAAAGAGAAATTGATCATGAATTTTACTGGAACTGAAAAGTATATTGCCTCGGGTGAATTGCAGTTGGCCGTTAATGCCGCGATTCGTCTGGAGCGTCCATTGCTGGTAAAAGGGGAACCCGGGACCGGAAAAACGCAGTTGGCCGAAGAGGTGGCTCGTGCGTTGAATGCACCGTTATTACAGTGGCATATCAAATCAACCACCAAAGCACAGCAGGGACTGTATGAGTATGATGCCGTCAGCCGCTTGCGTGACAGTCAGTTAGGTGATGACCGGGTGCACGACATTGGTAATTACATCAAGCGTGGCAAACTATGGGAATCATTCACCAGTGAGCAGCGCGCGGTTTTGCTGATTGATGAAATTGACAAAGCGGACATTGAGTTCCCCAACGATTTGCTGGTGGAACTGGATCGCATGGAATTTCATGTTTATGAAACGGGTGAGACCATTAAGGCTGCGAATCGTCCTGTCGTTATTATTACCTCAAATAATGAAAAAGAATTGCCGGATGCTTTTTTGCGTCGTTGCTTTTTCCATTACATTCAATTCCCGGATCACGATACCTTGAAAACCATAGTTAATGTTCATTATCCCGATATTCAGACTGATCTGGTTCGTCATGCGCTGGAAATTTTCTTTGATATTCGCCAGGTCAGTGGTCTGAAAAAGCGACCCACCACATCGGAGTTGATTGATTGGCTGAAATTATTGGTTAGTGACGAGCTGGCGGCAGATGTTATTAAGGGTGGCAATATCAAACAGGCTTTACCACCATTGTTTGGTGCGCTGGTGAAAAACGAGCAGGATGTTCACTTGTTGGAACGGCTGGCCTTTATGTCCCGTCGTCGGGATGCTCGCGGTTAGAGTATGCTGGTCGATTTTCTACTGCACCTGAAACAGGCCGGGGTCAAAGTCAGTATCACTGAATGGCTGGATCTGATTTCACTGATGTCAAAAGATCTGGTCGCGCCCACGCTGGATGACTTCTATCTGTTAGCGCGAACGGCACTGATTAAAGATGAAAGCCAGTATGACCGTTTTGATCGTGCCTATACCCAGTTTTTTGAGGGGGTTCGGGCATTGCCTGATCCATTTCCCGAAAACTTGCCAGCGGATTGGCTGAATAACCCCCTGTTTAAGCATTTAACCGACGAAGAAAAAGCCCAGATCAAAGCTCTTGGCGGGCTTGATAAACTGATGGAAACGTTGAAGCAGCGATTGCAGGAACAGCATGAGCGGCATGAAGGGGGGAACAAATGGATTGGCACTGGTGGCACCAGCCCGTTTGGTCACGGTGGCTATAACCCTGAAGGCATTCGTATGGGCGGCGAAGGTCGTCATCACCGTGCCGCCAAAGTCTGGGAAAAGAGGCAGTATAAAAAACTGGATGGTCAGTTTGAGCTAGGAACGCGCAATATTAAAATTGCTTTAAGAGCATTACGCCGTTTTGCGCGCTCAGGGTCATCGGATGAATTGGACTTGGATGACACGATCAGCTCGACGGCGCGCAATGCCGGTTTGTTGGATATTAAAATGCGCCCTGAGCGTCACAACACCGTGAAAGTACTTTTGTTATTGGATGTGGGTGGTTCGATGAACCATCACGTTCGTACCAGTGAAGAATTATTCAGTGCCTGCAAGAGTGAATTCAAACATCTTGAGCATTATTACTTTCACAATTTTGTTTATAGCCATGTTTGGCGAGACAACCGACTGCAGCGCGATCAATTGCTGGCTCTTGATGATCTTATTCATACCTATGGTAAAGATTACAAAGTCATCTTTGTTGGCGATGCGGCAATGTCACCATATGAAGTGTTGGCACCCTATGGCGGCATTGACTTCTCGACAGAGCAGCCCGGTGAATTCTGGTTTAACAAGCTTAATAATCATTTCGAGAAAATGATCTGGCTGAATCCAACACCTCAGGAACAATGGAAATGGGTACAAACGATTGGCATTGTCAGTGAGTTGATTGAAAATCGAATGTTTCCATTGAAAAATTGGGGTGAACCTATGGGTGCACCTGCAATTTTTGAAAAGCAAATAGAAATCAAGCTCTTCCACCCTGCATCCACTTTGGAGTCACGGATTCAGGAAATTTTCAAGTGGTATGAGGTGAATGATTTTCCAGATTCAGTTCACCTTCGCAACCAAATCATCCTAAGCGTGTTGTCATTGATTCAACCATTGTGGTTCGGTTTTTTTATTCAAAACCATCGTGATAGTGTGTGCATGCGATTGCCATCTGTAATGCTCCTATTCTCATGGGTTACTGAAGATTGCTTACAGGTAACGTCTCGCTTGAAGGTAATGTTGTAACCAATAACTTCGATCCAGCTTTGATCGTGTGACGCCCGCTGAGGTTGAAGCATGAATAAACTGATCATTACCAATATAGATCCCGGCATGTAATTTCTTAATGCTGGACTTAAAAATCAATATGTCACCGACTTGAAGTTGATCCCGCCTGACTGGTTTTCCTGATCTCGCCAGTTGCGCTGTTGTTCGTGGGGTTGTTATATGGAAGGCTTCGGTCATCACCGTTTGAATAAAGCCTGAGCAATCAAATCCGTCACTGCTTGATCCTCCATGTTGATATGGCGTGCCTTTATAACGCTGAAAAATCTGGATTAATTTCTCCTGGTTATCATGATCAACTCTATTATTTTCTGTTGCTGTGTAATCACTCGATGAATAGGTTGTCTCCAAACTTGAAAAACCAGCGCAGCCTGTGATTAGAAATATGGTGATAAAGATGTTAATTCGCATCGCAGTTCCCGGTCTCTTGCATTGTCAGCAAGGTTGTTTACTTATACTTTTTTATGTTAATCAATACTACCAGTATTGAATTATAGTTAAAAATAAATGAGGAGGCATTCACGTTTTAATGAAAGCATCCTGAAAAATGGATGGCAGTTCAGTAGAATCAAATTTTAGCGTTAAAGAAAAGTAGTCGTTAGATGGCTACATAAAGGCATCAACCTCCTAAAGGACTAATGAATGATCAAGAATACTTCTTGTCTTGCTTTCGCAATCGCTTTAACTGCCTGTGTTTCTGCACCTGATCCTGTCGATAATCCTGACAAAAGCTCCCCGACCGCAAAAGACGATAGTTTCGCTGTTGCTACCTTTGAGCGTATGCCTGAAGGCAAGGAAATTAATATTCTCGCTAATGATGACTTTGGCCTGGATGGCGCACTTTCCTGGTCGGTCGTTATCGAACCCTCTCTGGGTAAACTGGCTATCAATGATCAGGGTACCGACAAAGTCACCGACGATACGCTCCAATATATTCCACTCGAAGGAATGACGGGTGCTGACTCTTTTACTTATAAAATCGTCGATGGGGGTGGTCGTAGCGAAGCAGAAGCCACCGTTAATATTACTATTTCCAAACTAACAAATGTGACTCTTTCATTCACTGAGGCAGGAAAAGTTCAGGTTGATTTTGGCTTAAATGCAACAGTGGCTGACTCGTATTTTACCCTGTTAGTAAAGGCCGATGGTCAATCTGAGTATGTCGAGGTTGTCGGCGCAGAGAAGATTGCTACTGACGGAAACGATTTTGAACTCGATAACCTGTTGACCAATTATGATCTTGCCAGCGGCAGCTATATGCTGGAATTGCACAGTTCTGATGAAATGCTAATTGACAGCAAAGAACTGCAATTGAAGGTTTTGGATGCGGATGGTGATAACGTGGATGATTTCCACGATGCATTTCCTAACGATAAAACCGAAACAGTTGACAGTGATGGCGATGGGGTTGGCGATAATAGCGATGTTTTTCCTGATGATGCCAGTGAATCTGTTGATACCGATGTCGATGGTATAGGTAACAACCGTGATACAGATGACGATGGTGATGGCTATCCCGATGTTGTTGAAATTGATGCAGGTACCGACCCGTTAAATTTTGATGATGCCCCTACTGATATGGATAACGACGGCATCCCTGATATTTCCGATGGTGATATTGATGGTGACAATACGCCAAATAATCAGGACGCTTTCCCAAGAGATGCCACAGAAATTGCCGATACGGATGGCGATGGTATTGGCGATAATGCAGATACTTATCCGGAAGATTTCGACAACGATGGTGTCAATGATGATCAGGATGCGTTTCCAAAAAATCCTGATGAATCATTTGACAATAGTAAACCTGTTGCTGTTAACGATAGCTATTCAATAACGAGCAGCCAGTCTAGTGAACTTGATGTATTAACGAATGATGATTTCGGTGCTGATGGTGCGCGTGCAATTTCAATTGTTAGTATGCCAGCAAAAGGAAGTATTGCTGTTGACGATAAAGGTACTGAAAGTGTTTCTGATGATACATTGCGCTATACACCAAATAATGGCGTTACCGGTACGGACGCGTTTACCTACCAAATTACCGACAATGGTGGTGGTAGTACCGCGACTGCGAGCGTCAGTTTAACATTCAGTCAGCTTGAAAATGTGATGATATCCGAAGGTACGAATCCAGGCTTTGTCAAAATTTCCTGGTCAGTTGATACATCACAAGAAGGCACTTATTTAAGCTTGCTGGTGAATCCAGATGGCAGTTCTGGCTATACGGACGTTGCAGGTGCTGAACATATTTCTGTCTCTGGCACTGGCATTGAAGTGAAAACAGACATACTGGGTTATAACTTTGCTAATGGCAGCTATTTACTGGAGCTTCGAAATAAGGCTGGCGCTGTAATTGATAGTGAAACATTGCCTTTAGATGGTTTAGATACCGTTTCGCTTATTGGTTATATAAAAGCGGCTAATGGTGAAGGTGGTGATGTATTAGGTGTAAGCGTGGCGTTGTCTGCTGATGGCAATACTATGGCGGTTGGAGCACGGGGTGAAGATGGCGATTCGGCAGGAATAAATGGAAAAGATAATGACCGTGCCGCAAGTTCGGGGGCAGTATATATTTTTGTTCGTGATGATGTTGGTAAGTGGATACAACAGGCTTATGTGAAAGCTAGTAATGCTGAATATGGCGACTCTTTTGGTGATAGCGTCAGCCTTTCTGCGGACGGCAATACATTGGCTGTCGGAGCCCATAGTGAAGGTAGTAATGCCATAGAGATTAATGGTGATCAAACCGATAATTCTAATCCCTCTTCTGGTGCAGTTTACATTTTTGTAAGAGATGACGGTGGTGATTGGACACAGCAAGCCTATTTAAAAGCCTCAGACAATGACAATTCTCGAAGATACTTTGGCCTGAGTTTGGATATATCATCAGATGGCAATGTCTTGGTTGTTGGAGCTAGTGGCCGCGTATATGTGTATGAGCGATCTGCTGATGTGTGGACTCAACATTATTTCTGGAAGTCTATTCCTGGCGGGAACTACGCCGTTGCGATTTCCGGAGATGGGGAAACTCTAGTCTTTGGCGGTTCTGGTAGCACCTATGTGCAAGCAGCGGCTCGCACATCAACCGCTTGGTCTGGTCGTTCTTTGAGTATTTATAATGATATTGCTGATAATAAGTATGGACATGGCCCTAATTTAGCTCTATCTGATGATGGTGATACTTTAATTGTAGGACTAGATGGCACACATTCTGGATCTGTGAAGCCCGGTTCGATCAAATTATTCAAGCGAATAGGTGGCGCATGGGGACCAGGCGTTGAAATTATCACAGCCAGTGGTACTGGCAAGACTGACTATTTGGGTAGTAGCATAAGTCTTTCGGCCGATGGGATAACGTTGGCCGTAGGGGCATATAGCGAGGATAGCTCGGCTAAGGGTCTTGGTGGTGATCAAGAGGATAATACAGCAGGTGACTCAGGTGCTGTTTATCTATATAAGATTGAAAGTGGCGTATGGAATCAGCAAAAATACATTAAGGCCAGTAATACCGAATCACAAGATCATTTTGGTGTGAGCCTGAGTTTATCTGCAGATGGTAGTACTCTGGCTGTCGGAGCTGTTGATGAAGATAGCTCAGCAACAGGTATTGGTGGCGATCAGGATGATAATTCAGAGCTTAGCTCTGGCGCTGTCTACGTTTACTAATTCTTGTTTACTATTTTTAAACCACATGGCTAAAACCCATGTGGTTTTTTGTTTGTATATCAGCAAAAACAAAGAACATTCATCTGCAAAATAACCTGAATCAAAACACATCCATTTCATTGAGGAACAGTACTGGTACTAAAGTATTACAAGCTTCCAATCCCCTATGACTAATGTCGCATTGCCCTTTCCTCCTCCAAAAAACCAAAATGGCAGTAGCAATTCAAAACAAAAACAACAGGTGGCAATAATGAGTGCAAATCTTTATCCCGTTCCTTCCGCAGCGGCAAAACGAGCCAAAATCAATAACGAACAGTATTTAGAGATGTACCAGCGCTCAGTCAGTGACAGCGAAGGTTTCTGGGGTGAGCAGGGCCAGCGTCTTGACTGGATCAAGCCCTATACCGAGGTAAAGGATGTCAGTTACGACAAAACCAATCACCGTATCCGCTGGTATGCCGATGGCATGTTGAATGTTGCCTACAACTGTATCGACCGCCATCTGGAGACGCGAGCTGACCAGACGGCCATTATTTTCGAAGGCGATGAGCCTGATGATCATAAAAATATCACCTACCGTGAGCTGCATGCCAATGTCAGTCGAATGGCGAATGTATTGAAATCGCTGGGCGCGAAAAAGGGTGATCGTATTACCATCTATATGCCGATGATCCCGGAAGCGGCCTACGCCATGCTGGCCTGTGCCCGTATCGGTGCTGTTCATTCGGTGGTATTCGGTGGTTTTTCACCGGAAGCGCTGGCTGGCCGTATTGAAGACTGCAAATCCAATCTGGTGATTACCTCCGATGAAGGGGTTCGCGGCGGAAAAGCCATTCCATTGAAAGCTAATGTCGACAAGGCGTTGGAACAAGAAGGAGCCGCAACTGTCAGCCATGTACTGGTAGTACAGCGCACAGGGAATAAGGTTGGCTGGAAGGATGGTCGTGATATCTGGTATCACGATAAGTTCGATCTGGTGGAGTCTGAATGCCCATGCGAACCCATGGAAGCAGAAGACCCTCTGTTTATTCTCTATACCTCCGGTTCAACCGGTAAACCCAAAGGGGTGTTGCATACCACTGGTGGCTATCTGGTGTACGCCGCGATGACTCATGAGTATGTGTTCGATTATCAGGATGGCGACGTATATTGGTGTACCGCCGATGTCGGCTGGGTGACAGGCCATAGTTATATCGTCTATGGTCCGCTTGCCAATGGCGCCATTACGCTGATGTTTGAAGGCGTGCCGACCTATCCTGGTCCGGATCGTTTTGCACAAGTGGTTGATACCCACAAAGTGAATGTGCTCTATACCGCGCCAACCGCCATTCGTTCGTTAATGGCAACCGGTGATAAGGCAACACAGGGGACTGATTTATCTTCGCTACGTTTACTCGGCTCAGTGGGTGAGCCGATCAATCCTGAAGCCTGGGATTGGTATTACAAGGCATTTGGTCATGAACAATGCCCGATTGTGGATACCTGGTGGCAAACCGAAACCGGCGGCATTCTGATTACTCCGCTACCTGGCGCGACTGCGATGAAACCGGGTTCCGCAACTCGTCCATTCTTCGGTGTCCAGCCTGCGCTGGTCGATAACTCTGGCCGCGAACTGGAAGGTGCTGTCGAGGGCAACCTGGTATTGCTGGATAGCTGGCCAGGCCAAATGCGCTCTGTCTTTGGTGATCATGAACGCTTTATCCAGACCTATTTCAGTACCTACCCAGGCACCTATTTCACTGGTGACGGCGCTCGCCGCGATGAGGACGGCTACTACTGGATTACCGGCCGTGTTGATGATGTATTGAATGTCTCTGGTCACCGTCTGGGTACGGCTGAAATAGAAAGCGCACTGGTGGCTCACCCTGCAGTGTCTGAAGCGGCAGTTGTTGGTTATCCGCACGATATCAAAGGTCAGGGTATCTATGTCTATGTCAGCCCAATGGCTGGTATTTACCCGGATGATGATTTGACCAATGAACTGAAACAGTGGCTACGCAAAGAGATTGGTCCAATCGCCACACCAGATCTGATTCAGTGGTCTGACGGCCTGCCAAAAACCCGCTCTGGCAAGATCATGCGTCGTATCCTGCGTAAGATCGCCGCTAACGAGTTTGAAAGTCTTGGCGATACCTCAACATTGGCCGATCCATCCGTCGTTGATGTGCTGATCGACGAACGTATGAATCGCTGATTCCTTTTTTAAAATACCAGACCGTTCTTAGTGTCTCGGCCTGGTATTTTCTCTAACCTGAATCCGCAACTCCATCGCGGCGCAGAGCGCAAGCCATTGATTCCTTTTTGCGTTCCAAAAATTGGGGTGAACCTATGGGTGCACCTGCAATTTTTGAAAAACAAATAGAAATCAAGTTCTTACACCCTGCATCCACTTTGAAGTCACGGATTCAGGTCTTAGTCAAACTCCTTCATTGCTTGCAGGCCGAAAGATAAGTTAAATAGAAACCAAACGTCTTCAGGTTGATTATCGCAAAAGTGAAAGCAAAGAACCCCTTAGGCCAGGTCAGCGACTATGACCTTCGCCTGTTACGCCTTTTTAAAACCGTCGCCGAATGCGGTAGCTTTTCAGCCGCCGAAAGTGCTTTAGGCATTACCCGTTCTGCCGTCAGCCTGCAAATGAGCGATTTGGAAAAGCGCCTGGGGATGCGATTATGCCAGCGTGGCCGAGCTGGTTTCGCATTAACTGATGAAGGGCGCGATGTGCTCAGAGCCGCTGATATTCTGTTGGCGGCGGTGGAAAATTTTCGCACAGAAGTGAACCAGATCAATCAGGCACTGAAGGGCGATCTCAATATCGGCATCGTTAATAATCTGGTGACGATGCCACAAATGCGTGTTACCCATGCACTGAAACAATTGTGTGGGAAAAGCAGTGATGTGCGCATCAATATCAGTATGAGCACACCGGGCGAAATTGAACGCGGATTAATTGACGGCCGCCTGCATGTGGGCGTTATCCCGATGAACAATATGCTCTCGGGCCTTGAATACAGTCAGCTTTATCAGGAGAGTGCTCACCTTTATTGCAGTCATGAACATTCGCTGTTTGAGCAGCCAGAACCGGATGATGAACAACTGAAAGTCACCGATGCGGTGATCCCCAGCTACCGAATGACCGCTGAAGCCATGGCTTTACATCAACGGCTGAATTGCACCGCCACGGCTTCAGACCGGGAAGGCATTGCTTTTTTGATTTTAACCGGCCGCTATATCGGTTTTTTGCCCGATCACTATGCCGCAAACTGGGTGGATCGGGGAAAGATGAAGTCTCTATGCCCTGAGCAGCTATTCTTCGATTCTAAATTAGCCATTGCCACTCGAAAAGGTCGGCGTAGTAATCTGATAGTGGAGAGTTTTCTTGATTTCCTTTAACACGAGCTTGAATAGAGAGTTTTTCTGGAGTGAAGATCTTTAAAATCAAACCCACTATCAGCCAGACCGGCAGTCAGGCATGGCGCGGTACAATACCGTCAAAGTAACGCCTGAATAATAATGGAATTTACCTGATTACTGAGCGTTTCCTGATCCAAATCGTACTGTTCCGCCCATCGGGTTAACGAATTGCGCCACAGTAAATCATAGCTTTGTGAAAATTTCTGTTTCGCATCCGGCACGCGAAAGCCTTCACCCATCAGCAAGCCGTAAAACCGCAACGCATCCTGATTGAGCCAGGTTTTAGCCAGCTCGCTGAGCAGCCCTTTTTCAGAGCGTGCCTTAAACCCTGGTTCGGGTTGCCCTGTCAGCCATAACGCTAATGTGTGATAGAACAGATTTGCCTTATCAGGAAAGTGATTGTAGACCGTCGGTTTGGAAACACGGGCACTTTTAACCACCATATCGATTGAAGTTCCTTTGACGCCATGCTCCAGAAACAGTGGCAGGGCGGCTTCTGCAATTTGATCTTTCTTTGAACGTTGGGCCATAAAAACTGCTTGCCTTCGAAAATTAACTGTCGCAAACTATACTAAACCGTTTAGTTAAAGTCACGTTTGATTCTACCCCTTCAGGAAGGAGTTAAACAGGCCAGATGAGGAAGAACTATGATCCGCAGTGAAAACGGATACTTCGGCGAGTTTGGTGGTCGTTATGTTCCGGAAATTCTATTACCCGCGTTAATCGAATTAGAAACCATGTTTAATGAGCTGCGGGATGATCCGTCATTCTGGCAGGAATATCTGACGCTGACCCAGGAGTTCAGCGGCCGACCAACGCCATTAACGCCGTTGCGTCGTCTATCAAAAGAACTGGGCGGTGCGCAGATCTGGCTGAAGCGCGAAGACCTCAATCATTCCGGCGCGCACAAGGTAAATAATGTGCTCGGTCAGGGGCTGTTGGTGCAGCGTATGGGCAAGAAGCGGGTTATTGCAGAAACCGGTGCAGGCCAGCATGGTTTAGCGACGGCGATCATGGCGGCACGCCTTGGTCTTGAGGCAACTATATACATGGGTGCGGACGATATTGAACGTCAGTACTCCAACGTGTTTTGGATGCGTCAGCTCGGTGCTGACGTCGTTGGCGTTGAAACCGGTGCCCGTACTCTGAAAGAAGCGCTTGATGAAGCGTTGCGTGACTGGGCCGCCAGTGTTGAAACGACGCACTATGTGCTTGGCACCGCTTGTGGTCCGGCGCCATTCCCAGAACTTGTGTCTTATTTCCAGAGTGTGATTTCCCAGGAAATGAAACAGCAGGCCCTGCAACAGATGGGTCGTTTGCCGGATGAAGTGGTTGCCTGTGTTGGTGGTGGCTCCAATGCCATGGGTGCCTTTGCGGCGTTTCTTGATGATAAGGATGTCGCATTGGTTGGCGTTGAAGCCGGTGGTATTAGTTTGAAGGATGGGGAACACTCCATTCGTCTGCTACCCAATACTGGCGAGCCGGGTATTGCTCAGGGCTATAAAACTCTGTTCTTGCAAAATGAAGACGGTCAACTGGGTGACACTCACTCAATCGCCGCCGGGCTTGACTACGTTGGTGTCTCACCAATCCTTGCGCATCTGTCGCAGACCGGTCGAGTCATTCCGGAAAGTGCTACCGACAGCGAAGTGACCGATGCCTTTAAACTGCTGATGAAAACAGAAGGTATTATTCCTGCTCTGGAAAGTTCCCATGGCCTCGCTGGTGGCTTTAAACGAGCCCGGCAAATGCGCCCGGATCAGAATCTGGTCATCAACCTGAGTGGACGTGGTGATAAAGATATTTTTAATATTGCACGTGCCTTTCCTCAGCCGGAATGGACCGAATTCCTGACACGAGAGCTAGAGCGTGCTCAAGAGTTAAATGCTGCTGGTCAGGAGGACAACTGATGTTTCCAAAACAAAATGCCAAACTTCAGGTGATGTCCCACGCGGTTGTCGGCTTTCCAAACCTGGATGAGAATGAAAACGCCATCGCAGGACTTGTTGAAGCGGGAGTCAAACTGATCGAACTGCAGGTGCCTTTTAGTGATCCGGTTGCTGATGGGCATACGTTGGTGAATGCCTGTTATGAAGGGCTCAAGCAGGGCGGTTCCGTGAAGGCAACATTGGTTCTGTGCAAAAAGGTCAGCGCTAAGCATCCAGATGTTTCATTTATCCTGATGAGCTATTTGAATCCGCTGTATCGCTATGGCCTGGAGCGGTTATTCCGTGATGCCGCCGCCGCAGGGTTCAAAGGAATGATCATTCCAGATATGCCCGTCGAACAATATGAACCTCTGATACCGTTGCTCGATGAATTGAATCTTGCCCCGATTCTGATGGTAACGCCAAATACCAGCGAGGAACGGGTTGAGCGTATCGCACGGTCGGCCCGGGGTATGGTTTATGTTGTCTCCCGTATGGGCGTGACTGGCAAGCAAACGCAATGGGGCGAAGAGTTTGGGGCCTATGTCGCTCGCATTCGCAGGCATACCGACTTACCATTGGCTATCGGTTTTGGTGTGCGTTCTGCTGCTGATCTTAAAGCCTTGAATGGCACTGCTGAAGTTGCGGCTTTCTGTTCCAAGTACATTGAATGGCAGCGCGATTTGGGTAGTGATGAAGCCGCTGCAAAAATGACACAGCTGCTTAAAGACGCAGAATAAACCTAAACCTGAATCCGTGATTCTATAGTGGATGCAGGGTGTAAGAGCTTGATTTCTATTTGTTTTTCAAAAATTTCAGGTGCACCCATAGGTTCACCCTAATTTTTGGGAAGCAAAGAGGAATAATGGCTTGCGCGTGATTCCATAACGGCGCACGCACTGCAGCCACTATGAAATCACGGATTCAGGTTATTTTTTGACTATACAAGGATATAAGATGAGATATCTGATTCATTCATCTGCATTGACCCTGGCTTTGGTTGCATCCGTCTCTTTTGCTGGACAGCCGGAGTTACCCAATTATTCCGAAGACGAGCTGGCTCTTTATGATCAGGATGAGCAGGACTATTACCGTTGGGCTCAGTCATTTTTGCACGAGCTGAATTACCAGGATGGTCTGATTGAATTGCCAGGCGGCAAAGTTCAACTGCAGGTTCCTGAAGCTTATTACTATCTGTCGCCAGAAGATTCCGGGAAAGTTCTGGTTGATGCCTGGGGTAACATACCAGGTGATGAATTACCCTTGGGTATGTTATTTCCGGCAGATCATCATCCATTGAGTGGTCAGAGCTGGGGCATGATTATTGAGTACAGTGATGATGGCCATGTCTCAGATAAAGACGCTGCAAAAATTGATTATGATGATCTGCAAAAACAGATTCGTAAGGATACTGAAGCCGAAAACGAATATCGTCTGGAACATAGTTATGAGGCTATCGAATTTATCGGTTGGGCTGAGCAACCGTATTACGATTCACAAGGCAAAAAGCTGCACTGGGCACAGGAGTATCACTTTGGTGACAGCGAGAGTAATACCCTGAATTATAAAATACGGGTGCTGGGTCGCGAAGGCGTATTGGAGTTGAATGCCATTGCTGGTATGGATCAGCTTGATCAGGTCAACGGAGCATTGGATGACATTCTAAAAATCCCTTCTTTTACCAAAGGAAATACCTACGCAGAGTTTAACCCCAATCTCGACCGTATTGCTGCCTACGGCATTGGTGGCCTGATTGCAGGAAAAGTATTGGCGAAAACCGGATTGATTGCTGCCGGTTTGCTGTTGTTCAAAAAATTCTTTGTGATAATTGCCGTTGTCGTTAGTGGTCTCTTTAAAACCTTGTTGGGTCGTAAGAAACAGAAATAAGTTTGTTGATCAAAAAACGGCCCGTGAAGGGCCGTTTATGTCATTTCTCTTTCAAATCCGCCAGCTCATCGCTGTGCCAGATCTTTCGCTTAAAGCGAGGATTCTTTGATGACATATCAATCTTGTACGGGTTTTGTTCTTTGTCATGCGGCAGACCAAGAATATGACAGAGTTCCTGAGCCAGCCATTTTTCAACTTTAAGCACGACCATTATTTTTCGTCGCCGACCCTGTTCATCACGGTTCAGAATGGTCGGCAATGGATTTAGTGTCAGAATTTCTCCGATTGCAGGGTGAGCCATCCGTTCGCGCCCTTCGTCGCTGGCGTAAAAATGGCTGACTGCAAAAACCATCTGTTCGGGTTTTATCTGCTGTAGAAATTGGCAGGATTTCACTACCGTTGAACCTGTGCGAACCATGTCATCAAACAAGACGACGCTGGAATGATCCAAACCTTCAAAGGTGTGTTCACTTTCTTTATGTAAGGTAATTTCCACTTTGCGCTCGGCGGTACGCTCTTTGTCGAGCATGATGAACTTGGCTTTTGGCAGTTTAAGCGTATTAAACATTTCCTTCACAAAATCTCTGGCACCCTTGTCTGGTGCGCACAGTACCAAGCCTTCACCGTCCTGGCCGTATTTGACGATATTAGAGTTCAATAGATAATGCGCATAGATTTCGTACGGGATCAGGTTGTGAAAGTCGTTATCAAAAACTTCGCTGAATATCCGCTGGACCGAGTAGGAATGGTTATGGATAGTCAGTACGGTGTCTACGCCGGAAACTTTGAGTAGTTGAGCATAGAGTTTCGCGGTGAAGGGCTGACCATCAAACTTTTTGATATCTTTCTGATCACGCTCGAAGGCTGTTTCTCCAAGATCCGGGCGTGCACCGCGATCCTGTGCTGAATAAAACAGATCCGGTTCAATTAGAACAACGCGAACGGCACCGTTTTCTTTAGCGGACCGCGCAATGATAAAGTTCTTCATTGCCAGTTCCTGCCGACTACGCACATGGCTACTGGTGCTGACGATAATAACGACTTTACCTTCCAGGCTGTTACCAATGTTATCCATGCTATTTTCATCAGAAATAAAGCGCGGACAGAATTCGGAATTCATGAACTGCTTCATGCTGATGATGTCAGCAATATCATCGTGTTGTCCGAGGGCGTAAGCAATATCAATAGCGAATGGATTATCGGAGATATTACTGACAATAACATATTTTCTTGATTGACTGGTCGAGCTGTTCATTCGAAAGACCTTGGGCAGCGCAGGAAAAAGAGAGCGGCATTTTAAACACACTTGTTTGAATTCGGTAGCTTTGTGACGGATTTGCGAAGTGAAATTACGCAATCAGTCATTGCATAATCTGGCCGTCGTAGAAGAGCCGCAGACAATGCGAATATCTCGGCACAAAAAAAGACAGGAGTCCGTGCGAAAACCCTGTTTGATCTGTCGTTCAGTTCGAATTTTTCCGGGTTAGCGGCATTGCTGCCGATCAATAAGATCCTCCTTGTGCCGTTTCACAGAGGAAATGACGGGTTGAACTCCAAACATCAACCTGCTCTGCCCGGTGAACCGAAGCCACCTTTGCAGGCTGATTGCTTATCTGGTTCCGGTAACCCTGGGATATTAGGTAGGGCTGGCTTCACCGGGCAATAAAAACAGATCAGATCAACCTGTTAAATTCATTGAGAAACGGTACTAGCCTTAATAAACAGTGACTTACTCCAAGATACGGTCCTTTTGACTGTGTTTTTATCCGGCAGGTCTAACACTGTTAATGTCGGCATTTTTTACATTTTGTATATGCCTTTGAGGCGCATCAGATAGAAACTGTAGTGTTTTTGCTGATTTCTAAATTGGTATGATATTTGTATATGGAATGTGTGTTTTTTAGTAGTAGCACCAAGGAACTTTTAATGTATAACCTTTCGAAAGCAATTTTATTAACTGCCGGTCTTATAGCAGGGTCGGCTCAAGCATTAGTGATTGATTTTACGGATGCTGACCAGTGGTCTGTTTCTGGTCATACCAAGACGGTCTCTTATGATGATTTGGATGTTACCCTAACTGCCTACGGTTCTAAGGGGTATGGAACGCTGACCTCCACTCCTTACAACGGAAATAACTGTGGGAGCTATGGTGGCGCAGGTCTTGACTGTGAGACGGATGGCATAGGTATCGATGATGATGAAGTAACCGCAAACAATGAATATTTGTCTGTTGATTTCTCACATGCAGTGAATATTTCATCAATCACGTTGCTGGATCTGTTCGCCAAGGAACAGTCTGACCCTTATCCAGAAGAGGCGTTAGTGATTTCTTATTATGCCAGTGGTGATCACAATTTGGGTATCTGGGAAGGCACGGCCCTAGATGATCGCACCGGCTTCTTAACCGCCACCATTGGCAATGCTAAGCAGTTGAGTTCGCCTCATATCTTTACTGGTGTCTCTTCGGTGACCTTTGGCGCTTCATCGTACTTCAATAATCCAGTTTTTTCGGATTTCTCACTGGCAGCCATTGAACTGGCGTCTCCTGTTTCTGAGCCAGGTAGCGCAGTGCTGTTGGGAGTGGGTCTGCTGTCGTTGGTGCGGTTGCGCCGTCGTCGCAGAGCCTAATCACGGAATAGATGTGAAAGCAGGTGCTCCGGCACCTGTTCTGCCTTTTGGGCAGCCCCTTTTCTGAGCTACGTATATTTTTTATTCCTCCCCTGTTTAACCCCCTTCGAATCGTTATAATCCCAAACTCCTATGCTCTGGAAATTAAGAGAACGATTCAATGACAGAAACTGCGTCTAACTTTTTGCGAACGATCATCAGTGATGATCTGAAGTCCGGCAAGCACGACACCATCGTGACGCGCTTCCCTCCTGAGCCTAACGGCTATCTTCACATTGGCCATGCCAAAGCCATCTGTGTCAACTTCGGACTCGCGCAGGAATTCCAGGGCCAGACGAACCTGCGCTTCGATGACACTAACCCGGAAAAAGAAGAGCAGGCGTATATTGATGCCATCGAAGAAGATATTCGCTGGTTGGGGTTTGACTGGAATGGCGATGTTAAATACACCTCCAATTACTTCGATACGCTTTATGAATATGCCCTGCATCTGATTAAAGGCGGCAAAGCCTATGTCTGTGATTTGAATGCTGAGCAGATGCGTGAATATCGCGGCTCGTTGACAGAGCCGGGTAAAGCAAGCCCGAATCGCAATCGTACCATCGAAGAGAACCTTGAACTGTTTGCCAAGATGAAAAACGGAGACTTCGCCGATGGTGCCTGTTCATTGCGTGCGAAGATTGATATGAGTTCGCCGAATATCAATCTGCGTGACCCGATTCTATATCGCATCCGTCGCGCGCATCACCATCAGACCGGTGATAAATGGTGTATTTACCCAAGCTATGACTTTGCCCATGGCCAGGGTGACGCCATCGAAGGCGTGACCCATTCATTGTGCTCATTGGAATTCGAAGACCATCGGCCATTGTACAACTGGTTTATCGAGAACCTGCCAGTGCCAAATCAGCCACGGCAGATTGAGTTTGCGCGTCTAAACGTGAATTACACCGTCACCAGTAAACGCAAACTGAAAAAACTGGTTGATGAAAGTGTTGTTGCCGGTTGGGATGATCCACGGATGCCGACGATTGCCGGTATGCGTCGTCGCGGTGTTACACCAGCGTCGATTCGGAAATTTATTGATATGTCCGGTATCTCTCGTGCTGTTGGTACGACCGTTGACCTAGGGATGCTTGATGCCGCCATTCGTGATGACCTGAACGAAAATGCACCGCGTGCCATGGCCGTGCTGAAGCCACTGAAAGTGGTGCTGAGCAATCTGCCTGAGGATCATGAGGAAACCATGATACAACCACTTCATCCTCAGAAAGCAGAACTGGGCGAGCGAGCGATTCCTTTCAGCCGGGAAATTTATATCGATCAGGATGACTTTAATGAAGACAGTTCCCTGTCACGGAAAAAGTTCAAGCGTTTGGTGCCGGGTGACTACGTTCGCCTGCGTGGCGCTTACATCATTAAAGCGGAAGGTTTCAGCAAGGATGTCGCTGGTAACATCACTGAAATTCAGGCAACGGTTGTAGAAGGCTCTGTCGGTGAGAATGTGGAAGGTGCCAAGCCGCGTGGTGTTATTCAATGGGTATCGGTAAAGCATGGCGTGCCTGCCACTATTCGTGTTTACGATCGATTGTTTAATCATGAGACGCCGGATAAAGGCGATAATGATTTCATGGATCACATTAATCCGGATTCGTTGGAGGTTATTACCGGTTGTGTGGTTGAGCCGAGCCTGAAGATGGCATCGCCCGAACAGGGTTTTCAGTTTGAACGCGAAGGTTATTTTGTTGCCGATCGCTATGAGCACTCGGAAAACCATCTGGTTTTTAATAAGACCATCGGTTTAAAGGATGTTTGGGAACGTAAAGTTTAATCCATGAGTCGGACGGAACTGCTGTTTCAGATGACTCAAATTATCCGCAGTCGTGACCATACGACTGCGAAATATCTTTCTGATCGCCTTAATATCTCCATTCGGACTGTTTACCGCTATATCAATGATCTTTCACTGGCAGGCGTGCCGGTCATCAGTCAGGCTGGCAAAGGCTATTGGATCGATGACAGCTTTAACATGCCGCCGATTCAGCTTTCTGAAGAAGAATTATTGGCGTTATCGCTCGGTTCAAAACTGGTTAAAGCGATCGCCGATCCTTTTCTTGCGGATGCCTCGCAGCAGTTGCTGGATAAGGTTGAGGCCGTCATTCCTAAAAGCCATCAGCATCTGTTGTATCAATCCCAACTGCATACCCCAAAACTCATTGTCGAACAATCGATACTGGAAAATGTTGGCTGTATTCGCAAAGCCATTGAAGTAAAGCAAAAAATCCGATTGAGCTACTTGGACCAGCAGGGGGCTGCTTCGCGACGAACAATCTGGCCTTTAGCTTTGGCATTTTGGGGGCAGGTTTGGACTGTCGCTTCCTGGTGTGAGCATCGTCAGGATTTTCGTGCCTTTCGTATCGATCGTATTGAATCAATAGCCATTCTTAAAGAAACCTATTCAGACGAGCCAGGGAAAACCCTGGCTGATTTTAAAGCGCAACAGATGAACGGTTAGGGTTAATAGACCGTAGCCTTATCACTGGAAATGCGTGGCTGAAGACTGTAGATCAGAGCGTTTTAGTGCCTTGGCTAATCACTTCACTAACACGGTCTATATAGGTTTGAAGCACGGGGTATTGCTGCGCGAGTGGTGTCAACTGAATAACCAGACTGCTGGAAATTAGCTGACTCAGCATGGCCCAAACCGCCAGATCAAAGTGACTCATTTCATGACCGCAGATAAACGGCTGTTGTGACAGATGTGAACTCAGCGCTTTTAAGTCGGCATTGGCTGCTGCTTTCATCATCTCTTCCGGCAGTCGGCTGATGCCCTGTAGATGAAGCTTCTGTTTCATGTACTCCCTGGCTTGTTCAGCAATAGCTTCGCGCTGTGGTTCGGGAACTATGGCAAAGAAAGTTTCGCGCAGTGCGGGCCAGATTTCATCATCCATCCAGCGAAAATAAACCATGATCCAGTAGAGGTGATCCTCAACAACGCGTTGAAAGGCAACACCATAGCTCCAGTCAAGCTGGCTTCCGGTATCCAGATTCATGTCCTCAATCAACTGATAAATAATGGCATTTGAATCGCCCAGTTTCTGTCCTTGATAGTCGATGAAGGGGATCTGTTGGGAAGGCCCCTGATCTGGCAGGGCGAATGTCGTGGTATACGGAATATTCTGCCAGCGTAGAAAAGCTTCCAGTTTCATACAAAACGGACTGGCATTCAGCAAGCCAAAGGCAGGGGCTGTTTGATAAAGTGTGATCATGGGATGTTCTCCTTCATTTTACGCGTCCATTTCCTTTCGGTATTGGCTGAAAGGTTTTTCGGACTGTTAATCAATTTTCAGGTCGTAGCCTGTCATTTGGAAATATTAGAATAAGGGAGTCCTGCTGCCAACAGTGTGGCAGTAGGGGTTTTCAGGTAATAGCCAAGAAAACTGAATAGTTTGTTCATGTTTTCTGGATAAAACCTGTATAACAGCTGTGTTAAACTCGCGTTTCGTTTAACCTGAATCCGTGACTTCAGAGTGGATGCTGGGTGTAAGAGCTTGATTCCTCTTTGTTTTTCAAAAATTGCAGGTGCACTCGTAGGTTCCCCCAAATTTTGGGGAAACAAAGAGGAATCAATGGCTTGCGGACTGCGCCGCTATGGAGTCACGGATTCAGGGTTTAAATCATTCTGCGCAGTCTCTATCGAAACAGTACTGACGTTGACAATCTCAGGGTCTTTTTTGTTAAACCTGCATCCGCTATGGAGTCACGGATTCAGGTTAAACGTAACTGATACAACGATAGATCAACTCAAACCTTGCTGATTTTCGAAAATCGGGCTTAGTCATGATAGACAGGCCTGATCGTTTTGTTTTTAGTGTTTTGGAATACTGTTTATTGCTCGCATCAAAATTTGAAAGTGAGTGGTAAATTTCTGTTTTTATTTCAACCTGAATCCGTGACTCCAGAGTGGATGCAGGGTGTAAGAGCTTGATTTCTATTTGTTTTTCAAAAATTGTAGGTCACCCATAGGTTCCCCCAATTTTTGGAAAGCAAAGAAGAATCAATGGCTTGTGCACTGCGCCGCGATGGAGTTACCGATTCAGGTTCAACTTTAGGAAACCAATGAGCAGTCAATCTGTACCGTCAACCCGGCAAAATCCGTCTTTACCTGAATTCATTGCGCTTATCGCCCTCATGACATCGCTGACGGCGCTGGCGATTGATGCCATGCTACCGGCATTGCCCAGCATCGCTGAAGATCTGAATGTCAGTGATTACCGTCATACCCAATGGGTTGTGACATCAGTTATTTTTGGTATGGCGTTTGGTCAGCTTCTGTTTGGTCCGGTTTCGGATGCCTTTGGTCGTAAATTCGGCATTATTTCCGGCATCGCCTTATTTTGTCTTGGTGCTGTCATCTCCATGATGGCGACAACTTTACCGGTGCTGCTTATTGGCCGATTAATTCAGGGGTTTGGTGTATCCGGTCCGCGTATTGCCACCATGGCATTGGTACGTGACCAGTATGTGGGTGATCGAATGGCGCGGGTTATGTCCTTCGTTATGATGATTTTTATTATTGTACCGATGATGGCACCTATGGTCGGCCAGGCCATTATCACGTTTGTCAGTTGGAGAGCTATTTTTGCACTGTTTATCGTGATGTCCGTCTTTGCCGCTTTTTGGCTCGCGATACGGCAACCCGAGACATTGACTGACAGAACTCGCAGACCATTCCGATTGTCTGGCATTATACAGGCAGCCTATATATCGCTTTCTCATCGACGGGTAATGGTTTTCTCGATTATCAGTGGCTTGGGTTTTGGCAGTTTATTGTCTTATATTGTTTCCTCGCAATCGATCTTCCAGGATATCTATCAGGTTGGTGATCAATTCCCTTTCTATTTTGCCGCATTAGCGTTTGGTCTTGGGTTGGCGTCATTGGCTAATAGTGCTTTGGTGGTACAGTTTGGGTCTGAGAGACTTGCAGCGATAGGACTGTCAGGCATGTCAGTGCTGGCTGGCGTATTGATGATCATATCGTTACTGAATCAGGGAGTACCGCCATTGTGGTCTTTTATGACTCTGGGTTTTGCCATATTTTTCTGTATTGGCATCTTGTTTGGTAATGTTAATTCACTGGCAATGGTGCCATTAGGCAAGATGGCCGGTATTGGTGCGGCGGTTGTTGGCTCGGTTTCCAACGTCTTTGGTGTGCTGGTATCCGCACTGGTTGGCTGGTTTTTTGATGCTACGTTAACCCCGATTTTCGCTGGTAAAAATTGGGGTGAACCTATGGGTGCACCTACAATTTTTGAAAAACAAATAGAAATCAAGCTCTTACACCCTGCATCCACTCTGGAGTCACGGATTCAGGCCTGAGTTAAGCTCCATTAGGTGCGAAGCGCGCCTGATGTAATAAAGGGCGTTAATGAGCCCTTTATTGTTTGGTTTGCCGGTTACGATCAAAGACACAGAATGAATAATCGTAAGGATTTGATCCGTCAGCCTGAAAATCCTCCCGGGCTATTTCCGTAAATTCAGTCAGGTCGAAGTCTGAAAAGTAAGCATCACCATCGATTTGAGCGTGTACAAAGGTGATGTACAGGCGATCAGCAAAAGGCAGGAATTGTCGATATACTTCGGCACCACCCATCACAATCACTTCATCTATTGCCGCAGCCTGGCATTGTGCATCAGCAAGCTCCAGTGCCGATTCGATAGAACTGACGACTTTAATACCTTCCATGTTGAACGAATCATCACGTGTAACCACAATGTTGATCCGATTTGGCAGCGGTTTGCCAATGCTTTCAAGGGTCTTGCGCCCCATGATGACCGGTTTGCCAGTGGTCAGGCGTTTGAAGTATTTGAGATCATTCGGCAAATGCCAGGGCAGTTTGTTATTTCGTCCAATGACATGATTTTCCGACATTGCCCAGATCATGGATAAACGCATCACCTGTTCCTCAGATTTGGATATGAAACAGGAGAATAAGGATATTGCGATAGTCGGGCAATACCGATACAGTCCGAAATCGTTGATTCCGTAACTGAGAAAAGAATGACCCCCCGATTCCTGATGAAATTCAACCTGTTAAATCCGCGGCTGATTGTTTGTTCAGCGAGTCTCAGGTTGAGCGAGCAATCGATACGATGGCAGCAGACATTACTGAACAATTGGCAGAGAAGAATCCAATTGTTTTTTCAGTCATGAATGGTGGCATGGTGTTAACCGGTAAGTTGGTGACCAAGCTTGGTTTTCCTCTGGAAATCTCTTATTTGCACGCTACACCTTATCGTAACGATACAACAGCGGCTGATTTGCAATGGAGAAGTTACCCTCAGCAGCCTTTACAGGGTCGTACCATACTGATCTGTGATGATATTTATCATGAAGGCCACGCTCTAGGGGCGATTGTTGATCACTGTAAAGAGTTGGGTGTTGGTGAAATTTATATTGCCGTTCTGGTCGACAAGCAACACGATCGCAAAGCCCGTCGGGATATTATTCCTGACTATATCGGCCTGCAATGTGAAGACCGTTATGTCTTTGGTTACGGCATGGATTACAAAGGATACTGGCGCAATGCGCCGGATATTTTTGCAGTAAAAGAAGCCTGAGCGAAAGGGGCGAGTGATGACAAGAATCAAACAGGTTGCCATTACAGGTGGCACACATGGTAACGAACTGACGGGTGTTCACCTGCTTAAACACTGGCGTATGCACCCGGAGGAAGTTGCCCGGTCCACTTTTTGTACCGAACTTCATCTGGCGAATCCAAAAGCTAATGCGCAAAACCGGCGCTATATCGACCAGGACTTGAACCGGCAGTTTTTTGTCGATGATCTCAATAACTATGATCTGTGCGGTTATGAACAGAACCGGGCCAAGTCACTGAATGCGTTACTTGGACCAAAAGAAGATCCTAGAGTTGATTTTGTGATCGATTTGCATACCACGACAGCGAACATGGGTATGTCACTGATCTTCAACAGTGACGATCCATTGTTAGTTGGTATGGCGTTTTATGTTGAACAGAAAATGCCAGATTCACATCTGTTTTTTGATCCGGCGGATCGAATGACAGATAACTTCTTGACTTCACTCGGTCGTCTTAATGGTTTTCTGATCGAAGTGGGTCCTGTCCCGCAAGGGGTGTTGCGTGCCGACGTTTATCTACAGACCAAAGAAGCAGTAGGGCACTGTCTTGATTTTCTGGAAATGGTGAACAGTGACAACTGGCCGGAATTGCCTGAATCGCGAGAGGCATTTCGTTTTATTAAGAAGGTCAAGTTGCCTGAAAATGAAGCGGGAGAATTAACCGCCATGCTGCATCCGAATATACAGGACAGGGATTATCAGCCCATTCATCCTGGTGATCCGTTTTTCATGACTTTGAGCGGTGAAACCATTACTTATGATGGTGATGATGCCGTCTACGGCGCATTTATTAACGAAGCGGCCTATTACGACGCGCACGTTGGTTTGAGCCTGATGGAAAAAGTTACGGTTGAACTGACAAAACCATCGACAGTTTCTATTGTGCCAGGCTAGAGAAATACAGGTGGTTCGGCAGAGGTAATGCTGAATTTGTCTGGCCGATCCGGGAAAACCGAGCATATACCTGAATCCGTGACTTCATAGCGGCGCAGTACGCAAGCCATTGATTCCTATTTGCTTCCCAAAAATTGGGGTGAACCTGAACCTGCAAATATCGGTAAAACAACAAGTATTGTTAACCAAGGAAAATAACAGTCAACAGGTTTCCAATCGTTGACTCAACACCTTGGCAAGATGACCAAGAAACAGCGTTTCTGTACCCAGCCGGAAGTGAGCTGCATCCTCGCTGCCTAATGCGATAATGCCAACCGGCGTGCCTTTATGGGTGATTACTCCCACAGCAACGGACTCAATATTCTGCTCCGGGAACAATAATTGACGGGTTGTCTCAGTAAAGATACCGCACTCGTTGCGAGCATGTTCAATTGCCGCCGGGAAGTGTTCTTTCAATGTGCTTTTGTCACAGTAAAGCCAGACATCGCCATCAGTCAGTAAGCGATGACTCAGGATAAGCTGAACTGCATCAACAGCAAAGTTTGTCGTTAGGGTAGAGTGTAGGGTTTTGGCAATATCATTTAGTGTGTTGCAGCTGATTAAATCAATCACCAGTTTTTGCAGGTTTATAAACAATTTATCGTTGCGCTGCGCAACCTCGATAAAACGATTCAGACGATCAATCAGTTCACTGTTCTCTTTGCGTAAAATAAGATTCTGACGTTCAATCAGTGAGATAGCTTCACCGCTGTCATGCTTAAGATGCAGTTTTTTCAGCAGATTTGGATTATCTTCAAAAAACCGGGGATACTGGCGTAAGAAGCGAATGACGTCTTCTTCAGATATATCTTCTGAGTTGACCATTTCCGTCATGACAATACCCCATCGAAAACCCGTGTGGCTGGTCCGGTCATCATGACATTACCTTCGCCATTCCACTGAATCTGCAGATTACCACCAGGAAGAGATACTGTAACCGCGTGATCCAGCCAGTCATTGATAATACCGGCGACAACCGCCGCACAGGCGCCCGTGCCACAGGCAATAGTTTCACCGACTCCTCGTTCAAAAACACGTAGTCGAATCTGGTTGCGATTGACAATCTGCATAAATCCGGCGTTGACACGTTGTGGGAACGCGGTATGGCTTTCGATGGCTGGCCCGAGCGACTCAACATCTGTTGTATCAACATTATCAACACGCAGGACGCAGTGGGGGTTGCCCATGCTGATGGCGCTGATGTCGAGCATTTGATCATTGACTTCAAGTGAATACAGATGGGCTCGTTCATTGGCCAGGAAAGGAATTTTGTCAGGACGCAGGCGTGGGCGACCCATGTCGACCGTTACCTGCCCGTCATCGCGGACATGAAGTTCAAGGTCACCGCCGCCAGTTTCAACGCGGATAACCTGGCTTTGAATCAGGTTCTGATCAAGGACAAAGCGGGCAAAACAGCGCGCTCCATTACCGCAGTTTTCCACTTCGCTGCCATCGGCATTGAAGATTCGATAACGAAAATCGCGATCCGGTCTGCTCGGTGGTTCGACCAGTAGAAGTTGGTCAAAGCCGATACCGAAGTTACGGTCAGCCCACCGTTCTATGTCATTTGCGACCAGCTCAACGTTCTGGGTCACGCCATCGATGACCATGAAATCGTTACCCAGACCATGCATTTTGGTGAACTTTAGTCGCATCAATACCTCATTATACCGTGGATTCCAGCGCCCACAGATCAGTTAACGTTTCCCGTTGCCGGACGACCTTAGCCTGATCGGCCAGTACCATTACTTCAGCGGGACGAACACGACTATTATAGTTGGACGACATGACAAAGCCATAGGCACCCGAGGACATTACTGCCAGCAGATCACCCTGGTTGAGTGTTAGAACCCGGTTTTTGCCGAGGAAATCGCCGGTTTCACAAATAGGACCAACAATATCCCAGTGGGCGGTTTTACCGTCAATATTCTGTTGTACTGGTTTAATGTCCATCCACGCTTGATAGAGTGAAGGACGGATGAGATCGTTCATCCCGGCATCGATAATGGCAAAGTGATGCTCGCCATTATCCTTCAGGTATTCCACTTTGGTAACGAGAATACCGGCATTGGCAACGATACTGCGACCCGGCTCCAGTACCAGGCCGAGGTTGCGGTCTTTTAACTGTTCAACAAGTCGGTGAATGTAGGCTGTCACATCCGGTTCTATATCGGTTTCTGTATATTTAACACCGATACCGCCACCCATATCGACATGCTCCAGGCTAATGCCTTCAGCAGAAAGTTCATCAATCAGCTTAAGTAACCGGTCAACAGCATCCTCAAAGGGCTTTGAGTCCAGTAACTGAGAGCCAATATGGCAGTCCATACCGATGATTTTAATATTGGGCAGGCTGGCGGCGCGCAGATAGAAATCCTTGGCCAGTCGATGGTCGACTCCAAATTTGTTTTGCTTAAGCCCGGTGGAAATGTACGGGTGGGTTTTGGCGTCAACGTCTGGATTCACGCGTAATGAAATGGGGGCCTGTTTGCCAACTTCGCCGGCAACCTCGTCCAGGCGTTCCAGTTCGGAACTCGATTCAATATTGAAGCAGTGTATTCCCAGCTCCAAGGCGCGTTTCATTTCTTCAGCCGTTTTGGCGACACCGGAAAAGACTGTCTTGGCGGGGTCGCCACCGGCGGCAATGACTCTCTCCAACTCGCCAACAGAGACAATGTCAAAGCCCGCCCCCAACTTGGCCAGTACGCTAAGGATACCGAGGTTGGAATTGGCTTTGACGGCGTAGCAGATCATACCCTTATGATCACCAAGACCTTTCTGATAAGCCTTGAATTGCTGTTCAATCGCTGTGCGGGAATAGACATAGAGCGGTGTTCCATACTGCTCTGCCAACTGCTTGAGGCTGATATCTTCAGCAAAAAGTTGTTGATTCTTGTATTGAAATGGCACCGTTGTCATCGAAAGCCCTTAATTGGTGTTGGTTGTGTTGGTCGTGGTTTTATCCGGCAGCGTCAGTTCAGTGGGCTTGTTGCCACAGGCGGACAGGCCGAGAATTGCCAGAGTAAGGCAGAGAAAAACGTTGCAAAGTTGTCGCATGGTGTGTCCCCGTGAAACCTAGCGGAAGTATACTCAATGGTAGGGACAGGTCGAACCAAAGATCACAGAGCAGTGTTCCGCATTCGGCAATATGGCTAAAGCAATATCCCCGGAGGCTGGTGATATCGAGCCGGTGTTGGAGCCTAAGCGTCGGGCTCTAGTATATTTTTTGCACGTCGATTTTTTACCCATTCCAGTAGCTTTCGCACGCTTATCGGGAACAGGCCCAATAAGGCGAAGGAGATAAACAATTGCACAGACGCGATATCCGAAATGGTGTTTATCTGGGCAAGCTGAGTACCCGCATTGGCATAGACCGCAGCTCCACCAATCATGCCAATGGCACTGACCCAGGTAAAAGTCCACAACCGCAGTCGAGTCAGCCCCATAACGACGTTAATAACGAAAAATGGTACCGCAGGCACCAGACGGAGTGACAACAGGTAAAAAGCGCCATCTTTATCAATTCCCTGATTAATGGTTTCAATCTGTTGACCAAATTTGTTCTGTACCCATTTGCCAAACAGGAAACGGGAATTGAGAAAAGCAATTGACGCGCCGAGTGTGGCTGAAATATCCGCCACTGCCGTGCCCCAGACCAGACCAAATATCGCCCCGCCAGTCAATGTCATTAATGTAGCACCAGGCAAAGACAATGCGGCGATACCGATGTATATCAGCATGTAGATTACTGAGGCCAGAACGGGATGGGAATCACGATAGACTCCCAGGTCTTCTTGTCTGGCTTTTAATTGTTCCAGAGTGAGGTATTGGTTTAGATCAAAAAGAAAAAAAGCACCGATTGCCAGTAGGATGATTCCCAACAACACAAGCCGTTTCATAAGCTCTCCCTTACTTCATTTAAGTCCCAGTCATATTCATAGTTAATGCCGCCCTGATACGCCAGGAGCACTGCTCTGAGTTTTGGTTCTGCAAGTTGAGCTAAAAAAACGGTTAATTGGCCTTCTTCATCAACAAAATCGGCTTGATACCACTGAAATATCTTGGAAAGGGTTAATCGCCCGGACTGGAATCGAACGCCTCGTTGGTGGTTTACAAACGCAACGGCAGCCTCGTTAAGCAGCATATCAATGTTTGCACCGCTGTAGGCAGTATCTGCAAGGTTCGGGCAGCCCTTTGAAGCACAGTTAAAGGCGAAGTGGACGCGATAGTCGTTGAATTTCGGCCGGACAATATCATGTTCAATATTATCCAGTGACAACTTCTGATCATTTACAGTGACTATCTTACGCTTCCATGGACCACCTGGAATCAGCCCTCCCAGTTTACTGCCAATATCCCGAATGCTGTTGATTGGGTATTCCTCAAGAACGATGGCGACAGTGGCTGCATTATAGAGATTGATCCAATAGGCTTTTTGTTCATTGGCGTTCAGGCGCAGCGGATTGATGGTTTCAAGCTCATGAATATAGATCTGTAGTTTGGCTTGTTCGTTTATACCGACCCGAGCATAGGAAAAATAGGTTTGACCAAAATCATCCTGTTTCAGGTATTTGTCCAGAAATTCCTGCCAGACTTGGTGGTCAATCACTGTGTCGCTGGCAGGATCAACGCCTTCCCACCCGGCTAGCAGATCGGCTCGGGCGGCAGTAACAGATAAAATAAGGAAGCAGAAAAGCAGGGTACGCATGTAGAACCTTCAGTAGATTGGGCATCAATTAATGTCCATTTATGACTGTGCCCTTCCCAATTAGTTCAATATGCAGGTAGTAATATCGGGATTGGTTCTCACCCGAATCCGTGACTCCATAGCAGCGCAGTGCGCAAGCTCTTACGCCCTGCATCCACTGAAGAAGTCACAGATTCAGGTATCAGGCTGCGTTTTTTCATCAGTCTCCGGTTCAACCCAGGTTTCGTTGGTGCGCATTTCCCACAGAATGATCATTCGTTTGCGATCTTTTACAAAATCATCACGAATCTGATCTCTGCGGATTTTGAGCTGATTAATATCTTGATTGTATTGGTCGATCTTCTGGTGGAAAGACTCCATCTTTTCGAGTATCGATGCATCAACTTCCCGACCTGCTTTTTCGCTAATGGCTGCCTGGGCCTGAAGCTGATCAAAACTGTTTTGCTCAACACGAATATGGTTACGTTTGATCTGAATGGCCATATCCACCTGAGACAGAGCGGTTTTCATGGCTCGATCAACATCTGTCGGCTTGCGATATTGCTTTAACAATTCCTCATCCTGAGCCTGTCTCATCTCAGAATTAAGACGTGCTTCTTCATTATCAGCTTCTTCTTTAAGTAGTGCCTGGCGCTCTTCTTCAGTCATTTCCGGGGCTATTTTCTGAATGACGTTGCCGTGTTCATCAATGATTTCATATCCTTTTTTGACGTACTTTGGCGGAATTGAATTTTGAATGAACAGGTTGCCCTCCTCGTCCACCCAGCGGTAAAACTGGGCGGCGCTGGCAAGTGCAGGAAAAGTCAGAGTGACAATAAGCAGTAATCGAATTAAAGACATGGTACTTGCTCTTGTTGGAACCTTAAGAATAGCTGTTTACAAGTGAGTTTAGCTGAACGGCGCATTATTTTGTGCCGTACTTATCACGGTAAGCCTGCATTTGCGGTAAGTATTGCTCAAAATCCGGGTTATGCTCAATATAGGCCATCACCTGATCCAAGCGAATGGCCGGTAAGATACGCAGGCCATAGTTTTGCTCCAGTGTCTGGATTGCAGATAATTCTGAACCGTCCATACGTTCCTGACGGTCGATCAATACGACAACAGCCGCCAGATTCGCCTTAGGGAAGTGCTCCAATAGCGACAATGTTTCTCGAATGGCGGTTCCCGCTGTGATGACATCATCAACCAGGACAACATCACCTTTTAATTCCGCTCCGACCAAACTGCCACCTTCGCCATGATCCTTTGCTTCTTTCCGGTTGAAAGCGAAGCGTACATTGTGATTGAAGTTCTGATTCAGGGCATAGACGGTTGAGGTTGCCAGAGGAATCCCTTTGTAGGCTGGGCCGAAAACCATATCAAATGCGATACCCGATTCCATCAAGGTTCTGGCGTAAATTTCACCAAGCTTGACTTGTGACTGCCCATCGTCAAAATTGCCTGCGTTAAAAAAATACGGACTCTGACGGCCTGACTTCAAAGTGAAGTCGCCAAAGCGCAGCACATCTTTGGCAATTGCAAACTCAATGAAAGCACTTTGCCAGTTCGGGATTGTTTCTGTACTTTGTTCGAAAATTGTACTATTCATTGATAATGCCTTATTGAGATATAAATTGATTGCAAACTTGTCGAACGAATAGGGCCGCATTGTAACTTAAAATAATGTAGTATTTACATTCTCTGACTAATGAATAGAAACTAGCCGGTCAGGCTAGTAGTAACTGTTATCAGCGTATAAATTCAAGGTATGGAAGGAGCAGATGAAGGTCATTACCCTCAATGTTAATGGCATTGTGAATGCCGCTCAGCGAGGATTTCTCGACTGGTTGGAGCAGCAGGATGCCGATATTGTTTGTATTCAGGATACCCGTGCCAAAGAATATCAACTACCTGAGTCGTTCCTGGAAGTGCCTGGCTACAATACTTTTTTCTTCGATGCCGATGAAGACGGTTATGCCGGTACTGCCATATACAGTCGAGCAATGCCTAAGGCTATTATCCGTGGTTTAGGCAACCCTCTGCACGATTTGGAAGGCGGTTTTATACAGGCGGATTTTGATAATGTCAGCATTGCGTCTGTCTGGGTTCCCTATACTCAGTATGTTGAAGATGTCGACAAAAAGCTCGAATATTTGGAGGCGTTACAGCAGCACTTAAAGCGAACTCGCCGTAAACGCCGTGACTTTATTTTTGCCGGTTGTTACCAGATTGCACATCGGTCTGTTGATTTGGGCAACTGGGAGAGTCATCAGCGCGAACCCGGTTTCTTACCGGAAGAGCGTGCCTGGATGGATCAGGCCATGGGACCTATTGGTTTTGTCGATGCTTTCCGACTGGTTAATCGTAAAGATCGCCAGCATACTTTCTGGGCTTTTGATGAAGCTCAGGCACATGGTTCACGGGTGGATTATCAGTTAATCACCCCAAACCTGGCTGACTTCGTCGTAGATGCGAAAATTCTTCGTGAACCACGGATGAGCCCGCATTGCCCAGTAGTTGTTGAGTATGAAAAATTGCAGGTGCACCCATAGGTCCACCCCAATTTTTGGGAAGCAAAGAGGAATCAATGGCTTGCGCACTGCGCCGCTATGGAGTCACGGATTCAGGGTAATTATATTCGCGAATCAGCTCAGTCACATTCGGTCTTTGATGTTTATACAAAGCTAATTGGAATACCCTGAAAAGTCATATCAGACCTTTCAGGGTATTTTTTTGTTTATGGCCTGCATCCACTGAAGAAGTCACGGATTCAGGTACGGCTTATCGAATGACATGCTTACCGGTCAATTTTTCCAATTGTCGGCTGTTCAGTGCTTCAATAATTGCATGCCGATTTATAGTGGCTGTGTCATTTAAATCAGCAATGGTGCGAGCAACTCGCAGCAGTCGATGATAAGCACGAGCGCTCAACCCCAGCTTATCCATTGCTTTGTCAAGCAATTGCCGTTCTGTCTGACCCAATTGACAGTGTTGTTCGAGTGCTGGCCCTGTTAATTCACTGTTGGCACAACCCTGACGATTTAACTGTGTATTCCAGGCATGTATCACCCGCTGGCGAATTGTGGCCGAGTCTTCTTCTGGTTTATCAGTCATGAGAATTTCTTTGGGGAGTGCAGGCACTTCGATGTGCAGATCAATTCGATCCAGAAACGGCCCTGACAATCTCGATAAATAGCGCTGAATCTGTTCAGTACTGTAGCGTTGCGAGCGGGGATCATCCGGTGCGTAGCCTCCGGGGGTTGGGTTCATTGCTGCAACCAGCTGGAAGTTGGCAGGGAAAGTACAGCTTTTGCTGGCTCTGGAAATAACCACTTCATGGCTTTCCAGCGGTTCACGCAGAACATCCAGAACGGCGCGAGGGAACTCAGCCAATTCGTCGAGAAAAAGTACACCTCGATGAGCCAGCGAGACTTCCCCAGGTTTTGGATTACTGCCACCTCCAACCAGCGCTGCAGCGGATGCCGAGTGGTGAGGAGATCTGAAAGGGCGCCGCCGCCACTGCACCGGTAAGCCGGAAATAGACTGTACTGCGGCGACATCCAGAGCTTCCTCATTAGTGACTGGCGGCAGAATGCCTGGAAGCCGTGACGCGAGTAGTGTCTTTCCGGTGCCAGGAGGTCCAAAAAACAGCACATTGTGCCGACCGGCAGCGGCCACTTCCAGCGCACGTCTGGCGGCATACTGGCCTTTAATATCACGCATATCGGGATAAGGAACCTCAGCCGCCTCGCTTAGACGAGTGACTGCTGGCAGTTCATACTGAGCATCGCTCAGCATCCGAACAATCTGTAGCAGGTGCTCTGCACCATGTACTCTGTCTTTTAGAACTAACGCGGCTTCCTGTGCATTTTCCTGATTACAGATCAGTGTCCGCCCTGAACGTTGGCAACCGACAGCCGCTGCCAGTGCACCGGGTCCAGCGCGTAAGTGACCGCTTAATGACAGCTCACTGAGCCATTCATAATCCTGGAGGCTTTTGTTATCGATCTGTTCGCTGGCCGCGAGAATACCTAATGCTATTGCCAGATCGAACTGGCCTCCTTGCTTTGGCAGGTCTGCCGGTGCCATATTCACAGTAATCCTGCCATGGGGGAAATCCAGATGACTGTTGAGTATGGCAGAGCGCACCCGTTCTTTCGCTTCGCGAACAGCAGCTTCCGGCAACCCAACGATTGAAAAGGCTGGCAAGCCAGATGACAAGTGAGTTTCAACAGTAACCAGTGGTGCGTCCATCCCCAGATGGGCGCGACTGTATGTAACAGCAAGAGACATAAACTTTCCCTGAATATTGAAATGGATGAATCCGTAATCCATTTATGGCGGATAAGCCAACCTTAACTTTGCGCTGTATCAGTGTCCAGTATTGTATGCTGCTGCTTATACTTTTTGTCTACCGGTTAGTGTTCTGGTGTAGTGTCTTGAGCCTGAATCCGTGACTTCAAAGTGGATGCAGGGTGGAAGAGCTTGATTTCTATTTGTTTTTCAAGCACCCATAGGTTCATTGAAATTGTTGGGACGCAAAGAGGAATCAATGGCTTGTGCACTGCGCCGCTATGGCGTCACGGATTCAGGTTGAACAAAACCTGTATTAAGACACTACACTAACGCTGTAGACTGACACTGACAGTATTAAATACGCTCCAGGTGGCTGACACCGGCAGAAAACGAGTATTGCTTTATTAGTAGAAAGTTGAGACTGTTAGGTGATTGTTATGATTGATATACAAATACAGTGTACATAGTTACTACAAGAAAGCGGATTATCCAGATCACCCTGATCGTCGTCCTGATTACAATTGGTCTTCTAGGTTATATCGGATTGAATTATTACCTGCATTCGGTTGCTTTGCCGCAGCAACTGATTGAACGTTTACTTCAGGCGGCTGCAGGCGATGCCGAACTTGCTGTTGATGATTATGACCGACAGGCGTTGCTGACTGATGCACGCAACATGATTGCTACCGAGCTACATGATGACCTTGCCAAAACCGATCTGCCAGATGATAAGGATGCTGTTAGTTACTTACTTGGAGATGCCAGCCTGTTTCTTGACGATGAACAGATGTTTCGCAAATGGCTGACCAAGTGGCTGCAAGATATTTATCGTGCAGCAGGGGATGATGTCATTGCTGAGGTTGTTTCGGATGATCAGCGCCGGTTGCATATGGGAGAGCAATGTTTGATTCTTGAGCCGAACAAACACAGGTGGCGTTTGATTTCCATTACCGGATGCCCGGCTGGAGCATCATAAGGTAGGTGTTTTATTTTGTCGGCAACTAATGATTCCGCCTGGTGGGTTTATATGGTTGCTTGTGCCGATGGAACTTTTTACACCGGTATCAGTACGGATGTTCAGCGGCGTTTGCGACAGCATAATGGTGAGTTGGTGGGTGGCGCTCGGTACACCTCTGCTCGGCGCCCGGTGGTACTGGTTTATAAAAAACCAAGTACAGATCGTTCATCAGCGTCAAAAGAAGAATATCAGATCAGACGTTTGCCTCGTGCCCGCAAACAGGCATTGATAGCACAGCATGCCGCCAATTCCGACAACTCCCTTGAAATGAATCGATTATGAGCGAAAAAAACAGCATATCCGACCGCCAGCCTTGCTGAATTTATTACTCTGGGTATCCTGCCGTTTCTGGTCTCCTGACAGCCGATTAACGTTTACTTCAACCTGTATCAGTCTGGTAAGCCTTTCGGTAGCCTGCCAAATGCCTGCTTTGCTATAGTAGCGCCACTTTTTCACAAGGACCTCTTCAATGGTTTATCCTCAGATTGATCCCGTTGCCTTTCACTTGGGGCCATTACCGGTCCGCTGGTATGGCCTGATGTATTTGGCCGGGTTTCTGGCCGGGCAGTACCTGGGAATATGGCGTGCAGCGCGTCAGTCATGGCGCAACTTTACGCAGGATGAAGTGAGGGATCTGCTGTTTTATATCGTTATGGGTGTCATTCTTGGTGGTCGGATCGGCTATGTGTTTTTCTATCACATTGATCTGTTTCTACAGAATCCGCTCTATTTGTTCAAAATCTATGAAGGCGGTATGAGTTTTCATGGTGGTTTTTTAGGTGTCGCCGTTGCGGTAATTCTGTTTGCCCGTTTCAGGCGCAAGCACATTTTTGCGGTCGGAGACTTTGTTGCCCCGCTGGTGCCACCGGGCCTGTTTTTCGGTCGTGTTGCAAATTTTATCAACGGTGAATTATGGGGTCGCCCGACTGACGTACCGTGGGGTATGGTATTTCCAGGGGCGGGTGATGGCATCCTTCGCCATCCTTCCCAGCTTTACCAGATGGCGGGTGAGGGATTGACTCTGTTTCTTTTCCTATGGTGGTTCAGTCGTAAACCCCGTCCTCGAATGGCCGTTGCTGCCATGTTTATGGTGGGTTATGGCGTGCTTCGCACGACTGCTGAGTTTTTCCGCCAGCCGGATGAGCATATCGGCTATCTTCTGGGCGGGCATTTTACTGAGGGTATGCTGCTCAGTCTGCCTATGGTCCTTATTGGTGGCATTCTGCTGTTTGTTGCTTATCGCAATCCGGTTTATGAGCCGGTTTTGGAGTCTGATAGCACAAAGGCTGAAGCAAAATCGAAAAAGGCAGGCAAGGCATGAGGCAGTATCTGGATCTATGTCAGCGCATCGTTGACGATGGCACCTGGGTTGAAAACAAGCGCACCGGTAAACGGTGCCTGACCATAATCAATGCTGATCTTGAATACGACGTGGCAGCCAATGAGTTTCCATTGATCACCACACGTAAAAGTTATTACAAGGCAGCGATTGCTGAATTTCTTGGTTATATTCGTGGTTATGACAATGCCGCTGACTTTCGTGCTCTGGGCACCAGAACCTGGGATGCCAACGCCAATGAAAATAACGCCTGGCTGAATAATCCGTACCGCAAGGGGCCGGATGACATGGGGCGGGTGTACGGTGTACAAGGTCGTGGCTGGGCCAAACCCGATGGCGGTTCGATTGATCAGTTACAGAAGATTGTCGATGATCTCAGTCGTGGCGTTGATGACCGTGGCGAAATTCTCAGCTTTTACAACCCCGGTGAGTTCGATATGGGGTGTTTGCGTCCGTGCGTGCATACCCATACGTTTTCCTTGCTGGGTGACATGCTGTATCTGAGCAGTTATCAGCGCTCCTGTGATGTGCCACTGGGGCTGAATTTCAATCAGGTACAGGTTTTTTTCTTTCTTGCTATCATGGCGCAGATTACCGGTCACAAGCCTGGTAAAGCCTTCCTCAAGATAGTGAATGCTCACATATATGAGGATCAATTGCCGCTGATGCAAGAAGTGCAGCTTAAGCGTAAGCCTTTTCCGTCGCCAACCTTAGTGATTAATCCCGATATCAAATCACTGCGTGATCTGGAAACCTGGGTCACTGTAGATGATTTCCAGGTGGTAGGGTATCAGTGCCATGAACCGATAGATTATCCATTTTCAGTCTAGGGAAATGGTCAAATACGGCGGCACCGCACAAGACAGTCCATTCTCGGACAGCCTCCTATTCTGATGCCGAGACTATTTCCTGGCTCGAATAGGTCATATATCAAACATCTGAGTAGCGGCAAGCAACGAAATATTGTCTCAGGTGCTTTCTTCATTGTTTATTCAGTCTGCGCAGACAGCTATGCCATACTGGCCAGACTACTTCATCAGGTATCGTAAATGGATCAAAAATCGACCAGTCTCAATGCACAGCAACTGCGTGCACAAATTGATTTAACCTATTTGAATATTGAAGCAACCTCCGACCTGGAAGGGGTATCCAGTTTTTTGGGCCAGCCTCGGGCCAAAAAATCACTTGAGTTCGGCATTGCCATGCGTGGTGGCGGATACAATCTTTATGTCATGGGTGATATCGGTACAGGGCGGCAGTCGCTGGTGTCCAAGTATGTTAAAGAACTGGCGGAAACCCAGCAGGCACCTAGCGAATGGGCCTATATCAATAATTTTGAAAACCTGCGTGAGCCCTATGTATTACAGCTTCCGGCAGGCCGGGGTGAAGAGCTGAAAGCGCAGATTAACCAGTTCATCAATGATCTGATGGATACTTTTCCCGCAGCCTTTGAAAACCCGACTTATCAACGTAAGCGCTCCAGCATTGATCGTGAATTCAACCAGAAATATGACGCTGCACTGAAGATAGTCGAGCGCTTTGCCAATGAAAAGGAAGTGGCAGTGGTTGCCGATGGTGGTTCAGTCATGTTGTTGCCCATCGTTGAAGGCAGAGCTCTGGATGACACCGAATTTGCTCAGCTTCCAGAAGAAGTTCGCAGTGAATTTCAGAGTCGGATTAACGACATTGAAGAATATCTCAACGAACAGGTACTGGAATTGCCGACCTGGCGGCGCAGGTCATCAGAAAAGTTTCGCCAGTTGAATCTGAAGACGGTACAGCAGGCCATCCGCTCACTGATTAAAGACCTGGAGGTGAAGAATCAGAGCCAGTTGTCCGTTCTGCGCTATATCCGCGCCATCAAAAATCATCTGCCACAATTGATTGTCGATTTATTTGCAGAAGAGTCAATGGGCGACAACCAAAGTGATCAGGACCGTCGTAAGTCGTTGGAAGGATGGCTGAAACCAAATCTGATGATACAGCATGACATGAATGCCGGTGCGCCGGTGGTTTATGAAATGCTGCCAACATACCAGAATCTTTTCGGTCGCATTGAATATTCAACCCAGCAGGGCATCCCTGTGACCAATTATCAGTTGATCCGCCCAGGCAGCCTGTTGCGCGCCAATGGTGGATATCTGATTCTGGATGCCGAAAAGTTACTGATCGAACCTTTTGCCTGGGATTCGTTGAAAATGGCACTGAAGACAAAAGAGCTGAAGATGGAATCGCCATTTGCCGATGCCAGCCTGATGCATTCAGTGACCTTGAGCCCGGAATCCATCAAATTCAATGTCAAAGTGATTCTCATCGGGTCACGTGATATCTACTACCAGTTGCAGGAGTGGGATCCTGAATTCCAGGAGCTGTTCCGGGTGCCAGTGGACTTCGACAGCTTCATTCCCCGCTCGCGCGATAACATTGACAGCCTGATTCTGCGTATCAAGGATTATGGAGAAGAAAAAGGTTTTAAGCCGCTGACCAAAACCGCGCTGGAAAAACTGATCGAATTCTCTTTGCGTGAGGCCGAGCATCAGCAACGGTTATCGGCGCAGGTTGTCCGAGTGTTTAAAGTATTTGCCGAAGCCGACTTTATTTCCCGGCACCAGGAAGCCCGTTATATCGAGGCTATTCACGTATCGCAGGCATTGGATGCGGCGGAGTACCGCAATGGCCGTATTGCGGATCAGATGCTGCAAGAGATAGAAGAAGGCACCATTCTGATTGATACCCAAGGTGAGCGGATCGGCTGTGTGAATGGCCTGACCGTGATGGAAATCGGTGAGAGCCGCTTTGGCTCGCCTGCGCGAATTACGGCCACCGTTCACGTGGGTGGCAAAGGAGTGGTTGATATTGAACGTGAAGTGGAACTGGGTCAGTCGATTCACAGCAAAGGTGTGATGATTCTGAGCGGTTTTTTGGGGCATGAATTTGGTCGTGGTTTCCCATTGACGCTGTCCTCCCATATCGCGATGGAACAAAGCTATGGCTATATTGATGGAGATAGTGCCACTGTTGCTGAGTATTGCTCACTGATTTCAGCCATAACCGAAATTCCGGTAGATCAGAGCTTCGCTATTACCGGTTCCATGAATCAGCTTGGTGAAGTACAGGCCATTGGTGGTGTAAATGAAAAAATCGAAGGTTTTTTCAAACTGTGTCAATTGCGTGGACTTACCGGCAAACAGAGTGTGATCATCCCTCGCGACAACATAAAACATCTGATGTTGCACCAGGATGTGATCGATGCCGTTGCTCAAGGCTCATTCCATATCCATGCAGTTAAATACGTTTATGAAGCGCTTGAGCTGTTGCTGGGAATGGACCCCGGCAAGGTCGATGACAAAGGGGAGTTCCCGAAAGAATCGATTAATGGCAAAGCTTATTCGGCGCTCAAAAAGCTGTTTGAGCTTTATCAGGAGACTGACGAAGAATAACAAAGGGTTGATCTGGGCTGAGCTGAATAGGCGTCAGCCCGGAACTCGCCAGCACCAGATTAGAAAAAGCTATCCAAGCCAAATTTCGCACTTAGTCCGACACTGGCCCCTTCAATATTTTTATCGGCACCAATCAGGTAACCGGCTTCAATGGCAAAACGCATGTACTTGCTAAAGGGTGTTGGCAGGTTTGCATCGGTGAACATGTATGTGCCAAAGCCATCCTTGGTGTACAGAATGTCCAGCCCATAACTGAAGCTCTCGGAATTATTCAGCGCGGAATTAAAACCACCGCTGGCAAACCAGTGGTCGCCAAAAGCGCTGCGTGCCCGGAATGACAGATTGGTATTGATGCCCGTTCCCAAATTAATACCCAATACCGCTTTGGAAGTCGACGTGCCTGATATTCCAAAGCTGGTTTGTCCGATCAGGAACTGATTGCGATGATGATAGGTCACCTCATCAATGTAGTCGCCTTCATTGATCAAGGCTTTGGCGAGACGATAGTGATCCGACCTGGCGATTTCACCAAAGGCCGTATCCCGATCCACCTGCGTGATTCGTATGCGACCGATCATCTCCCGGAAAGCGTCATCGCTATCGATGTCTTTAATGTCCTTGTAAATCGCAAAATAGGAGCCCGGTGTTACTCCGGCACGCCGACCAATATTGATCGCGACCTGTTCATCCAGCTTGGAAAGTACCTGGCCACGAACGGCCAAATCCGGTTCGCCCAGCTCCACCCAATCATTGTTACGAATGGACAGGCGGCCAAGATGGATTTCGCCAACGGCATAGACTGAGCTGACTTCGACCACCTCGATGATGCCGGATTGTTGATCAACAAAGCCATAACTCTCACCGTGAGAATTTTTAATTTCCTCACCGCGCCGAAAAACGCGGAATATCTGACCGACTTCGATACCGGCATTTGTACCCAGGTCGAAATACACCTGATCCGAGGTAACCTTTACCGCGATTCCCAGTTCGCGGAACTCCCGCTTCAGCATTAATGGAAGTTCATATTCCAGTCGAGACAGCAGTGCCGGCATTTCTTTGAAACGAAATTCCAGAGCGCGTTGCAGAGTCAATTCTCCGCTGGCAACGTTGTACATTGATACAGTCATGGTTGCCTTGCGTCGCTTATTATATAGCGTTGCCACAGCGACCGTGCTCAGCTGCGCATCACCCGCAGCCTTAATCATGCCTGCAATAGCTTCAGGGGTATTGGGGCGCGCGCTGGTTTTGGCTGATGCGACTTCAAAGTCACGCAACCGATTGATTGCACCGGTTGCTATCAGTCTCAGATCAGGACGAAAACCAAGGTTGTCGTCATTGAGATCCGTCACCAGCAATACATTACCTGCGGCGAGAGCGGAACCTGCCAGCCAGCAGAGGAAAAATGCCATCGTTTTAAACATAACCTGCCCCTTAGAGCGGCTCTCTATATTCTGGAGTATAGACATCAACGATAGACTGCAAGCGATTGTGACTTTGAAATGGCTGCTTTTTTAAGCTGCTAAAGATAAAAAACTTGCGTATAATCGCGCACCTTTCGCAAAGCGAAGTGGCTAATATTTGAGCAGTTTTGTTCGAGGTGAAGTGTGGATTTTCCGAAGCGATACGATGTCATAGTTATTGGTGGTGGTCATGCCGGCACAGAAGCTGCGCTGGCGGCAGCGCGTACAGGCGCTCAGACCCTGCTGCTGACCCATAATATTGATACTGTCGGGGTAATGTCCTGTAACCCAGCCATTGGTGGTATCGGTAAAAGTCATCTGGTTAAGGAAATTGACGCACTTGGCGGGGCGATGGCGCGCGCAACCGACCTGGCCGGTATCCAATGGCGTACCCTGAACAGCCGTAAAGGTCCGGCCGTTAGAGCGACTCGCGCCCAGGCCGACCGTCAGCTTTATCGAGCGGCGATCCGCCATATCGTTGAAAATCAGCCCAATCTGGAAGTTTTTGCGCAAGCCGTCGATGACTTGATTCTGGAAGGCGAAAAAGTGATCGGCGCCGTGACTCAAACCGGTGTCCGTATTCTGGCCCAATCCATCGTCCTGACCGCAGGGACTTTCCTGAATGGTCGCATTCATGTTGGCACCGATAACTATTCCGGTGGTCGCATGGGCGATTCACCAAGTATTTCGCTGGCGGAGCGATTGAAAGAACTGCCGATCCGTACTGGCCGATTAAAAACCGGCACACCCGCTCGGATTGATGCCCGTTCCGTTGACTTCAGTGTGCTGACTGAGCAGCCAGGTGATTCACTGCTGCCGGTTATGTCCTATCTGGGCAGCGTCGAAGATCATCCTCGCCAGGTCTGCTGTCACATCACAACAACCAACGAACAAACCCACGATATCATCCGCAATAATATTGATCGTTCAGCAATGTTCTCTGGCAACATTGAAGGGGTTGGCCCGCGTTACTGCCCATCTATTGAAGACAAAATTACCCGTTTTGCTGACAAAAACAGTCATCAGATATTTGTTGAGCCTGAAGGGCTGAATACCTACGAGCTGTATCCGAACGGCATCTCCACCAGTCTGCCATTCGATGTGCAGCTAGCCTTTATCCGTACCATGAAAGGCTTCGAAAATGCTCACATCACCCGGCCTGGCTATGCTATTGAGTATGACTTCTACAATCCTCAGGATTTAAAGCACTCACTGGAGAGCAAATTCATCGAAAACCTGTTCTTTGCCGGTCAGATCAACGGCACCACTGGTTATGAAGAGGCTGGTGCCCAGGGTTTACTGGCTGGTTTGAATGCCGCCCGTAAAGCCATCGGCGCAGAGGTCTGGTATCCGCGTCGTGATGAAGCCTATATCGGAGTACTGGTGGACGACCTGATTACCATGGGAACTCAGGAACCCTATCGCATGTTCACCAGCCGCGCAGAGCATCGCTTGCTGTTGCGTGAAGACAATGCTGATGCCCGCTTGACTGAAATTGGTCACAAACTGGGCCTCGTCGATGATCAACGCTGGCAGGTATTTTCCCAGAAGCAGGAAAATATCGCGCGTGAGCAGGAGCGTTTTCGTACCACCTACATTCAGCCGCAAACTGAAGCGGCCAAAAAGCTTGAGGCAAAACTGCCTCAGCTATTAACGCGTGAGTTCAGTATGCGCGATCTGTTAAAACGGCCAGAACTCAGCTACGTCGACCTGGCCGAGGCCCTGCCTCCAGAGCAGGTACTGGCCACCAGTGAACAGGAACAGGTTGAAATTGCCGCCAAATATGAAGGCTATATACAGCGTCAGCAGGAAGAGATTGCAACCATGCGCCGTCATGAAAATACCAGGCTGCCGGCAATGCTGGACATCGACGCCATCGGCGGTTTGTCCAATGAAGTAAAACAGAAATTGAAAGAAGTGCAGCCGGAGACCTTGGCACAGGCTTCCCGTATTTCCGGGGTTACACCGGCAGCGGTATCAATGCTGCTCGTCTATATTAAAAAGCATAACGCGGCCAAGCAAAGCGCATGAGTGAACAGTTCAAAGATCGATTTCAGACACGGGTGACCGGCTTAGGACTTTTATTGTCAGAGTCAACCGTAGAACGCCTGCTCGCTTATCACGCATTACTGGTGAAATGGAACAAAGCCTTTAACCTGACTTCTGTGCGCGATGCCAGCGAAATGATTGACCGGCATCTGATCGACAGCCTCAGTATTCTGCCATTCATCGGCGATGGTGAATTGCTTGATGTCGGCACCGGTCCTGGTTTGCCAGGCATGGTTATCGCGCTTACCCGGCCTGAGCTACCGGTCTGGTTATTGGATAGCAATGGCAAGAAAACCCGGTTTTTAAACCAGGTGAAAATGTCACTCGGCGTCGATAATGTGACCGTGATCCATGAACGACTGGAAAGCTGGCAGCCAGAGCAGTATTTCCTGCAGATCACGTCTAGAGCGTTCGCCACGCTTTCTGATATGGTAAGCTTCTCGCGTCATCTGCTGGCGGATGATGGCCGGTTCCTCGCCATGAAAGGTGTTTATCCTGATCAGGAATTGGCTGCATTGCCGACAGATATCGAAGTTTTCTCCGTGAAGCCGCTGAATGTTCCAGGAACTGATGGTCAACGCCATCTGGTGGAGCTCGGTTTCAAAGCAAAGTAAGGGTCGAATTTGAGTCGCATATTTGCTATCACCAATCAAAAAGGCGGTGTCGGTAAGACAACGACAGCTATTAATTTGCCCGCTTCTCTTATCGCCATGAAACGAAAAGTACTGGTCGTCGATCTGGATCCGCAGGGTAATGCCACCATGGGTTCAGGTATTGATAAAAACGAACTGACAGTCTCTGCCTATGATGTCTTGACTGGCAAAGCGCATTGCAGAGATGCACTGATATCTTCCTGTCAGGCTGGTTATGACCTTTTGCCTGCTAATGGTGACTTAACCGCAGCCGAAATCGAAATGCTCAACATGAAAATGAAAGAGCACCGGCTGCAATATGCGCTGGCAGAAGTGAAGCAGAATTATGACTATATCTTCATTGATTGCCCGCCTTCATTGAATATGCTGACGGTCAATGCGTTAACCGCAGCAGAGCAGATTTTTATTCCCATGCAGTGTGAATATTATGCCTTGGAGGGCCTGGCTGCGTTACTGGAAACAGTGATGGAAATTCAGAAAGTGGTGAATCCCTCGCTGACCATTGGTGGCTTGTTGCGCACGATGTACGACCCCAGAAACACACTGACCAATGATGTGTCCGACCAGCTAAAAGAGCACTTTGGTGGCAAAGTCTATACTGCCGTTATCCCGCGTAATGTTCGTTTAGCCGAGGCACCAAGCTATGGCTTACCGGCGCTGCACTATGATAAATCGTCGGCAGGAGCAAAGGCTTATCTGGCATTGGCCGGTGAGTTTATCCGTCGTATTGAAGGCGAGAAGGCAGATATATCCATCTCTCATGACATAGTAAAAAATACAGGTTAATTGCCGATGTCTGCAAAGAAAAAAGGATTGGGGCGTAACTTTGGCTCATTGATCAGCACTCAAGCCGAGGTCAAAGAAATTTCCGAAAAACCCGTCGAGAACGTTAGAGAATCAGACGGCACACTGAAGCACCTTCCCGTGGAATGGTTGCAGCGCGGTATCTATCAGCCTCGTCGGGACATGTCCAATGACGCCCTTGAGGAGCTGGCAAATTCCATTCGAGCGCAAGGTGTGATGCAGCCTGTTGTGGTCAGGCCGCTAGGGCCTGAGTCGTATGAGTTGATTGCCGGTGAGCGGCGTTGGCGAGCGGCTCAATTGGTAGGGCTCGATACGATCCCCGCCGTGATTCGCCATGTTGCTGATGAAGACGCCATCGCGATGGCGCTTATCGAAAACATCCAGCGTGAAAACCTGAATCCACTTGAAGAGGCCGTTGCGCTACAGCGCTTACAGAAGGAATTTGAGCTGACTCAGGCGGAGGTGGCGCAGGCCATCGGTAAGTCCCGTGTTACCGTGACCAATCTATTGCGTCTGATATCTCTTGAGCCCGAAGTCAAAAAACTGGTTGAGCATGGTGATCTTGAAATGGGCCATGCGCGTGCCTTGCTGGGCGTCACAGGGCTCCAGCAGGTGGAAGCAGCACGTCAGGTGGTCGCCAAGGGGATGACTGTTCGTCAGACCGAAGCATTGGTGCGCTCCCTGAATCAGTCCGGCAAAGTAACCCTGCCTAAAGACAACGCCAGTAACGATGCCAATATCAAGCGCCTGGAAGAAATGCTCTCAAAACGATTAGGTGCTAATGTCAGTATCAAGCATGGCGCTGGTGGTAAAGGCTCATTGACCATCAAATACACTAGTCTTGATGAGCTGGATGGCATTCTGGAGCACGTTAAATAAAGAATCAGTGATCTGTGACTGTCAGGATATTCGACTGGTTGCTTTGCACCATTCGGCAATTCCGTAAATTAGGTTGCGTCAATCTGTTGATGCAGAGAAGTTAACCCAATATACTTCCTTTTGACACCGTATTTACCTGTCACAATAAAGCAGGATTCATGTCGTATTTTAAGGCGCGTCAAGCCAAGCCAATCAGTCGCCCAGTTGTCATCTGGGTGCCTTTAGCCCAACTGATTGCTACCTTGGCAGGTGCGTTGTTCGGACTGATGATTGCAAAGAATATCGGGTTATCGGTTTTGCTGGGCGGAAGCATCAGTACAGTAGGGCAGATTTACTTCAATTATGGTGCGTTAAAAAAATTTGGTTGTATAAATGCAGGCTTGGTGGTGGTGACAACCTACCGGGCAATGTTTGGGAAATGGCTGGTTATATTTTCACTTAGTCTGATCACAGTAACCCAAATCAAAGAAATAAATGCGGGAGTGCTCTTTAGCACCATTTTTGTTGTGCATACCTTGGGTGCACTTCTGCTACCGGTTTTGGTTAAAAGAATGGCTGACAGGCCAACATAAAATTAAGGGGTTTAGTTTATATGAGCAGCAGTGAAGGCGGCGGCGCCGTTAGTACCACTGAGTACATTCAACACCACCTGACCAATCTCACCTACGGTAAGGTTGAGGCAGGTACTCACCTGTGTGACGGTTCCGTTGCTGAACACAGTCACTGGACGGTTGCTCATTGTGGTGAAGAAGTTGCCGCAATGGGTTTCAGTGCTATCCACCTGGATACTATGGGCTGGTCAATTGTTTTGACATCCTTGTTCCTGATCTTTTTTGCCCGTATCGGCCGTAAAGCGACCAGTGATACCCCTAGCGGTATGCAGAATCTGGTTGAGATGACTGTTGAATTTGTTGATAGCAACGTGCGAGATGTATTTCACGGTCGTAATCCATGGATTGCCCCAATCGCTTTGACTGTATTCTGCTGGGCTCTGCTGTCCAACCTGATGGATATTCTGCCGGTCGATCTGTTACCTGCCATATTCAAATTATTCGGCCTCCACTACATGAAAGTGGTGCCTTCTACCGATCCAAACATCACTCTGGGTACGGCCGTCTTTGTCTTTATCCTGATGCTGTACTACTCCATCAAAATTAAAGGTTTTGGCTTTGTTAAAGAGCTGACCCTGCAACCATTCAACACCCCATTGCTGATTCCGTTCAACCTGATTATGGAAGTTGTTGGTCTATTGGCGAAACCTTTCTCATTGGGTCTGCGACTGTTCGGTAACCTTTACGCGGCAGAAGTGATCTTTATCCTGATCGGCCTGATGTTTGGTGGTGGTATTCTGTTCGCAATCCTGGGGGGCGTGCTGCAATTGAGTTGGGCAATCTTCCATATTCTGGTGATTCCATTGCAGGCATTTATCTTCATGGTTCTGACTATCGTTTATTTGAGTCAGGCCCACGAAGAGCATTAAGGAATTCGCCCGGCTTAGGCTGGGCAAACTGGGTTTTACCCTTAAAACACAACTTAAAACAATTGAGAAAACTAGGAGATATACATGGAAATTTTAGTCTTTATCGCCGCAGGCTTGATGATTGGTGGTGGTGCCATCGGTGCTGCAATCGGTGTAGGTTTGCTGGGCGGTAAGCTGCTTGAGGCAACTGGTCGTCAGCCTGAGTTGGGCCCAATGCTGCAAACTAAATTCTTCATTGTTGCCGGTCTGGTCGATGCGGTTCCAATTATTGGTGTTGGTATCGCGATGTACCTGATCTTCGTTGTTGGTGCTGGTGCTTAAATCTCACTTACAAGGTTTAAGTGTTTTTTTCCATAAACTAATAACGAGGTGAAGGCGTGAATTTTAACGCAACATTTATTGGCCAAATCGTCGTCTTCGCTATCTTTGTTGTTCTGTGCGCGAAATATGTATGGCCGCCAATCATGGCTGCTATGCAAGAGCGTCAGAAGAAAATCGCCGAAGGCCTCGATGCTGCATCTCGCGCAGAGAAGGATTTGGAAATCGCTCAAAACGATGCTGCCAAGAAAATTCGCGAAGCGAAAGAGCACGCAGCTGAGTTGATTGACAACGCCAATCGCCGCGCGGCTCAGATTGTTGACGAAGCCAAGGTCGAAGCCGAAGCCCGAGCCAAAAGTATCGTTGCCGCCGCTCAATCTGATGTGGACAAAGAGCTGAACCTGGCGCGCGAAGAATTGCGCACCAAGGTGGCTGAATTAACTCTGGCCGGTGCAGAAAAAATTCTGCAGAAAGAAATTGACCAGAGCAAACATAGTGAACTGTTGGATAACCTGGCAGCGCAGCTTTAAGGAGACGGAATATGGCAGAATTAAGTACGCTCGCCCGTCCTTATGCGAAGGCTGCGTTCTCAACGGCGGTGAGCTCGGATGCATTGGCACCGTGGTCCCAGTCGTTAGCAACGCTGGCTGTCATTTCACAGACTGATGCAGTTGCAGAACTGATCGTCAGTCCAACAGTAACCGCATTGGAAAAAGTAAAGATCATTGCCGAAATTGCTGGCAATGAATGCAACGAAGGCGCGTCAAATCTGCTGACTGTATTGGCAGAAAACAGACGCTTCGCGCTTTTACCAGAAATCAGTGCTCAGTTCGATCTGCTCAAGGCAGAACATGAAAAGAGTGCTGAAGTGATGGTTACCAGTGCATATGAACTCAGCGATGCTCAACTGAAAACATTCTCCAAAAAAATGTCGGCGAAACTGGAACGCGATGTGACATTAACTGTGAATGTAGACTCGTCCCTAATCGGTGGCGTAATTATTCAGACTGGCGATATGGTTATCGACGATTCCGTGAAAGGAAAACTGTCGAAACTCGCTGAAGTAATGAATTCCTAATGAGGGAAAACGCATGCAGCACCTGAATCCTTCAGAAATCAGTGACATTATAAAAGAGCGTATCGCTAAGCTTGATACCAGCTCTAAAGCACAGAATGAAGGTACTATCGTTGGTGTATCCGACGGTATTGTACGTATTCATGGTCTTGCCGATGTAATGTACGGTGAGATGATTGAATTTGAAGGCGGCGTCTTTGGTATGGCGCTTAACCTGGAACAGGACTCGGTTGGTGCCGTGGTTCTTGGTGAATACAAGAACCTGGCGGAAGGCCAGACCTGTAAATGTACCGGTCGTATTCTTGAAGTACCGGTAGGCCCGGAAATGCTCGGTCGCGTTGTTGATGCACTGGGTAATGCGATTGACGGTAAAGGCGATATCACCGCCAAAATGACCGATCCGATTGAAAAGGTGGCTCCGGGCGTTATTGCACGTCAATCGGTTGATCAGCCTGTTCAGACTGGTTATAAAGCCGTTGATGCCATGGTGCCAATCGGCCGTGGTCAGCGTGAGCTGATTATTGGTGACCGCCAGACCGGTAAAACCGCGATGGCAGTGGATGCCATTCTGGCGCAGAAAAACGCTGGTATTAAGTGTGTCTATGTCGCTATCGGCCAGAAACGCTCAACTATTGCCAACGTGGTACGCAAGCTGGAAGAGAATGGCGCGATGGACTATACCGTCGTTGTCGTTGCTTCTGCTTCCGAACCGGCCTCCATGCAGTTCATCGCACCCTATTCCGGTTGCTCGATGGGCGAATATTTCCGCGATCGTGGTGAAGATGCTCTGATCATTTATGATGACCTGTCCAAGCAGGCTGTCGCTTATCGTCAGATCTCCTTGCTGCTGCGTCGCCCACCAGGTCGTGAAGCGTATCCTGGTGACGTATTTTATCTGCACTCCCGTCTGCTGGAACGTGCATCGCGCGTTAACGCTGAGTACGTCGAGCAGTTCACCAACGGTGAAGTCAAAGGCCAAACCGGTTCTTTAACTGCCCTGCCGATTATTGAAACTCAGGGTGGTGACGTTTCCGCATTCGTACCAACCAACGTGATTTCCATTACCGACGGTCAGATCTTCCTGGAAACTGACCTGTTCAACTCCGGTATCCGTCCGGCAATGAACGCCGGTATTTCGGTATCGCGTGTTGGTGGTTCAGCTCAGACCAAGATTATGAAAAAACTGGCTGGCGGTATTCGTACTGCACTGGCTCAGTATCGTGAACTGGCAGCATTCTCCCAGTTTGCATCGGATCTGGATGACGCCACCAAGGCCCAGTTAGACCACGGTGCCCGTGTAACTGAACTGATGAAACAGAATCAGTACTCGCCAATGAGCGTGGCTGAGATGGCTGTTTCAATTTATGCCGCTAACGAAGGTCATCTGAAAGAGTTGGAAGTCTCTGAAGTTCTGGCATTCGAAACGGCTTTGCACAGTTATATGAACAGCGAGCATGGTGACCTGATGAAGGACCTTTCGGTCTCAGGTTCCTGGAATGATGAAATCGCTGGCACATTCAAAGAGGCGCTTGAGAAGTTTAAGGCGACTCAAAGCTGGTAATAAACCTGGCCGCTTTGGCGGCCACTAACTGAGGCTAATGCTATGGCAGTCGGAAAAGAAATACGCACGCAGATAAATAGCATTAACAATACACGTAAGATTACGTCCGCAATGCAACTTGTTGCGGCCAGTAAAATGCGTAAGGCTCAGGATCGCATGCTGACCAGCCAACCCTATGCACAGAAAATCCGTGCTGTGATTGGTCATCTGGCAAATGCGCACACTGAGTTCAAACATGCATATCTGCGCGAACGTGAAGTAAAACGAGTGGGCTACATCGTTGTGTCCACCGACCGTGGTCTCTGTGGTGGTCTGAATGTCAACCTGTTCAAAGCCGTTGCAAAACATGCAGCAGAGCTGGAAGCAAAGGGTATTCAGACTCAGGTATGTGCCATTGGCAACAAAGGCACAGGGTTCTTCAAAGCACGTGGCTACAGCGTGGTGGCATCGATCACCCACGTTGGTGAGCAACCTGCGGTGGCGGACTTGATCGGCGGTGTCAAAGTCATGTTGGACGACTTTGAATCCGGCAAGATCGACCAGCTACATGTGGTTTACAACGAATTTGTAAACACCATGGTGCAGAAACCTAAAATTGATCAGTTATTGCCGTTGAAAGCGGCAGATGATGAAACACACCGTAAATATGCCTGGGATTATCTGTACGAACCCAGCACGAGCAGTTTGTTGAATGGTCTGCTGAGCCGTTTTATTGAATCCCAGGTTTATCAGGGAGTTGTCGAAAACGGTGCCTGCGAACAGGCTTCACGAATGATGGCGATGAAAAACGCCACTGAAAATGCCGGTGATCTGATCGACAACCTGAAACTTGAGTACAACAAAGCCCGTCAGGCGGCGATTACTCAAGAGATCTCCGAAATTGTTGGCGGCGCTGCGGCGGTGCAATAACGGATTTAAAGAGGACACAAACATGAGTAGCGGACGTATTACGCAAATCATTGGTGCCGTTGTTGACGTGGTATTCCCACGTGACAGCGTACCTAAGGTTTACGACGCACTGAAAATTGATGCCAATGGCATCACGCTGGAAGTTCAGCAACAGCTGGGCGACGGCGTCGTTCGTACTATCGCCATGGGTTCTACAGAAGGCCTGAAGCGTGGTCTGGACGTATCTAACACTGGTGAAGGCATCTCCGTTCCTGTTGGCACCGGCACTTTGGGTCGCATCATGGACGTTCTGGGTAACCCGATTGACGAGCGTGGTGAGATCCTGACTGATGAAAAATCAGTTATTCACCGTGACGCCCCATCGTATGCAGAACAGGCGCACAGCCAGGAAATCCTGGAAACGGGCATCAAGGTGATCGACCTGGTTTGTCCATTCGCCAAGGGTGGTAAAGTTGGTTTGTTCGGTGGTGCCGGTGTTGGTAAAACCGTAAACATGCTGGAGCTGATCAACAACATTGCAACTGAGCACTCTGGTTTATCCGTGTTCGCAGGTGTTGGTGAGCGTACCCGTGAAGGTAATGACTTCTATCACGAAATGTCAGACGCCGGTGTTATCAAACTTGATAACCTGCCAGAGTCTAAGGTATCGATGGTTTATGGTCAGATGAATGAACCACCAGGTAACCGTCTGCGTGTTGCCTTGACTGGTTTGACCATGGCGGAAAAATTCCGTGATGAAGGCCGTGACGTACTGTTCTTCGTCGATAACATCTACCGTTATACCCTGGCTGGTACTGAAGTATCTGCACTGCTGGGTCGTATGCCTTCAGCGGTGGGCTATCAGCCAACTCTGGCTGAAGAAATGGGTGTTCTGCAGGAACGTATTACCTCAACCAAAGAAGGTTCTATTACTTCGGTTCAGGCAGTATACGTACCAGCGGATGACTTGACTGACCCATCTCCGGCAACAACCTTTGCTCACTTGGACGCCACAGTTGTACTGTCTCGTGATATCGCAGCCTTAGGTATTTACCCAGCGGTTGACCCACTGGATTCCACTTCACGTCAGTTGGACCCACTGGTCATTGGTAACGAGCATTACAATGCCGCTCGCGGTGTTCAGGGTGTATTGCAGAAGTATAAAGAGCTGAAAGACATCATCGCGATTCTCGGTATGGACGAACTGTCTGATGAAGACAAGCAGACGGTAAGCCGTGCCCGTAAGATTGAGCGTTTCCTGTCTCAGCCTTTCCACGTTGCAGAAGTGTTCACTGGTGCACCGGGTAAATACGTTTCTTTGAAAGAAACCATTCGTGGTTTCAAGGGCATTCTGGATGGCGAGTACGATCATATCGCTGAGCAGGACTTCTACATGAAGGGCTCTATCGACGAAGTAGTGGAAGCTCATAACTCCCGTAAATAATCGGGCCGGAGGATACCAAGATGGCTATGACAGTACATTGTGACATCGTCAGTGCCGAAGAGAAGGTTTTTTCAGGCCTTGTCGAAATAGTGGTGTGTACCGGAGAGGAGGGTGAACTGGGCATCAGACCGGGTCACGCTCCACTACTCACTCGTTTGCAGCCAGGCCCTGTACACATTGTTAAGCAGAACGGCGAAAAAGAGTTTGTTTACGTCGAAGGTGGTTACCTAGAGGTACAGCCGAATACAGTAACAGTGTTGGCAGACACCG
>JARRJP010000041.1:0-29180 GCA_037389025.1 Reinekea sp. | reverse complement strand
AGCCTTGGCAGCCAGTATGTGGGCTGGTAGTGGCTTGGTATCGGTTTGGTCGGCTGGTCTAGTTGGGACCTTAGCCTGAGTACCGTTTCGGCGCACGGCAACAAACGGTGTATCCGATTCCCCGATAGTCTCAGCGGTCTGTTCGGTTCCACTGGTAGTTTCCCCAACGCTCTCACTAGGGGTATTGCTGGCTGGCTTGGACTCTGAACCTGTCTTAGCCTTGGTAGCTGGTTTAGTCGGGGCCTTAGCCTGAGTGACGTTTCGGCGCACGGCAACAAACGGTGTATCCGATTCCCCGATAGTCTCAGCGGTCTGTTCGGTTCCACTGGTAGTTTCCCCAACGCTCTCACGAGGGGTATTGCTGGTTGGCTTGGACTCTGAACCTGTCTTAGCCTTGGCAGCTGGTTTAGTCGGGACCTTAGTCTGAGTGACGTTTCTGCGCACGGCAACAAACGGTGTATCCGATTCCCCGATAGTCTCAGCGGTCTGTTCGGTTCCATTGGTAGATTCCCCAACGCTCTCACGAGGGGTATTGCTGGCTGGCTTGGACTCTGAACCTGTCTTAGCCTTGGCAGCTGGTTTAGTCGGGACCTTAGTCTGAGTGGCGTTTCGGCGCACGGCAACAAACGGTGTATCCGATTCCCCGATAGTCTCAGCGGTCTGTTCGGTTCCGCTGGTTGGTTCCCCAACGCTCTCACTAGGGGTATTGCTGGCTGGCTTGGACTCTGAACCTGTCTTAGCCTTGGCAGCTGGTTTAGTCGGGACCTTAGTCTGAGTGACGTTTCGGCGCACGGCAACAAACGGTGTATCCGATTCCCCGATAGTCTCAGCAGTCTGTTCGGTTCCGCTGGTTGGTTCCCCAACGCTCTCACGAGGGGTATTGCTGGCTGGCTTGGACTCTGAACCTGTCTCAGCCTTGGCAGCCAGTATGTGGGCTGCTAATGGCTTGGTATCGGTTTGGTCGCCTGCCTGCGAGGCTGGTTTAGTCGGGACCGTAGTCTGAGTGATGTTTCGGCGCACGGCGACAAACAGCGCATTCGGTTTCCCGACGCTCTTGCGAGGGGTAGTGCTGGCCTGCTTGGGCTTTGAACTCGTATCGGTATTGGCCTTTGCCGCCAGTATGAACGGCTGTGATGGCTTGGTACCGTTTTGGTCGCCTGGCAGCGAGGCTGGTGTCGAGACCGTATTCTGAATGACGTTTCGACGCACGGTGACAATCGGTGCATTCGGTTCCCCGACTGTCTTCGTGGTATGTTTCCCAAAGCTCTTACGGGGGGCATCGTTTTTAGGTTTTGGCGGTAAGGCTGGTTTACTCAAGTCAGACTTTTGGGTTGAGGCTTTTGGGGTCGCCTCACCAGGGTTATTGCCCTCCGGTAAATCTGGATTGGTATCAGAATTGTCCTTTGCAGCAGGTACGAATGTTTGTGATGGCTTAGTACCGTTTTTAGTTTCTGGTAGCGACGCTGGTTTAGTTGGTTTACCCGACCCAGTATTCCTGATTGCGGCTCTTAGCAATTCTGTAATCAATGAATTGCCTTTGCCATCCTTTGAGAATCGTGAGAATTGTTTCCGCTTATCTTTTGTAAATTTGTCTGGATCAATGGCAGAAACTCTTTTGATTCCTCTTCTAAACTTGGTTGATTTTTCACGCAACGACAGTGTCGAGTCCTGATCAGACTCGGCAGAAGAAGGTTCAGGTGGCTGGGTAATTCTGGTCACTTATTAAACTCCTGTTTAGGCCAGTTGTGAGCGATTTGTATATAACCCCTCGCAGGCTTCTTCCAACTCGTTTTCCTCACCACGTAAGGCTTTAGCTAATGTATCTTTGGCGATCTGTTTTACTAATTCTTGGCATTTTTCCAATGCTTTGTTTGCTTCGTGTAATGCGAGTTCCGCCCGATGCAGGTCTTGTTCTGCCCGATCCCGTTCTTGCTTCGCATCTATGATCCGCTTTTTAAAATTTTCTTCTTCTTGACGTAGTTTCCCAATCTGACTTTTCACTTTTTCCAACCCTTTCATTTCAACGCTTGACCCGATAATTTCCTGGTACAACCGTTGCTCTTCCTCAATGCGCCATTCTTTGTATTGCACCAGAGCGTCTTCGGCATCCCGTAATGCTTGGTCACTTTCGGCTAGGATCGTTCGCTGTCGTTTAACTGCGGTTTGAGCGTTGGTTTCCCGAAGCTTTTTAATTGCTTCAATTTTGGACAACATAATCAAACTGCCTGATTTAGTTCATTGAGTGTTATTTCGAAGTCAGAAAGTTCCTGAGTGTTTTGCCGTAGGAATTGATTGATGGCGTTAATTTTATCGATAGCCTCATCAGCGATTGGGTCACTACCCCTTTTGTATTCACCTATTTTGACCAGAAGTTCAACTTCAGCATACTTGGCCATTAGCTCGCGCATTTTTCCGGCATCCTGGCGGTGCTGTTCATTGGTAATGGCATTCATTACCCGGCTGGTACTGGCCAGAACATCGATTGCCGGGTAGTGGTTGGCTGAGGCAAGTTTGCGTGACAGAACAATGTGACCATCAAGAATGGAGCGTACTTCGTCCGCGACTGGTTCGGTCATATCATCACCTTCGACCAGAATGGTATAAAGCGCCGTAATTGAACCCTTATCGTTAAAGCCAGCCCGTTCCAGTAATTTGGGTAGGGTGGCAAAAACTGAGGGTGGGAAGCCTCGGCGAGTAGGGGGTTCGCCGGCTGCCAAACCTATTTCACGTTGTGCCCGTGCGAAGCGCGTCACAGAATCCATTAAAAGAAGTACTTTTTTTCCCTGGTCACGAAAATATTCAGCAATCGTCGTCGCCACGTAGGCGGCTTTGGCCCGCTCCATTGATGGGCGATCCGATGTGGCGATAACAAGCACCGAGCGTTCAAGGCCTTCTGGTCCGAGATCATGTTCAATAAATTCTCTGACTTCCCGACCACGTTCGCCAATGAGCGCAACCACAATAACATCGACAGCCGCACCCATTACTAGCATGGATAGCAAGGTACTTTTACCTCCGCCGGCAGCGGCGAAAATACCCATTCGCTGTCCTTCACCGCAAGTCAGTAATCCATCCAATGCACGAACCCCTAAACTAAGAGGTTCAGAGATGATCTTTCGGGTCAGGGGGGATGGAGCACTGGCATACACTGGATATTGCTGCAGCTCACTATCATCGATACTGGTTTGACCATCCAGTGGATTACCCATGCCATCCAATACTCGTCCGAGTAGATGTGGTCCGACAGAAATGTGATGTGAGTTGCCCGAGGCGATGACTTCAGTCGCTGTGGAAATGCCGGTCAAGTCACCCATGGGTGTCAGTAGCGCCTCATCACCTGAAATTCCAACAACCTCTGCCAATAGACGAGGTGCTCCTGCAGAATCCAGATAACACAGCTCGCCGATCTGAACGCCGGGAATCACAGCTCTGATAATCGTACCAATAATTTTCGTGACTCGGCCACGCAAGCCAATCGGTTGTGCCGTGGAAACTGCCTGGTGCAGATTTTCCAGGACATGAGACAACGTACTCACATTTGACTCCTTAAAAAATTAGTAACTGAACTTTCTTCTTTTGAGTGCTACTCAGCTAGAGAAAGTTGCATCAATTGATCAGGAGAACATACACATGCTAGAGGTTATTAGTAATAGGAGTCAGAGCAACAGACACCTTTTGGAAAGAGGAATGAATTCCGAAGTACCGGGTGATAATGGAAAACTTCATGGTAGGAATATTCAAACAATTCCTGATGTATCCTCATTGTTAGAAGACGCAAAAGAAGAAGCATCGCTTCTGTTTTCAGAGCGACAGGAAAAACGTCTGGCTCGTCGTAATGTTTCTGGAGCGCGGCGTGGTGTGTCCCGATCGGAAGAAGTGCAGAAGATTCGTGATCTGGTTAACAAAGTGCCTGATATCTATAAAAGTTTGAAGTTGAAGGCTTTTATCGAAACGCTGAGTGCGGATTTTCCGGAAAATTCTGCTCAATTGTTGTTGCGTCTGGAAAGCTTTAACCGAGATCCTACTCTGCAATACGTAGCCTTGCATTTATTATCCTTTGAAGTGGAATCGAATCTTGAAGAAGGTGCCTATCAACAGGACATTATTGATGGTGCTATCGACGAGCTAATGGATAAAAAGGGTCCTGAAGTTCGTGCCGGGCTCAATGTTTCCAATGAAGCTTCAAAAACGGAGAAAAAGCTCAACTCCAGTGTGCAGGAGTTACGTGATACCTATCGTGATGCAGTTCTGGATTATGGTGGCATTACCGAAACTTACCGTTCATTGCTCAAGCATCATGGTGAAGGTGCTTTTGAAACGGTGCGAAAGTTTTTGGAGAGAGGTTTAAAAGCCGATTACGAAGCAGCCGGATCTTCGATCGACAAATCCCAGTTGAAAGCCATTATGGATGATATGTATGCACTTAAAGTTCTTGGCACCCTTCATATTGATTGTCAGGACATTATGCACACCATGCGTAAGCTATATGGCCAGCTTGAATGCAAAAGTGGTCAGGAACTGATGAGCCGTATTCTGGAATTGAAGGATCAGGCCTGGTCACACGTCAATCAAGTTCTGAAAATTCCTGAAGAGATGAAAATTCGGGAAACAGAATATCAGAGCTACTTTCTGAAGCAGGTTTTTGAGGTGTTTCATCGAATTCCTGAAAAAGCCTACCCAGAGACTGAGCAGCGTCATCAGTTATTGGATGTGTTCAATAAAGCGATGGATGTGCTGTTTAAGCGGGAGCAGGAGGCCTGACCGGACTATGAATATCATTCGCAGTACAGTTGAGGAACTAGGACGTGGAATGGGATTGAGTTCTCTGAACCCAAATCTGTTTGCATTCAGTTTCGATGGTGGAGAAAAGGTTATTTTGGATAATCGTGGAAATAGCCTGGCGGTTTCGCTAATAACTCATTGGCCAGAATATGAACTCAATAGAGTAATGGAAAATGTTCTGCCCCTGATGGCGTATCAGGCAACTCCAGAGTACCAGATTCAACTGGGCCTGAAGGGTGATAACTGTCTGGCCATGACCGTATTTCTCCATGCGCGTGAAATTTCATTGCCTTTGCTGGATGGTTGTATCAATGCTTTATACCGCCTCAGTCAACAGGTGCAGGACGCCACCCGGGGGCGTATTTGATGGTACTGAAATTAAACATTTCATGGCCTCTTCGAAATGTAGGGGAACTGACGGTCCTGAATCATTGTGAAGCATTATTTCAGGAGCGTCCTATTCCGGCGCTGGAACTTGATTGCAGTGAAGTGCCTTATCCATCGGTGAGGTTTCTGACTTTGTTGATGGATATTGCCAGTATGGCGCCGGTAGAACCTGTTGCCTGTAGTTTGTTGAATGCTCAGGCATCCATTGTTGAGGCGTTATGGCTGACCGGACTTGATCGTTGGTTCAGCGCAGAAAAATCGGTGGAGGAATGGCAATGAGTGTGATTTCACTTCGTACCGGCATTGAGCAGATGAGTGTTTTCACTGCGGAAGAGGATCGTCATTTACCGAAACCTCAACCCTTCTTGAATCCGGGCGTCAAGGTTACTTCGCATCTACGACAGTTGTATCGGCAAAAGGCTGAATGGTCATTGCTTGAAACATTTGTCAAGCCGGAGTTGGGAAGTCATTTGCTCTTTCAAACAGCAGAATTTGATCGTTGTTTTCGAGAGGTTCGAAAGTTATTCATGCGTCTCGCGGAGCAGTCCCCGGAAGATCGTGAACTCGTTGCCAGAGCCGATGCCATTCTAGCGAAGAACCAAAAGAATTTGCGTTGCCTGGCTGAGTTTCGCCATGCCTTGATAGGGGCCTGAAGAAAAAACACAGCTCAATTATGAATAAAAAGCAGGCGGAGACTGATCTGATCAGCCTCATTTGCCAATAGACCAATAAAGGCAGCTATATATGAGTTCGCAACCTCAACAACAACAAAATCTCGATTGGCTTTTGTCGATGGCTTACATTTATCTTCAACAGAACCATTATGAAAAAGCACTGATCTTATTACAGGTGGCTGAGAAAATAACTCGGCAAGACAACAGCACGGATAGTCCTGTTATTCGATGCTTGGTGTTTGCTTACCTTAAAACAACGCGTTACAAGGAAGCTTTGGTTCTTTGCGACCGAAATCTGAAAAAGCAGGGTATCAACCAGAAAACGGCACCGTTTCTTTTGTTGCGCAGTCATGCGCTGTGGGCACTGGAACGACAGGACGACGCCCGAAAAAGCCTGGATAGATACCATCAATTGGTAGGGAGTAAGTCCTGATGATTAGCGGCGAAGCTTTACTAGGTCGTATCAGTCAGCGCAATGATGTGGTGTTGGCGCTTTTCCTGGTAGGTATCATCTTCATGATGATTCTACCGATGCCTACACCGTTGGTGGATTTGATGATTGCCATCAATATGGGGCTTTCTGTCATTCTTCTGATGCTGGCGCTTTATATAAAGAGTCCTTTGGATTTCTCTGTATTTCCATCGATGCTGCTTATCACCACCATGTTTCGTCTGGCGTTGTCGATTACAACGACACGATTGATTCTATTGCAGGCTGATGCCGGGCAGATTGTTTATACGTTTGGTAACTTTGTTGTTGGTGGCAACCTGGTGGTTGGTGCCGTTATCTTTTTAATTCTTACCATTGTACAGTTTTTGGTTATTACCAAGGGTTCCGAACGAGTCGCTGAGGTCAGCGCACGCTTTTCACTCGACTCCATGCCGGGTAAGCAGATGAGTATCGACGGTGATATGCGTGCCGGAGTAATTGATGTTGAACAAGCTCGTGTTCGTCGTGGCAAGGTAGAAAAAGAAAGTCAACTTTATGGTTCGATGGATGGTGCCATGAAGTTTGTCAAGGGTGATGCTATTGCTGGTCTTATTATCACCGTTGTTAATATTCTTGGTGGGATGCTGGTTGGTGTTTCGCAAAATGGGATGAGTGCTGGTGAAGCCGCAGGGCTGTATTCCATTCTGACCATTGGTGATGGTCTGGTGGCACAGATTCCTGCTTTGTTTGTTTCTATCACTGCTGGTTTTATTGTTACCCGTGTGTCCACTGATGAATCTGAAAACCTCGGTAAGGATATTGGTGGGCAGTTTGGGAATCAGCCCAAGGCGCTGTTTATTGGCGGAGCACTCCTGATCGGATTTGCTATCATTCCCGGTTTTCCGACACTGACCTTTCTTGTACTGGCCATACTGGTTTCTGGTGTTGGTTTTATTATGTATCGTCGTGCTAATGCGGTCACTGAAGATGAAGATGATATGCCGGCATTAGCCGCAGCAGGGCAATCAGCTAAAGCCGCCAAAAAGGATGATAAGGATGAATTTTCCATTACCGCTCCGCTGGTGTTGGATATCGCGGCTACGTGCCAGCAGCGTTTGAAACCTTCTGAATTAAACGCTGAGCTTTATCGAGTCCGCCGTGCTTTGTATATGGATTTGGGTGTACCGTTTCCCGGCATTCATTTGCGCTTTAACGAAAGTCTTAACGACAACGAATACATTGTCCTGATACATGAGGTCCCTGTAGCGCAGGGCGAAATCCAGGAAAATAAGGTCGTCGTTCTGCATGACAGCGATCAGCTTGATATTTTGGGTATCAATTATGAGTCGATAGCACTGGCTTTCTCATCCGACGTTTTCAGAGTTGATGATAGCCAGGTTGAAAGTCTTGAAGCAGCCAATATCGAATACCTTGATTCACATAAATTACTGATCTATCACCTGTCGTTTGTTTTGAAGCGTTATGCCGGTGAGTTTATTGGCATGCAGGAATGTAAGTATCTGCTTGATCAGATGGAAGGAAAATATTCAGACCTGGTTCAAGAAGTACAGCGAGCCATTCCGGTGCATCGTATTGCTGATATCCTGAAGCGCCTGGTCAGCGAGGAAGTTTCCATCCGTAATCTGCGTGGCATTTTAGAGTCCTTGGTTGAATGGGGACAGAAAGAACGCGACACGATTTTGCTGGCTGAATATGTTCGCATGGGACTGAATCGTTATATCAGTTATAAATACTGTAACGGCCAGAACGTATTGCCTGCTTATATTCTTGATCAGGATCTTGAAGAGGTGATTCGTTCCGGTATCCGTCAGACATCGTCAGGTTCTTATCTGGCATTAGAGTCGGATACTACCTCCAGTATTCTTGAAGAAATCAGTCGCGAAGTTGGTGACTTGAATCAGATTCCCCATAAACCGGTATTGTTGGTTTCAATGGATATACGTCGCTATGTCCGCAAAATGATTGAACGGGATTACTTTGAACTTCCAGTACTTTCTTATCAGGAATTAACACAGGACATAAATGTCCAACCAATCAGCGTTATTGCATTGTAAACAGTAGGTTGACAGGAAATGGAATGAAGATATGAAACAATTTTAAGGCGCTTCGCAGCAAAGCGCATATACAAACATATGACTGCAGCGAGGTCTTGAAAGCAATCCTCACTCGGTGCCGCTAACACCGAGTATTGGATTTTACTACCAACAAGAGGAGAAACCATGAGTGGTAAAACATACACCGAAGAAGAGATAGAAGAAACCCTGTCTAGATCTGAAGAATTGATTCAATACACTGAAAACTTACTAATTGCTGGGAAGGTGATGTTTGACAAGTTAGGTATTCCACGTGGAATAGTCCGGCGTATTCTTAATCATCCTGAAACTTCCGAGAGCGTGAAGGTCGTCGGTCAAAATCAGATTCGGCGTTGGGAAGATAGTTTAGGTATGGCAAACAACAATGAATCGACGAAACCGGTGATCCGGAAACGTAAACGAAATTTGATTACTCTGTAATCTGGCAATAACCAGGAGAATCTATTATGGCTAATACACTTGAAAGACCGAACGAAAATTACAACCATGTCATTGCTAACGAAAGCGCGACCCATATTACTGCTACCTTTACTGATTCCAAAGGCCAAGTGCTTCAGTTAGATGTCTATATGGAAGAGATGTTTAAGAATGCTGAGAGTTATTCCAGAGACTCAGGCTCACGTGCTGACGGTTCTGCTCCTTCGTATGGTAAAGGTGGCAACCTTAAACTACCTGAACCTTTACAAAGCTTTTTGGAAGAATATCTTGCTCTTCAAAACGGTTCTCGCTCAGGAGCTTCCCAGGGTATACCCGATCCATATTCGCATGCCAATTCACTAGCGCCCCTGGTGCCGGAGGGTCGTTCCTCTGGATATCCAGCGCCAGGAGATAGCTACTCTGATTCCCCAGCGCCGGAAGATAATTCCTTTCCGTATTCAGCGCTAGGAGAACGTTTCTCTAAGTATCCTCCAGTGGAGAGGTATGAGGCACCTGAACCGAATCCACGTGACGAGGAACATGCCTATGGCAATAGGCTGAGATGTCCAGAAGCGAGCAGTGAGGATTCTGATGCCTCGGATACTAAGTGGCTGACGTACCCAAAAAGTTTGACCCGGGATGCTGTCCCTAAGCAGCCTGCCGCTCCAAGTAACTCAGACGAGGATCAGTATACCGCCCCCTACCAGCCTGCTCCACGTAGCTCAGATGAGGGCCAGTATGCCCCCTACCCGTATGCTCCAAAAGACTCAAACGATATGGATGCCTTACGGAAGCAAGCTCGTGATATTTTGAAAAAACGGTGCCCTGAAGCGGAAGAAAAACCTTTCACCATTGCGAAAGAAAATATGGATCCGTTTACCCTTATTCTGTTACTGCAGGAAGAGCGAGTCGGTTTGCTGGACGATCAGGTTCGAGATCAGACTAAGCGTATGCAGGATATCAACAAGGATATCAAAGGCTTGGGTAAGGTGATTGGCGAGGTAAATCAGGCTTCAAGCGGTTTGGAAAAGGGTGATGACAAAACTAATATCAGCGATGAACTGCGACAGACATTAGTCAGTGCCGGAGTTGACGTTCCAGACGGTGAGATCAGTAAAGACCAGCTTAATGCTATGTCTGAAACATTGAAGAGCAAACGCGATGGCCTGAACAACGATTCGCAAATGGAAATGATCCGGTTGCAGGGCTTATTGAACAAGCAGCAGCAGGCTTATCAGTTAATGTCGACCATTATGAAAAAAGAGCATGACTTAATATCCTCAACCATCCGGAATATAAATAGTTAACGGATTGGTTGTTTGATGAGTAATTGAAATTCACATCAAACCTCTGTATGTCCCCGAGCTCAGCATGGGGTATAGGCAATACGGAGTTTGATGTTTTTCAGTATATTCCAATTCCAAGAGGAAATATTTATGAACGTCAACTTGAAGGAAACAGAATCAGACCTTGAAAATGGGTTCGAGGCTTTGCTTGAGTCTGTTATCAGCGGTAGTTCGACGCTTGGACAGATTAAAGGAATGTCTAAAGAAGAGATGGAAGCTGTTTACACTATTGCCTATAACCTCTACAGCCAGAATCACCTTGAGGAGTCGGAGAAAATGTTTCGTTTTCTCTGTCTTTACGGGCATCTGGATAAACGAAACTGGATGGGATTAGGTGCCTGTCTTCAACAGCAGAAAAAGTACGAAGGCGCGGTTCAGGCTTATTCTTATCTTGCTGTGCTGGATGTGGAAAACCCGGAGCCACCGCTTCACGCTGCCTATTGTTATTTGGCCATGAACGAACTGGATCGTGCTGAAAGCGGTATTGAAGCGGCTTTACATTGGGCTGGCACTGCAGAGAAGTATGCCCCCATCCGAACCCGTGCGGAACTGTTACGTTCGGCGTTGATACAGAAGCGGGAGGTTGCGGATAATGCATGTGAATGAAAACCACCAAAGTGATCTGCCTCTCTGGGAGATCCCTATTCAGGATTTGATTGATAAGTCTCAAAATCAAAATACAACAGAATCCGCTGACGCTGCGCCTGATCTGAAGGTATCAGGCAAAAATCAGACGTCAGGAAGTTACCTGCCTGTACTTGAGAAGCCACACGAATTCAAGACGGTTGATGAATTGCTGAATATTTTGCTCACAGTGAAGACCAAACTGGCAAACACACAGATTGGTGCAGCACAGAGCGATGTTGAGTCTGCCGGTATCAAGCAGAAGCAAAAGCATGACGAAATTATGGAACAGATACAGAAGTCTCTTGAGGCCAGTAAAAAAGCCAAAAAAGGTGGAGTGTTTGGAAAAATTTTTGGCTGGGTTGCCAGTATCGCGACCGCCATTGCTGCTGCGGCCATGATCGCAACCGGTGTCGGTGCTATTGCGGGTGCTGCCATGTTGGCATTAGCGGTCGACTCGATGGTCGGAATGGCAACAGGTCATTCGCTGATGGGGGAACTGACCAAGGGAGCTGCCAAAGCCCTGCAAAAAATGGGAATGGGTGAAATGGCAGCAAACATAGTCGCTGCTGTTGTTGTCGCCGCAGCAACCATAGTTGCTACGGCTGGCGCCGGTGCTGCTTCTGCTGCAAGGGCCGGAACGGGATTGATAACTCGTCTGTCTTCTTCGATGCAGCAGGCTCAAAAGTTTCAGGTCATGGGCACCCAGGTCAAAAATGTTTCGTTGGTGGCAGCGGGTGCCTCGGACGTGGGTAGTGGTGCTGCGTCAGTGACAACCGGTGTGTATAACAAACAGGCAAAAGACGCCCGAGCGGATCAGATGTTGTCAAAAAAAGACTTGGCAAAACTTCAGGCTCTGATTGAGGCTCAGGCAGAATGGATCAAGGATGTGGTCGCTATGCTGAATGAAAGCGTCTCACGCATTATGCAAATCATGAATACGGATCACTCAACCCGAGTGAAGACGTTTCGAAATATGGCATAGGAGCTCATTATGGAGAAAGTACAGTACAACCAATATAGCCAATATGAATCGTATGAGGCTAAGACTGAAGCAGGTAGCCCGGCGACAGCATATCAGCATCCAACAAGCGAAGATCCCATAACTCCGGTGAGTACGCAGCAACCGTACACATCTGCCAATGCGCCAGCTTGGTCGAAGCCTGAATTGCCTGTGCCGAATTCAACCAGACCACGGTTGCCAAAAGATGCAGTCCCTCGTTTTGATCAATTATCGGAAAACGCTGAAATCGATATTTTTGCGTTGATGGAGACGATTCACAAATTAACTCAAACACAGCGAAAGACCGCTCGCGAGATTCGCTATTCTGAATATCAGCAAAAATGGCAGGCATTGGACGGTGCTGCGAAAGAATTGAGGTCAGCCGCAACGAAAGAAATGGTTGCAGGTCTGGTTCAGGGCGCCATTCAAATGGCTGGCGGTGCCTATTCTGTCCATGTCACTGTAAAGTCCACCGTTCAGACTCAGAGATTGATGAAAGATCTCGAAGCGAGCTCGGTTGATCTAAACAGTCCTAAATTTCAGTTTATGCAAAATCAGTTTCAGGCAAAACTGAATGTTCAACAGAACCTCGGTAATCTTGGTCAGACTTTTACTCAGTTAGGCCAGGGTGCCGGCTCTGTTATTGCCGCTCCTTTGAACTATGGAGCGAAACTTGATGAAGAGGATCAAAAACAATATGAGGCTGAATCTGAAAAGAAATCGGCTCATATTGATGAGGTTAAAGATTTCTTGTCTGAGTTGAAAGAGATTATGGATGCAGTACGGTCCAAGTTGGCAGCAATTGAACAATCAAGATTTGAAACCCGACAAAAGATTCTTTCTTGAGTGATACCTGAATCCATGACTTAAAAGTGGATGCAGGGTGTAAGAGCTTGATTTCTATTTGTTTTTTAAAAATTGCAGGTGCACCCATAGGTTCATTGGAATTTTTGGGAAGCAAAGAGGAATCAATGGCTTGCGCACTGCGCCGCGATGGAGTCGCGGATTCAGGTAATAGTTATGGCACCTCGGTGCCTTCTTCTTGGGTCAGAACAGGAGGTCAGTACTTATGTCATCTCTGACGGAAACGCTACTGCTGCACGGCATTCAGATCAAGCCCTACTCATTGTTGCCTGGCACAACGCCAATTGGAGAAACCGCTGTTATCGATCATTCAGAAATAACCTATCGACAGGAAGGAAACCAGTTAACGGTAATTCTGTACCGTCGACTAAAGCGAGTTCCTGGATTAGGTAATGCCTTTAAAGAAATGAAATGGTTTATAAATTTTATTCGTACTCATGTTTCCGAAATAAAGGTTTTATATACAACTGCGATGAATATTGATGAAGAAGACAGTCTTCCGGCATTACCACCGGAAAAACTGACTTGTTTTTATCAGCGATACTTTAATGCGATCGAAGCTTACTACCTAGATGATCAGCTCTGGCTGAAGTTGGTGTTGTAAACGAAAAAATTACGCTAGTCAGTTTATGACGGAAGCCTCATACATGACATTATTACTTTGTTATAGTAAAACATAAATACGAAGGTTGTTTTATTCTGTGAATGGCGGCTTGGGTTCTGGCAGCATAAGTTACATTTTTCACAGAGTGAAAGTTCTGATTTATCTGTGTGATTAGTGTTTTTTCATACATACATACGAACAGGAATAACCATCCTTCTCATGTAGTGTTCAACTTTATACAAGATTTTGTCTTTGATGAGTAATTTGCGAAGAAATAAACTATACCAGATTATCCACGGACAGGATGATGTGCCCTGTGAGCAGGCTCAGGTCCTGTTTGCCGCCGTAATGGTCGTTTTTCTATTAGCCAATCTTATTTTTAATATTTTTACCAATCATATTCATATAATTCTTTATCTTTTTATTCAATTGTCCGTATTGGCTGTTGGGATCGGGCTATACATTCTGGGGCGTTTCCAAAGACGTTATCAATTTATGACTGTAGTCATGTTCTGGATGATTGCCCTGGTCTGGATTCCATCTAACTGGCTGTTTCACGGAGGTTCCGTGGGGCCGGTTCCTATGTTAAGTATTGTCATGTTCAGCTATGGCCTGGTGATTCGGCTACCCAGATCAACCAGCCAGACTCTGGGCTGTATCGCCATGATGACCTCGCCCGTGGTTATGTATATTCTGGAAGGTTTTGTCCCCGAAGATTATATAACGTATGGTTTGGAATCTTTTCGTATATTGGATATGGGTTTTGGATACCTCTGTATTCTGTTTCTGGCCTTAACCATGAACAGTGGCTTGCTGAGACGCTACCGAAGTGAGCTGAAGCGTGCAGATATGCTTGGTTTAGAGCTACGCAAGCTGATACAGCGCGATGCCATGACCAACGTACTGAATCATGATGCAATATTAGAAGTTGCTAAAAATCGGATTGCCCGACAGGACGAAGTCACACTTTTTATGTTGGATATTGATAATGTTCGACGGTTTCGCGATGGGCTTGGTTCTAGATCGGTTAACCTGCTTTTTTATAGTCTGGGCCACATTCTCCAAGAGGAAGCACTGAAAATGGGCGCTGAAGTTGGACGGCTGGGAAGCGGAGAATTTCTCATGGTATTACCCGAAGGTAGGAAGGATGCTTTATTGGCAGATCAGAGAATTCGGAAACTACTCAGTTTCTCCGGTTTATTGCCATGTCCGGTAACCTATAGTGGCGGCATTGTCCACTTGGGCTGTGAGCGTTCTTTATCTGAAATCCTGAGCCAGATTGACGATACCATATCGGCTGCAAGAGCAAAGGGTGGCAATAATACGGTGGTATCGTAATTCTTAAACCGTCTGTACCGCTTTTCCAGATGTTATTTAATAGCTGAATCCGTGACTCCAGAGCGGCGCAGTGCGCAAGCCATTAATTCCTCTTTACTTCCCAAAAATTGGGGTGAACCTATGGGTGCACCTGTAATTTTTGAAAAACAAATAGAAATCAAGCTCTTACACCCTGCATCCACTGAAGAGTCACGGATTCAGGTTTTATTCAATACACTACACTAGCTGCTTCCTTAAAATGATCCAGCTTGAGCGAAAGCATTCGTAGGATGCGCACATCAACGCAAATTAGCCTGTAGGAAAAGTGGTTAAGGGGTACCCCCCGCTAAGGTGCCACTGATGTATTCTGGGCCATTATTGCCGCGCAGGATCCGTAGCTGTGTGCGCCATTCAATTACCTGATCCAGTGCTCAGGGAACCCGCTCGGCTGGTAAGGACAGATCAACTTCGATGGCCAAGCCGTTATGGTTGAAACCATCCCAAACATTGAATAATTCCTGAATCCGTGACTCCATAGATTGGGGTGAACCTATGGGTGCACCTGCAATTTTTGAAAAACAAATAGAAATCAAGCTCTTACACCCTGCATCCACTGAAGGAGTCACGGATTCAGGTAATTGATAGGTTCGGCCGTCTTCGAGCTGATTGTGCATGAAGTCCATTGACCATCAATGGCTTATGGCTTGTGGTACAGCCAGCGGCTCAGTTTTTCACGAACGATCCTGCTCTTAGGCTGATGCAAAGATGAGCTCCAGATCCCTATAAATCCGTATTCTCGGCGATGAGATGGCTATACACCTGAATCCATAGCGGCTTGCAGACTGCGCCGCTATGGATTCAGGTGTAGGTTACGAGAAAATTTTACTTTTAACCCCTGTTATTTTTCGGGGGGATTGCAAATTAATCACAACAGAAAGCTACAAAACTCAATTCGGCGATTAAGAAAAGCAAAGAAAGCGGCGTTTATTTTATTTCTGACTGAAAGGTCAGTCAAATCTGTATCAATGAACTAATCGAATGTATTGATGTTATGAGTTCTTCTGGCTACGGTGAGAGAATTGCCATTCAATCCAAGGGATGTAGCGGTGTGGAAGTACATTTTTAAGTGAGGCGGAGGAGTGATGGGCTACACACAGTTACTGAGAAGGGCTTCGAAATATCTTCAGTTTTTCCGAACGTTAGAGCTGGTTGTTTTTTACTTATACCAATCTAGTCTAATCATCTCAGATTTTTTTGCTGCTGGTTTCTACTCATTATTAATATTGGTTTTTGCCGGTAATGCTCTCTGGATTCATATCTTACCTTTAGGTTATTGGTATGGTTATTTTCCCTTGTTTTACAGATATCGGTTACCAAATTATTTAGCGATTGGTCCATTTTTTTAATTTGACTTTGTTGAAATCGAAGGAAAAAAGTGTTTTTTAGCTAATGCTAATATCAGGTCATTTGAGGTAGGAGAGGCTTTTTTGATTGAAAATCGAGATGAGAAAAATGTGAATAGCATTAAAATTGATGTACTTTGTGCTTAAGTTCAGGCCAAGGCCACTCATAGAGTGATGGCTTAGTGTATCGTCGGATCGTCTGTCTTTTTTTGTCGAGGAGAAGTCATTAGGTAATACGACGATATGTTTAATATAGATCCACTTGTTAAAACAAATTGGCTAGTGATGAGATTTATTGTCTTTTTCAGCCAAATAAGAAAGGGATAAATTATGGAAAATATCGGAACTTCAGGTCTTGAGATGAACAATATGGTTTCCTTGGATATCGAGAGTCTGTATTTGACGCACAATGAGAAACTCCGTAACTTCATCAAGAAAAAGATGAATGATCGAGATGACATTGAAGACATCATGCAAATGACTTATTTGGAAGCAATAAGATGTAAAGAGCGATTCAATGGATACTCCAAACCAGAAACCTGGTTGTTTGGTATTGCTTTGAATCTGACCCGAAGTTATCACAAGAAGCAATATGCACAGCCTCAGATGGACGAGATATCTGAGGAGTTACTGAGTGAGTTAGAGCAGGAGAGAGTTAGTGACCCATCATTGATTACAGAACATGAGATGATGCTTAGTAAGACTCTGCAGGCAATGGAGTCTCTTCCTGACGATGTACAGACAATGTTTGATATGGTGGTGGGTTCAAATCGAAATTATCAGGAAACAGCCGAAAAATTAGGGATTCCAATCGGTACTATTCGATCCCGCCTGTTCAGAGCACGTAGTGCAATTAAAGCTAAATTGGGTCTGGATTGATCTGTACCCTGTCTCGAAATCTGGTACGTTGTGTACTTTCGTTAAATAGTTGTCTGTTTAACAGTATATATCGAAGTGTGCATCGTATCAGATTCTTACAAGATTCTCGCCAATTGTTCCAGTAGGCTACATCCCAGCCCTTTCAAAGTGCTACATCAGCACATTGACAACAAAATGGTCAATTTTAGCTATATTAAACCTGAATTCGTAACTTCAGGTTTTAATTATTTTCACATCAAGGAACCATAATCGCATATTAATCACTTAACTATAATCTGAATCCGTGACTTCATCTTCATAGTGGTGCAGTGCGCAAGCCATTGATTCCTCTTTGCTTTCCAAAAATTGGAGTGAACCTATGGGTGCACCTGCAATTTTTGAAAAACAAATAGAAATCAAGCTCTTACACCCTGCATCCACTGAAGGAATCACGGATTCAGGTATAAGGAAGCTGGATTGTGCATGATCATGCTACCTTAGTGTGATGTGCTTGTTTTATAACGGCGTGCAGCCATTTTTGTCCAGCGATGAAGCATTTACGATAATAAAAAGAATATGGCGGCTATCAATGGTACCTACTAATAATCGGCAGACTGATCATAACTTTGATCACGATCAGCAGATTACTGGTATTGCGCAGCCAGAAGGGCATACAAGCCATACCCATGCCTCACCGGGTGATGATGCCGGGCGCTCATCAATACGTCGGCTGGCGGCCCAGGATGGACATTTCTATTTTTTGACTGATAGTGGCAGTGTGCATCGTTATGATCCCGGTAGTGGTGAAATACTACCTTTGAATATCGGTGAGTATGAGCACATAACATTGGGCGCGGATAAAAAACCTTATGGCGTGAGAGGTCAGGGGATATACCCGCTGGATAAGACGGGCAGGCTTAATAAAGACGGACAGCTAAACACGGCCCCTTTGTTTGAGTTCTCAATCCCTGAAGAAAATGGAAGCCTGACAGATCTGGCAATAGCCATTTTATGATTACTCATCTGCCGCCGCCACTTCTGGCAGGCTAGTGTTACCTTTTTCAATTTTGCAAAGTGAACCTAAAGCAATTGCAGCATCCTCAGATGGTGGGGTCTGGATTTTAGGTCAGAGTAACGATCTTTGGCGTGGCCAGTTGTCATCTTCCTTAAGCGCTATTATTGATAAAACCCGCTGGCAATTTGCAGGCAGAGTGGCGGAGTCAGGTGAATATGCAGGTTTGGAAACCTTGCCTAATGGATCCGTTGTAGTACAGGAGTTTGATGGTCGTTTTAAGCGGCCAGTGTTGCAAAGTGACAGCGCAGAACCTGGAGTAGAATGGAGTTATGTCCGCCATGACGCCATTGCAGCCCCCGCTTTTGGTGTATTTTATCGTTCTCTTTCTTTAGGCTCTAAGGCTTTGTTGACCTCAACGGGTCTGATATCAACCGAGAAGCCATTTAACCTGAAAGCGTTAAAATCTCCTCCTAAAGTGCTCACTGAAATGGTCAAGGATATTCGTCAGGGTTTTACTGATCTGAGAAATTTTGACTATTATCCGAAGCAGGGTCGGTCAATGGCGCAATACCGTCAGGAGATTGAAGTTCAGCGTGGTTATCTAGGCGAGGTCGCAAGAATGCTTACCAACCCTGAAACATTAAGTGCTTCGGTTGCGCAGCGGTTATGCCTGTCGATTCATGAAACTATTGGCGCTGGTATTCACTCCAGAACTGGATCTGCTTTGAAGGGATTGGAAAGCCTATTGGCATCAGGGCAATTATTGGGCAACGTCTCTGAGTTGCCAAATGAAGGTGGTGGTGCGTTAGCGGAAATACTGCAAATTCGTAAAACATTTTATGGCGCAGAGGATGAGCTGGTTAATCAACTTTCCCGCATTCTTCAGCATGAGAAAGCGAGCCTGATAGACCGCCCGCCCTATAGTGGCAGGATCGCGGGTATGATTGCAGATTATGCTGCATTGAGTGCAGTGGTGCTCTCGCTGAGCAGAGAGCTATCTATGCAACGCCGACTGTCTATAGTCAGTCATGCCCAGCAGCTTATTCAAAATAGTCTGGCAAATGTCGTGGTTCGCGCAGGGCTGGATAAAACCGATCCCTTTGGTGAGGCAGCAAAGGGTTTTGATGCCGTACAGGCTATATTTCGTCAGAAAAATGATCAGATTGCCCGGCTATATAAGAAACACTCGGTCGCAACCGGTATGCAGTTGAAGGACAAGCCTGCGGTCAGTGACACAACCGTACTTTTTTTAGATCTTATCAATACTATGAAAACAGGTGATTCAATATCACTTACCAAAGGAAAAACTCAAGGGTTTAGCAGTCTCATACTGAGATCTATTTTTGATGGTGTAGTCGCTGGTCTATCGGGCCTGCTCGTGGGTGTGATGGCAACGCCAACCTTTAGTACCGGTGTTAAAAAGGATCTGGATTTTACCGTAACCAAAACTGCGGATGGTATCAGCCTGAAAATTGTTGATGTTGATGCTTATGTCTTTCATGATTTCGTCAGTCTTTCCAGAGTCGGTACTCTCTGGGGCGCGGAGTCCGTGGGTATTTCCGTCAGTTACAAATATACATCTAATGTTTCGAATAGTATCAGTATGGATATTAAAGATAGAGGCGACGGTAATACAGCACATGTGCTTGAAAGTATTCTACGTGGTCGGGGCAATCTTTTTGAATTGATAAAAGAATCAGAAAAGACCGATGTGCAACATAAGACAGAAAAAAACCACGATCTGAATCTAGGTGGCAATTTATGGTTTATGTCAGTATTTTCCGGTAACGGATGGAATGCCATGCGAGGCCTGGATGGCAGGATCAATAATCCTGCCATTGAAAACCTGGCGCGACTGAATTTTACTGAGAGACTTAAGGAAGGTTTAAGTGTTAACGGGGCATTCAGCTTTGGTAATAGTTCATCGAAGCTGGAAACTCACAGTAGTAATGGTGATCATAAGCTTGGAACTAAAACGCAGGGTTTCGCCTTAAATTCGGTTAATGTTGGTGGTGGTCTGGCAAGTATTGGTGAGTTGAATGCTGCTACAGGTGAGACTCCTATTGATATGGCGCCTGATCACGAGGGTCGCAATATATCAGTTTCAGCGCGTGGGAATATGTTTGACCTGCCTGGTGTCAGATTGGATAGAACCGTTGGTGGCTTAGGTGCTCCGTCTCGGGGGATCGAATTTACATCAAAAGATGGGCATATGTCAGAATTAAAATCCAGCGTGATTGTCCTTCATCCAGACAAACTGCTGACGGCTGTTGATCCAAAAAACGAGTTAGTCCACATTCCAGGTTTTTCGTTGGCGATGAAGAGGCTTATCTCTGAAATGAAAGACCTTAGAAAACATTCTGATGTCTCTGCAACCATTACAAGAGAGTTGAAACCGGAAGTACTGGCGGAATTATCAGAAGATGTTACTCGCCGAGAAAGCGAAATCAAAGAGAAGTCCGCAGATATTTCAAATTATCGTATTGTCGATATTTCCCTGGCATCGACTAAAACAGCCAAACATAACAGATCATTGAACCTGCTTTTTGTGCGGAATATAAACGCGGGTGTTACTGGTGCCGAAACCCCGGCGAAGATTGAATTTCTGTATGATGTCAAAGATGTTAAGGCCAAGGGAGTAGAATTATTTAACCGCTTGAGCGAGCTTGATGATGCCGTTTTAGGAACGGAAAATCGTAGAGCACAAGCGTTAATGATTAAGCAGAATCTGGATAACCTGATACAAACGTTAACCTACGACCCTGTAGCCGGAACCCTAAGGTCAGAACGCTCTTCTGTACAGTCTGGAGACGATGATTATGGCGAAAAGTCAACCAATGGCCGTTTGGAACGGGAATGGGGTTACCAGATATGGGCGCAAAAGAATGCCGAGTACCAGACTGCAGTGACCAGTGCTGTAAACAGCATGCTAACCGGTTCATTTTCATCGGATAAATTAACAGCAGCGTATGCGGCTTTCAAAAATCTGCTTGATCACAAAAGGAAGCTCTTGGTTCTGGCCAAAGCCGTGGCTGACTTCAGAAAGGATCTGGATGCTGTGAAAATCAGCTTGAATTCCATGGCGGGTATTGATCCGGCAGAACGACAGTCTTTTATCGCGCAGCTTGAAGGTGGCGGGTTTTATGGAATGAATGCCAACATGAAGGCCGACTTACTTCAGCAGCTCGATAACCTGCTTAATTCCGGTAATGGATGGAATGCCATACGCAGTCCGGATTGCAGGATTAGCAGCGCTTCTATTGATGAGTCCGCTCGACGGAATGTTACTGAGGCATCAGGTTTGGTTAATGTCGGTGATGGTCCGTCAAGTGGTGCAGAATTGAATGCGGCTACAAGCGAGAATTCTGTTGATATTCAGCCCGGCAATGAGCAGGATAAGATGTCAGCTTCAGTACGTGCGAATCTGTTTAACCGGCCTGGCGCCAGATTGGATCGGACCTTTGATAGTATAGGTGCTCCGTTAACTCGTGGGGAAGAAATTAGCTCAGATGAGGGGCATCTGTCGGAATTAAAATCCAGCGTCATTGTCCGTCACCCAGACAAACTGCTGGCGACTGTTGATCCAAAAAACGAGTTAGTGAATATTCCAGGTTTTTCGTTGGCCATGAAGAAACTTATCTCTGAGATGAAAGACCTTAGAAAACGTTCTGATGTCTCTGCAACCATAACAAGGGAGTTGAAACCGGAAGTACTGGCAGGATTATCAAAAGATGCTGCCCGCCGAGAAAACGAAATCAAAGAGAAGTCCGCCGATATTTCAAACTATCGTATTGCCAATATTTCCCTTACATCAACTAAAGCCGCCAAACAAAAAAGATCATTGAAGCCCTCTTTTATGAGGAAGAAAAAAGAAGAGGGTGCCACAGCTACTGAAAGCTCGACGAAGATAGAATTTCTTTATGATGCTAAGGATATTAAGGCTAAGGGCATTGAGCTGATTAATGGCTTGAGCCTCCTCAATAATGCCGCTTTAGGAACGGAAAAACGTAGAGCACAAGCGTTAGCGATGAAACAGGATCTGAATAACCTGATTGGGCGCAACAAAATGCCGAGCACCAGGCTGCAGTGTCCAGCGCTGTAAACAGCTTGCTAACCGGTGCTGTTTCATCGGACAAATTAGCAGCAGCGCATACGGCATTCAACAATCTGCTTGATCACAAACGGCAGCTTATGGGGCCTGCCGTCAGTCTTTCCGGTCAGGCTATTGAGCACCTGAATCCGTGACTCCATAGCAGCGCAGTGCGCAAGCCAAAGCCATTGATTTCTATTTGCTTCCCAAAAATTGGGGTGAACCTATGGGGGCTCCTGCAATTTTTGAAAACCAAATGGAAATCAAGCTTTGACACCCTGCATCCACTTTGAAGTCACGGATTCCGGTTGATGAGAAAAGTTTGTTGTGCTGGCTGGGGACTTTTACTCTCATCAATTGGTCAGTTTCAGGTCATCCAAATACATTTCAGCAGGCTTTTGCGGCTCACCGATAAACCAAACCAGTCGGACTATTTTGCTCATATCCATATCACGCTTTAGCGGAGCCGTTTTAATATCTTCAAGTGCAATGGTGATTGTGTTCCATCCTGGTTGCAATTTCAGTTTGGTATTAAAGCGATCATAAAAATGCTGTTCTTCTGATAACTCGTGTACTTCGTCGTTGATACGAAGCGTCATTTCCATAATTTGGGTATCAGGGTTGTAGATACGCATTTCGAGGGTTTTATATGCGGACCAGTCTCTGAACGGAAAGGTTAAGGTTGCGCCTGAGTATTTCCGAACTGGAAGAATAATCTTGCCACTGTAGTTTCCTGAATAAACCTGGCTTGTATCGCGACTGATCTCACCTTCCCAGCGACTCATGGTCGACCCGGATTCGAAATCTTCCAGGACAGGCGCCATGCGGAAAATATGGTAATCACTGTAAAGTGTTTTGCTGAATCCCGTCAGATCGCTCAGTGCAATCAGGATTGCAGCACCGGTTATAGTGTAAGGTATCTTTGTTTTGCCGAAAAACCATAAGGCTGCTGTTGTACCCAGCAGATTCCGGCAGATATCCACCAGACTGAATGACCGGCCAATAAAAAATTGAATTGATTCAATACATAGGCTGATTGCCAGGACGACCGCACACAGTAGCCAAATATGCATAGAGGTTCGAAGTGAGCGGTACTGAAGCAGTACACTGACGGTACAAAAGAAGAAGCCGATATGGCCAAGGTTCCACAGGTAGCCAAGAGACGGTAGCGTGGTCTCTTTAGGACCTCCGACAAAAAAGAGAATGGCGACGGCGCTTAGCAGCAGTGTCGCCAGTGTGCGTTGGGTTTTATTAGCCACCTGCGGTGATAACCGCATTGACCAGCGTTACAACCTGGGATTCGCGCAGGCCTGCAACATTGATCCGACCACCAGCGACAATATAGATGCCGTGTTCTGCCTTCAACTGGGAAATTAAGTCATCGCTGAAATCAGTCAATGAAAACATCCCCTTGTGGTGGCCAAAGAAATCAAAACGTTCGCTTTGACTTGCCAGACGAAATGACTCAACCAATGATTTTCGCAGACCATTGACTCGCTGATTCATGGCATTCAATTCCTGTTGCCAACTCTGTCTTCGTGATTCATCCTGCAGGATGGTGCGCACAATAGCAGCACCATGGGCCGGAGGCATGGAATAAGTACCGCGCGCCAACTCACACACTTTTGCCCGGCTGTTGCGCGCAATTTCTGCGGTTTTAGCAACAATGATTGCACCACCAATACGCTCTCGGTACAGGCCAAAGTTTTTCGAGCAGGAAGTGGAAATCAGCATTTCATCGACTGCATCTGCCAGTAGGTGTAAGCCTGCTGCATCCTCTGACAGGCCGTCACCAAGCCCTTGATAGGCAATATCAACAAAAGGCAGAAAGCCGTTTTTGGAGGCCAGCCCGGCTATTTTCTGCCAGGCTTCCAGACTGATATCCGCGCCACTGGGATTGTGACAGCAACCGTGTAGTAACAGCACATCATCCTGCCCTAGCGTTTCGATTTGCTCAAGCATGGCAATTTCATCGACAGCCTTGGTTTCCATGCTCAGGTAAGGGTAGGTCTTTACTGTCAGGCCTGCTCGTTCCATGATCGGACGATGGTTAATATAGCTTGGGTTACTTAGCCAGACCGTTGCATTGGGTCTGGTTGTGGCGATCAGGTCCGCCAGCATACGCAGCGCCCCACTGGCACCGGGTGTTTGCAATGTACTGGCCCGGCCTTCTGCTTGCGTACCCGACAACAGTAGAGATTGCAGATGACCGTTGAATACTTCATCGCCTGCCAGCCCCTGATAGGCTTTGGTAATTTCATTTTCCAGCAGATATTTTTCAGCATCGGCAACCGCCTTCATGATTGGTGTTCGTCCACTGTTGTCACGATAAACACCAATACCGAGGTCTATTTTGTCCGAACGTGGATCATTTTGAAATTCCTGAATCAATGTCAGTATCGGGTCACCTTTAGGGGCGGCGATGGTTTCAAACATGGTGTCTCCATAGAGTGGTAGATCAATTGTCCGATATTAATACGAGCCCGAATATTTCACCATAGCGCTTAAGGTTCCGTCTAATCACCGAACAGACAAGGCTTTCATGAAATGACTTTTGAGGACATTTGACCATTGAGTATTGATGCTCCGCCTTTTGCACAGCACAATCAACGGTGAGCATTTCGGATTGGCAAGCATAACCTGATGGATGCGAGTTGACCCGAAAAATCAGCCTACATTCCCTCTGTGCGGTTTCTTCCTCGAACTCACACCTTTATACTTAGCTTTTTGTATTTGCCAGAGAGTAAAAAATGTCCACCGTGACCCGTGAAATGCTTATGAAATGGATGAACAAGGCTGGTTTTGATGCCTCAGTCTGCTCTGATTGTGAGGGGGTTCATCTGGAGCATTGGGAGGCCAAAGATGCCGTACTTGAAGCGCGTTGTTTTGTTGATTCCCTGCGCGTGTCGTATTTGACTGAAATCGCCATTCGCCCCTCAGCGGTCCTGCCATTACAGGGTGCGATTCATTTTATGAATTTTGATCAGGCCTTGGTCAAGGTGATGCTGACGTTGTCAGATCATGATGTTCCACGCCTGCTACTTGCCCACGCTATTCCGGTAACGCATTTGTCCGAAGCCCTGTTTACTGATTGGACCGGACAATTACTGTCGGAAATGGATGCGGTCTACAAGCAGTTGACGGAAATGGAAGTGCTGCTGCCTGACAGTGACGATATGCTGGACGATTATGATCCACAGCTTCACTGACAGATGTCTTCGTTATCCAGTGGTTCCACCGTGACTCCATCATCCTTTATCCGAAACCAGCCACTCGCTGGTGCCTTGACATATTCCGGCAGGATGAACTGTTGCCCTACGCAGTTTTCAGCCAGGCGTTCTTCGTCTTGGCGTTCTTTGTCTTCAAGTAACCTTAGCGGTTGTCCGGTTATTGGTATCGGCACTGCTATATCCATTTGAGCAACGTTGGGACTCGGGGCCTTTTTTTGCTCAATACTCAGTATCTGCTCCTCAGCCATTTCTTCGTCAATGGGCTGGGCAAGGCGAGAGGACCTTGTTATCGACTCGTCAGCATTGTGAATGGCCGGGGTCTGGTATTGCATGAAAATCAACCAGCAGAATACGGCTGCAAAAGCCGATGGCAAAGCCAGTTGCCAGGTTTTACGTTTTTGTCTTTGCCTGGTGCGAACCTGTCTTTGCAGGTTTTTCGTCAAATGTGCCGGGGCTTTATGTGCTGCTTTATGCTGTCGATAGAGTTCGGACAGTGACGAATGTTCAGCGGGTTTCATCGGTCACCTCCAGTGTTTGTTTCAGGAACTTGCGTGCAAAGCGCAAGCGACTTTTGATGGTTTCTGCTTTTTCAGCCGTGATGTCGCTGATTTCCTGAACCGAAAAACCATCCAGTTGCAACATTAGGGCCTCTCGCTGGATAAATGGCATTGTTGTCAATGCCTGATGAAACTGTTGTTCAAGGTTCTTGTGATGACTGAAGAGTAGTTCTGACTGCCAGTCCATATCGGGCTGTTCGTCAATGGTGTCAAGGTCAGACCACTGCCAGCGTTGCTGTCTGCGTAGCTCATCAACCAGCGCATTACGTGCCACTGTGAACAACCAGGTTTTAAATTGTGCCTGGCCTGGTTGAAAGCTCCGTGGTTGTTCCAGCAGCTTTAACCAGACCTGTTGGCAAAGATCTTCAGCCAGACCGGCATCAGATAAGGACTTGATAAAATGAAACAAAGCATCGTTGTGACGCTCAATCAGAATTTCCAGGCATAACGATTCCTCATGCTGCTGAAAGTCACTCAACAGCTCAGCATCGGTCAGTTTTTGCAGGCTGGCGGTACTTGTCGGTAACCACCAGCGTTGGAGCGTGCTCAGAAGGGTCATTAATTCATGGTATCTGCGTTTTTCATTAATTGTAGTAACTCGTGACGATAACCCCATGGATCATTTTCCAGTACGGGTTGCAGGTCTTCGATAGCATTTTTTATGTTCCAGTTATTGATATAGGGACTTGCCCGCAGGATTTCGGCAAATCCGGCGACGCTGCTGGCCAGTGTCATGGCCTCGCTTGGTGAACGCTCTTGATCTGGTGTTACCGGTACTGAGAACAGATTGCTCTTATCTGCCTGCGGCATTTTATAGCGAACTTTAACGAATGCCAGTTCGGTGCTGATGGCTTGCGGGTCTGTTTTTCCCTGATTTTGCTGATAGCGCAATGGTTCAATAAACCGGAACTCAGAACCGGTTCGAACAATTTCATACAGTGCTGTCACACTATGGCCAGAACCAATATCACCAGCGTCGACCTTGTCGTTATTGAAATCTTCCTGGTTCAGCATTCGGTTGTCGTAACCGATCAGGCGGTACTCAGCGACCTGTGCCGGATTGAATTCGATCTGGACTTTAACGTCCTTGGCAACGGTCAAAAGTGTTGCGGTCAATGTCTGCGCAAAAATTTTCCGGGCTTCCTGGAAGCTGTCGATATAAAACGCCTGACCGTTACCATGATTGGAAATCGTTTCCATCATGGCATCTTTGTAGTTACCAGTACCAAAACCCAGTACGCTGAGAAAAACACCACTGTCGCGTTTCTGTTCGATCAGCTTTTTCAGATCTTCAGTGCTGCTGGTGCCGACATTGAAATCACCATCGGTGCCGAGAATAACCCGATTGATGTGGTCTGCGGCAAAGTGCTCTTGCGCCAAATCGTAAGCCAGCTGAATACCGGCGCTGCCAGCGGTGCTACCACCGGCACTAAGTCTATTGATGGCGGTGATGATCTTCTGTTTCTGATCGCCGGAGGTTGGTTCCAGCGCAATGCCTGAGGCGCCAGCATAGACAACAATCGCAACATGATCTTGCGGTCGTAGCTGGTCAACCAGTAAATTGAAACTGCGCTGCATTAATGGCAGTTTATTGTCGCTGTTCATCGAGCCTGACACATCCAACAGGAAGACCAAATTCAGAGGTGGCATATTTTCCACGCTTGTCTGATAACTTTGCAGGGAGACGCGAAGCAGTTCCGTCTTTTTGTTCCATGGTGTGGATGAGAGTTCTGTCTCGATACGTAATGGTTCATCCATTTGTTCAGGTTTGGCAAGCTGATAATCGAAATAATTGATAAATTCTTCTACCCGAACGGCGTCTTTTGGTGGTTGTTGTCCCAGGTTGAGGAATCGTCTTGCATTGGTGTAGCTGGCGGTATCGACATCGGTTGAAAATGTGCTGACCGGGTCGGTCGCTACCTGTTTGATGCTGGATTGTTTTACCTCGTCATATTGTTCATTGGAAGGCTGGTCAATACGCATCTGTTCCGCCATCAGGGTTGGCTTGGCGCTGGGTAGCGGCGCTACGTAGCTGACTACGTCATTCATGACCATTGCGTTTTCTTCAACAACTTGCACTTCCGCTTTTTTCTCGGCTGACTCGGGCTTGACCAATGGCGCTTGTTCATCATTCACCGTTGTTGTCTGCGAACTGCAGGCGCTTAGCAGTATCAATATGCTGATCAGGCTGTAACAGGTCTTCATGGGTTTCTCCTTGGACTTTTCTGTTATACCTGAATCCGTGACTCCATAGCGGCGCAGTGTGCAAGAGCTTGATTCCTATTTGCTTCCCAAAAATTGGGGTGAACCTACGGGTGCACCTGCAATTTTTGAAAAACAAATCAAGCTCTTACACTCTGCATCCACTGAAGAGTCACGGATTCAGGTTATAGCTTAAACGTTCCCGTCACTGAAAGGGGGTAAATCGTTTTTGTAAGCAAATTGTCTGGATCGCGATGATTAGATCCTGAATCCGTGACTCCATAGCGGCGCAGTGCGCAAGCCATAGATTCCTCTTTGCTTCCCAAAAATTGGGGGAAACCTATGGGTATACCTGCAATTTTTGCAAAACAAATAGAAATCAGGCTCTTACACCCTGCATCCACTGAAGAGTCACGGATTCAGGTAGATCGCTAAAAGCGGTAGCTGGTTTGCACGAAACCGTTTTTATAAGCCTTTGTAAACTGGTGTTTTAAACGAATATCCTTATTAAGCGGGCCGCCGAACAAAGGGACTCCCTCACCGATCAGGATGGGCAGGGTCGTGATGGTAAGGTCAGTCATCAGGCCAGCATTGATAAATGCCTGAATCGCCTGAGAGCCATCGACATACAGGTGCTCTTCGCCTTCTGCATCGAGCAGATTTGTTAACTCTACAACATCACCATTGAAGAGTTGTATCTGATCCTCCAGCTCGTCAGGAACCTGTTTAATGATGCTCGATAGCAAGATCAGACGTTGATTTTTATAAGGCCATTCGGGCAGGGTCATGATTTTTTCAAAGGTCTTACGACCCATGACAACCGTTGTGATCTGATTAATAAAGGCATCGTAGCCGTAGTCTTCTTTGCTGTCAGAGTTGGCTTCTTCGAGCCAGTCGAGGCGGTGGTCTGGACGGGCCAGATAGCCATCCAGGGTGGTAGTGACAAATGCGGATGCTTTCATCATGGCTTCCCATTATTTTATTGTTCGCCAGTTCAGTATGAAAGCAGTTTTGTAGACAGGCAACCGATACCACTAATGATTGCCTTTATATCGCCTGAATCCGTGACTCCAGAGTGGATTCAGGTGAAACTGAATTGCAAACATCAAAGCGACTCTGCCCGGCATCTCCATTTTCAACGGTGCCGCCATCCCAGCCGGTTCGGCGAACCGAAGCCACCTTTGCAGGCTGATTGCCAACCTGGTTCCGGTTATATACAGCGCAAACACCAACACATCACTCTTGAACTCAGTTCAAAAAAAC
>JARRJP010000040.1:0-16999 GCA_037389025.1 Reinekea sp. | reverse complement strand
TACGGCTTTGTTCAATGCTACCGTCAGAATCAGCGGATCATGCGCTCGCTGGCCGGACGGCTGACCGCTTTGCGGGTCGGTTGGGACTTTAACGGAATGCTGAACGGCCTGAACCAGCATTTCGTCTTCGTGACCCTCAACAAAAATATTACCGACGGATTCTGCGGTAAATGCTCCGGCGGTGATATTGCCTTGAGTTGTGCCTTCAATGGCGACATAACAAGGGGTTGGCATAAGAATATCTCCTTAAAAAAATTAATGATTTCAGCTTACTTACGCACTGTTGCCTTAACAAGAACCGGGCCAACTTTTGAAAACCACGGATTCAGAGGCCTGAACAAATTTTTATTTTTCAATCGGGCAATTTCTTGCTCGAAATCGAGCAAGAAATTGCCCGGCGAGCAAGAAATTGCCCGATCACTAAAAACAGTACGACAACTTCAGCTCAGGTTCCGTACATGGGGGTAAACGTAAAATAGTTATTGCGTTTTCCTTTTCCTGAAGTTGCGGATTCAGGTTTAATAAAACCGAAGTCAAAAATTCCAGAGAATTTAAGAGAATTTCAGTTAATTACAATACGATTCAATCAACGTAAGTCAATATGGATATCAAGTCAATATGAATACAGATGGTTTTGTGATCTTCATTATATAGAAGTGTCGCAGAAAACATGAAAAGGAAAAAACCATATGGTGTCAGGTAGCTTAAAGCATAGGCGTTTCAGGATGCCCATACAGAAGCTGAATGAACCATTTGTCGTTTTAAAGGACAGTCATAACGATTTTTATAATTGCATTGGCATCCGGGTTTTTGCTAATCCTGTCTATATGTTCGACTGTTAAATCCAGTCAGAACTTTTCTTTTCATTATCCTGAATCCGTGACTTCAAAGTGGATGCAGGGGTAAGAGCTTGATTTCTATTTGCTTTTCAAAAATTGCAGGTGCACCCATAGGTTCATTGAAATTTTTAGGAAGCAAAGAGGAATCAATGGCTTACGCACTGCGCCGCTATGAAGTTACGGATTCAGGATTATTTCTTCGAAATTTCATTTGTGGCTGATGTAAGCCGCAAATCTGAAGTCTGCGCAATACACAAAGCTATCCAGACAGAAACCAGGTTAACCTGAATCCGTGATTCCAAAGTGGATGCAGGGTGTGAGAGCTTGATTTCTATTTGTTTTTCAAAAATTGCAGGTGCACCCATAGGTTCACCCCAATTTTTGGGAAGCAAAAAGGAATCAATGGCTTGCGCACTGTGACTCCAAAGGCTTGATTTCTATTTGTTTTTCAAAAATTGCAGGTGCACCCATAGGTTCATTGAAATTTTTGGGAAGCAAAGAGGAATCAATGGCTTGCGCACTGTGCCACTTTGGAGTCACGGATTCAGGTTTAAAATCGTCCTCAGGAAGCCGTTTGTTTCGCAAAAAACGGATTAGGTTTAAGGTCTGTCGTAATAGGATCGGAAAAACTGGTTCTTCAGGATGAATCAACGCTGCAAGCAGCAAAATCAGCCAACAGGAGACAGAGTTATGGCTAAAGAAGGGAGTGTCGCGCCTAAGGAACGTATTAACGTTAAATATATTCCGGCGACAGGCGATTCAAATGCAGAAGTTGAGCTGCCGTTAAAGTTAATGGTTGTTGGGGATTTCAAGGGGCACCCGGAAGAGACGCCTCTTGAAGACCGTGAGGCAGTCAACATTGACAAAAACAACTTCACTTCGGTAATGCGCGAAAGCAACCTTTCCATTACCACGGCTGTTGATGACAGGCTGTCTGATGAGGAAGGACGGGAGCTTCCAGTCGAACTTTCGTTTAAATCTCTTGCGGATTTTTCGCCGGATCACATTGCTGAACAGGTGCCTGAATTAAAAGAGCTGTTGGAGATTCGCGAAGCGCTTGTGGCACTGAAAAGTCCACTTGGCAACATTCCAGCTTTCCGGTCGCGTCTGGAAGAGATTCTCACTTCGCCTGAGTCTCGTGAACAGTTGGTCTCTGAGTTGCAATTGAATAATGGCAAACCGGATGAACCTACGGATGGGGCCGCTGACGAACCCGCAACCGATGAACAGTAATTAAAATGGATTTTAAAAGGATTATGAATATGTCCGTGCAAGAACAAATACAAAGCACCACCTCTACAACGTCCAATGGCCTTCTGGATGAGATCATGTCGCATACGCGGATGGTCCCCAGTGAAGAAACCTACGATATCGCCAAACGCGGTGTTGCCGCTTTCATCGAAGATATCATCCGTTCAAAGCAGACGGGTGAACCGGTCAACAAAGCGCTGGTGGACAAAATGCTGGTGGAGTTGGACAAAAAAATCAGCGCCCAGATGGATGCCATCCTGCACTGTGAACCGTTGCAGCAGATGGAGTCGGCCTGGCGGGGTCTGAAGCTGCTGGTTGATCGTACCGATTTCCGTGAAAACATTAAAATCGAAATGCTTCATGTCACTAAGAAAGAATTACTGGACGATTTTGAATTTGCACCTGAAACCACACAGTCCGGTCTTTACAAGCACGTTTATTCTTCCGGTTATGGTCAGTTCGGTGGTGAACCGGTGGGTGCCATTATCGGGCATTATGCGTTCACTCCGTCCTCGCCGGATATGAAGCTGCTGCAATATGTCGGTGCTGTGGGTGCCATGGCACACGCGCCGTTTCTTTCTTCGGTCGGCCCTGAATTTTTCGGGATTGATTCGTTTGAAGAACTGCCGAACCTTAAGGATCTGGCGGCGACTTTTGAAAGCCCTCGCTATACCAAGTGGCGCTCTATTCGCGAGTCTGAAGATGCCCGCTATATCGGTCTGACTGCGCCGCGCTTCCTGTTGCGTTCACCTTATGATCCGATTGAAAACCCGGTGGATACCTTCAACTATCGCGAAGATGTCAGCGACTCTCATGAAAGCTATCTGTGGGGCAATACGGCGTTTGCCCTGGCAACCCGACTGACGGAAAGCTTCGCGAAATACCGCTGGTGCCCGAATATTATCGGCCCGCAAAGTGGTGGCGCGGTGGAAGATCTGCCGGTTCATAACTTTGAATCCCTGGGTGCGTTACAGTCGAAAATTCCGACAGAGGTGCTGATTACAGACCGTAAGGAATTTGAACTGGCCGAAGAAGGTTTTGTTTCACTAACCATGCGCAAAGGCAGCGACAATGCTGCGTTTTTCTCTGCCAGCTCGGTTCAGAAACCAAAAGTTTTTCCAAATACCAAAGAAGGCAAAGAGGCGGAAACCAATTACAAACTGGGGACTCAGTTGCCTTACATGATGATCATCAATCGTCTGGCGCATTATCTTAAAGTGCTCCAGCGCGAACAGATTGGCGCGTGGAAAGAACGTCAGGATCTGGAAACGGAACTGAATGTCTGGATTCGTCAGTACATTGCGGATCAGGAAAATCCACCGGCAGAAGTTCGCAGCCGTCGTCCGCTTCGTGCGGCACGCATTGAAGTTTCAAATGTGGAAGGCGATCCGGGTTGGTATCAGGTGTCGTTGTCGGTGCGTCCGCACTTTAAATATATGGGCGCCAGTTTTGAGCTGTCACTGGTCGGACGTTTGGATCAGGCATAACGCATGGTCTATCCACCCGATGAAGATCGGGCTTATGGTGTCAGTTTTTTCGAGCGATTGGAAACTGATGCCAAGCCCAGATCGGTCACGCTGGGGCCGGACTCAGATGATGTACTCAGGTCAATAAAGCTCAACATTACCCGCCTGCTGAATACGCGGCTTGGCGAGTCATTGAGTGCACCTGAGCTGGGTCTGACTGACTTTAACGATACCGCGTTAGGCTCGCGCGATCTGGCGATGCAAATACAGAAAGCTGTCAAGGAATGCATTAAGCGCTTTGAGCCGAGGATTGCGGATATGGATATACGAATAGAGGCAGACGACTCCACGTTGTTTAACCGTAAATTCCATATCATCGCGACAATTGATTTAGGCGCATTGCATCAGCAGGTTGAAATCGATCTGCTTTTAGACAGCAACAGACAGTACAAGGTGCGTTAAGTGTCCAGAGATCAGTATTTCAGAGAAGAGCTGTCCTATCTTAAGGAGCAGGGTCGGGAATTTGCGGAAATCTACCCTCAGCTTTCGCGTTTTCTCAATGGCCGTAATACCGACCCGGACGTAGAACGTCTGCTGGAAGGTTTTGCGTTTCTGACCGGTAAGCTGCGTGAAAAAGTTGAGGATGAATTTCCAGAACTGACGCACTCGATCATCAGTATGCTGTGGCCGAATTATCTGCGGCCAATTCCCAGCATCACCATGATAAAGCTGACACCAAAGCCAAAGATAATCAGCACTCGGCAGACGATGACTCAGGACATGCAGTTGCATTCAATACCTGTTTTTGACACTACCTGCCAGTTTCGCAGTTGCCGCGATGTGGATGTGTACCCGTTGGAGCGCAAGCATGTCAGCAGTACGCACACCCGTGCGGCATCGGTTATTGATCTGACTCTGGAGGTGATAGGCCCGCAGACTGTCGGGGAGATCGACCTGCAGAGCCTGCGCTTTTTTCTGGGCGGCGAGCCATACAGTGCGCAGATGCTTTACCTCTGGCTCAGCCATTATCTGGATGGCATCGACGTGGTTTACAACGACAAAACCATTTCCGTGCCCTGCTCCTGTTTTCGCGCTGTCGGTTTTGATTCCGGCGATGCGATTCTGCCCTACCCGAAAAATGTTTATGAAGGGTATCGGATTATTCAGGAGTTCCTGGCGTTTCCAGAGGCGTTTCTGTTTTTTGATCTGGAAAAACTCAACCACTATATCCCTGCTGATATCCGTGGCGAGTTTACCTTGCGGTTTCGTTTTTCAAAAACACTGCCTTCGGACATTCGCGTGCGCGATGACAGTTTTGAACTGTACTGCACACCGGCGGTTAATCTGTTTTCTCACGATGCAGACCCGATCAACCTGAATGGAAAAAGCCCCGAATACCGAATCGTGCCGTCCAGCCGTTCGCCGTCCCATTACGAAATTTTCAGTATCGATGAAGTGCTGGGAGGGAGTAAGGATGAGAAGGACAAGGGTCGGGAACGCGGAGAGAAACGCCTGTACAGCCCGTTTGAAAGTTTCCAGCACGAGGTGGAACGGGCGCATGCCCGCAAGGCACTGTATTACCGGGCCAGAGTGCGCGACAGCATTCGCAGCGACGGCTTTGAACATTTTATTTCGTTTGTCCGCAGTGATGAAACCGCACACATTGATTTCAGCGAAGCCATATCGCTGAAGCTGACCTGCACGAACCGGCAATTACCATTGGAGCTGGGCAGAGGCGATATTTCGGTGGCGACCGATGAGTCGCCGTCGTTTGCCACGTTCACCAATATTACCGAACCGACGGCACCACTGCGCCCGACGCTGGACGGTTCATTACTGTGGACGCTGATCTCCAATCTATCGCTGAATTATTTATCGCTGCTGTCAAAAGATGCCTTGAGTTCGGTTCTGCGCGCTTATGATTTTCGTGCGCTGGTGGACCGCCAGGCAGAGAAAATTTCGCGCCACCGGCTGGAAGGTATTATCGATATTAAATCCAAGCCGGTTGAACGGTTGATTCAAGGTCTGCCGGTTCGGGGGCTGTGTTCGGAAATCACCCTGGCGCAATCGGCCTTTGGCTCTGAAGGTGAGCTGTATCTGTTCGGTACGGTACTCAGTCGTTTTTTCGCGCTGTACGCAAGCATCAATTCGTTTCATGAGTTAGTGGTCATTAATTCAGATAACAGGGAAAGGTATTCATGGGGTATTCAGACCGGGTTGCAGCCACTGATTTAGAAAGACAGGCAGCCATGAATAATGAAGTGGCTCAATCTGATGTTACTGAATCGGAATCGACACCGTGGCCGGAAAAAGTACAAAGCTATAATTTTTATCAGCTGGTGGAATTGCTTTATCGCCTGAAAGATCTCGACCCGGAAAGCGACGAATTTGAGTCGCAGTGTACCGTGCTGTTCAGTGCCAATCCCAGTCTGGGGTTCGCCGCCAGCGATGTCTCCGGGTTGGACATTCTGGATGATGATCGGCTGAGGCTGCAAACAACCTTTTTCGGCATGAGCGGTTCACAGTCGCCGTTACCGGCGTTCCTGCTTGAGCAGATGGTCACCGAAGATGAAAACGGTGTGCGCAAGCTGTTTATGGATTTCTTTAATCATCGTCTGATCACGCTGGTCTACCAGATCTGGCGCAAATACCGTTATTACATGCGCTTTCGTGAAGGGGCCAGTGACCCTTTTTCGGCTCAGTTGTTTGCGCTGGTTGGCCTGGCCGATGACCGCCTGCGCGGGGAAACGCCGATCAACTGGTGCAAGATGCTGGCCTACTCGGGCATGCTGGCCGGGCGCAGTCGTTCACCACAGGTTGTCTCGGGCATTATCGCGCATTGTTTTGATCTGGATTCCGTCAGCATCCGGCAGTGGGAACTGCGCCAGGTGTTTGTACCGCAGAGCCAGAAAATGCGTCTGGGTAAAGCGAATAATTCGCTGGGGCACGATTCCGTCATCGGCACCTGGATGAAGGATCGCATGGGTAAATTTGTGATCTGCATCCATGAGCTGAGCCTGTCCCGTTTTAATGATTTTCTGCCCACTGGCAAAGACCATCAGTCGGTCATCAAGCTGGTGGAGTTCATTCTGCGTGAGCAAATGGCTTTCGATCTTGAACTGGGACTGAAGGCCGATGAAGCCCCGGCAATGCGGCTGAGCAGTTCCGAAGACATCGATAGTGCCTGTCTTGGCTGGACATCCTTTACCGGCCACACACAAGAGAACCGTCGAGTTCTCATTCAGATCCGGCAGTGAGGTGCAACTATGTCTGAACTAATGTCTGAACTGGCAGTGAAAACACAGAATAAATTGAATCAACCGCTCCAGATCGTTCTGGTGGTAACCAATACTCAGGAACTGAAAGCCGGTCTGTCCCCCAGCCATACCTTTACGATCGAAGGCGGCACCATTGGTGCCAGCGAAGCGGATTCCTGGACGCTGCGCGATCACGCTGGGCATATTCATCCGGGCCACGCCAGCATTTCGCTGATCGACGGCAACTTCTGTCTGACGGATCTCAGCGGGGCCAATTACATCAACGGTGCCACTATGACGGTGGGTAAAGACCGGAGTGCCCGCCTGAGCGATAACGATATGGTGAAAATCGGCGCTTATGACATTCGCATTCATTTCACCGATGACGGGGAGATGCCCACAGGCAATCAGCACGATCTGGAAAAGCAGTTTCGCCGTGATTACAACGCGCTGGACATCGGCTCCGATGAACAGGTTGTGCCTATACAGAATAACGATGACCAGACGACCTGCGACCCCCTGCTGGCGCTTGATGCGCTGGAAGTCGATCTGGCCCGTTCGGCGCAGGTGCGCGATCGTGAAACCCAAGCCGAAATCACCGAACAGAGAACCGGATTCCTGCTGGCGCGTGACCAGCATTGGCAAGGCCATGAAGTCACGGCCCACGCGGACAGTAATCAGGAAATCGGTGCCGCAATGGTATTGAAAAACACATTAACCCAAGAGGATCAACCGATGGATGACAAAATCCTTGAGCGCCTGGAAGAAGAGATGGAACTCAATTATCAGCACCAGGAGCAGGCCGGTGTTTCGGCACCTTACAGCATGAGCGGCGAAGGCAACCATCGGGTGGCCGGGCCGTTATTACGTGGTCTTGGAACGCATCTGGACAATGCGCAGGATATGGCGGCCATGCAGGCGCTGTCAGAAGAAATCGGCGCGTCACTTCAGGCGGCCATTCGCGGTCTGCTGACATTACATCAGCAAGTATCCGAAAGCCGCTACGGCACCATGAACAAGAACCTGCAACCGATTGAAGACAATCCGCTGCGTTTGGGGCTGTCCTATCAGGAGACGGTACAGACCATGTTCGATGCTCAGCAGAGTGCGGTGCATCTCTCTGCGCCTTCGGCCATCGAAGAAAGTCTGCGCAATGTCCTGCACCATAATCAGGTCATGCAGGTAGCCGCCGGTGAGGCGCTGCAACAGGTGCTGCGGGCATTTTCTCCCGATGTACTGTTGCGCCGCTTCCATGCGTATCGCCGCCCCGGCCAGAACACGCCGGAGTCCACCGATGCCTGGGCCTGGAATATGTATAAAAGCTATTACCGTGAACTGACGTCGAATCGTCAGCAGGGCTTTGAAAAGCTGTTCTGGGAAGTCTTCGATCAGGCGTATGACAAGGCCCTGCGTGAAAAACAAACGGAGCAGTCCGGTGGTTAAGGCTCTGATATGCAGCCTGCTGTTGTTACCACTGGTGAGCTGCGCAGTGATTGATCAACGAGGTCAGCCATCGTGGATGACCTACAGCCTGGTCGCCACTGAAACGATCAACCCAAACGCCAGTGGTGATGCAACACCACTGGAGGTTCAGGTGTTTGAACTGGAAGACGATTCCATGTTTCTGTCGGCGGACTTTGATCAATTGACTGAGGATGCGAAAAAAGCCCTGAAGAGTAACTACATCAATCACCGTGATTTTGTGATGCTGCCGGGACAGTTCAAGTTTATCGACACGTTCGAGGTGAGCCAGAAAACCTCGTATATCGGTGTCATGGCGCGCTTTGCGGCCCCCAATAGCAGTGACTGGAAAAAAGTCGTCAAGGTCTTACCGGCAAACAAACAGTATCACTTACTTATCTATTTTGACGATCAGAGCGTCAAACTCGACCAGGTGGAATAAATATGTCAGCAAGGAATAGAGTCGTCTGGAATGAAGGATTGTTTATCAAGCCGCAACACTTCCAGCAACAGCAACGCAACATTGAATACCAGATTGATCAGCGGATAAGCACTGTCAGTGGTTATCTGTATGGGTTGACCGAGATGACGCTCAATTCGGAATACTTAAGCCTGGGTCGCATCGGCTTACAGAGCGCTTCAGGTGTTATGCCCGATGGCACGGTGTTCCGCATTCCGCATGAGGATTCTTCACCGGATCCGTTGGAGGTGGCGGACAGCTCACTGGCGAACCAGATTGTTTACCTGGCCATCGCCATGCGCAGCGATTCGATCACCGAAGTCAGCTGGCCGGAGGCCGCAGGCTCCGGCCGGTATGTGGCAACCAAGCGCGATGTGCGGGACATTCACACCAGCCAGGGCGATGTGGCCGCCATTGATGTCAGCCCGGTTCGCCTGCGGCTGATGCTGGAAAAGGACGATCGCAGTGCCTATGCCTCGATGGCGATTGCGCGAATACTGGAAAAACGGGCCGATGGCAGTGTCATGCTTGATCCGTCATTTATTCCCTGCCATCTCAATGTGAGCGCGGTTGAGAATCTGCATCGTTTCATTGGGGAAATGGCCGGGCTGATGAACGAACGGGCGAATAATATTGCCCAGCGCATTGGTTCGCCGTCACAGGGGGGCGTGGCGGATGTGTCCGATTTCATGCTGTTGCAGGCACTGAACCGTATGCGCCTCCAGCTTCAGCATCTGTCGCATCTGCGCGGCCTGCACCCGGAGCGGCTGTTTGAAACGCTGTCCGCACAGTGCGGAGAGCTGGCAACCTTTACCGATGAAAGCCACTGCGCACCGGACATTGAGCCGTATCACCATGATCAGCCAGGGGTCTCTTTTGATCCGCTGATGCACCTGCTGCGCCAATCGCTCAGTATCGTGCTGGAGCCTCGGGCAGTCTCGCTCTCACTGCAAAAACTCAAGCATGGCCTGATGGTCGCGCCAATACACGACCCTTCCCTGCTGGCCAACGCCGAGTTCATTCTGGCGGCGCAGGCGCATATGCCGATGGACGAAATGCGTAAGCTGTTCATTCAGCAGACCAAGGTCGCCTCGGTGGAAAAAATCCGCGAGTTGATTGCACTGCAACTGCCCGGTGTGCCGATATCGCCTCTGCCTGTCGCTCCACGACAACTGCCCTTCCACGCCGGTTATACCTATTACCAGCTGGATAAAAGCAGTGCCGCCTGGGCCATGCTGACCAGCGCCAGCGGTTTTGCATTCCACATTTCCGGTGATTTTCCGGATCTTGATCTTCAATTCTGGGCCATCAGGAGCTAAGCCATGGACGATACAGTCACAGATTCCGCAAAGGAAAACTATCTAACCAGCGTGCTGCACGAACATGCCAAAAACATCGATGCGGACCAGGATTTCTGGTTCCGGTTGCGCGGCGGCAGTATTAATTCGCTCATTGATGCAGCCACGCCGCTGCTCGGCATGGTGCTGCGCGTGCGCAAGCTCAGCCACTGCGACAATGTGGAACAGCTTTACGGACAAACCGTTGAGGAAATCAAAGCCATTGAGGTGGAACTGCAGGAGCAGAACCGCGAATACGCGGAAATTCTGGCGTACCGCTACATTCTCTGTACGTTCATTGATGAAGCCGTGCTCAGCACCAACTGGGGCGCGGATACCGTGTGGGCAGAACATTCCCTGCTGACCCGGTTCCACAATGAGACCTGGGGCGGCGAGAAGGTATTTACCATTCTCAGCCGTCTGGAAGGTGAGCCGGAGCGCTATAAAGACCTGCTGGAGTTTATTTTCCTGTGCCTGAGTCTGGGCTTTGAAGGACGTTACAAGGTCATGGAAAAAGGCCGGGAAGAATACGAAAAGGTGATTACCCATCTGCATCAGGTGCTGCGGCGTCTTAATGACAGCGAACCGGTTGCCCTGACCAATGCGACTGACTATGTCGTCAAGTCCCGCTATCGGCTGAGTCGTCAGATGCCTGTCTGGACAGTCTTTGTCAGTTTCGGCATCGCCCTGGCGGCGATATTCTTCACCTATTCAATGCTTCTTAACACTAAGTCCGTCAGCGTATTGGAACAGCTGCATCAATTACTTAAGTAATGGAGTACAACCGTGATTCAAATTTCTCTTCCCACTCTGATCAACAAACTGAATGCCCAGACCCGGCTGGCACTGGAACAGGCCGGTGCGCTGAGCATCAGCCGTCATAACCCGGAAGTCACCATCGAGCATCTGCTGTATAGCTTGCTGGAAAACCCGCTGTCTGATGTGCGTGTCCTGCTGAAACAGGCCGATGTCAATCACAGCCAGCTTAAACAGATAACCGGTGAGGCATTAAGCCGTGAGGACAGCCACGACACCACGCCCGCCTTTTCTCCGCTGCTGATCGAGCTGTTGCAGGATGCCTGGTTACTCGGCTCCACCGAATTCGGCAACACCGAACTGCGCTCAGGCATGATCTTTCTGGCCGCGCTGTTGCGTTCGGATCGTTATCTGGCCATCACCGTTGCCCGACTTCTTGAAAACATCAACCGGGAAACGCTGCGCAAGCAGTTCACGCGCCTGACCGAAGCCTCGGCGGAAACCCCGGTGGTGACGGATTCGAAGCCGCAAAAGGCATCGACTCTGCATAGCGAGGCTGACTCGGCCCTGGGCCGTTTCTGTGTGAATTTCTCTGCCAAGGCCCGGAACGGCGAGCTGGACCCGGTGTTCTGCCGGGATGATGAAATCAACCTGATGATTGACATTCTCTGTCGCCGCCGCAAAAACAACCCCATTGTCGTCGGGGAAGCCGGTGTCGGTAAAAGTGCCGTTGTCGAAGGGTTGGCTCTGCGCATCGCAACCGGCATGGTGCCGGAGTCGCTTCAGGGGATCGACCTGCTGTCACTGGACCTTGGTCTGTTGCAGGCCGGTGCATCCGTCAAAGGGGAATTTGAAAAACGTCTGAAAGCGATCATTGAAGAAGCGAAAACCTCGCCGACGCCGGTCATCCTGTTCATTGATGAAGCCCACACCATGATCGGTGCCGGTAATCAGGAAGGCGGCAGCGATGCGGCCAATCTGCTGAAACCGGCGCTGGCCCGTGGTGAGCTGTGTACCATTGCGGCGACGACGTGGAAGGAATACAAAAAATATTTTGAAAAAGACCCGGCGCTGAGCCGTCGCTTTCAACTGGTCAAGCTGGATGAACCCAGCGCCGAACAGACCGTGGATATTCTGCGCGGTCTGCATGGTATCTACGAACAATCTCACCAGATTCTGATTACTGATGAAGCCTTGCGGGCCACCGCCGAACTCTCGGCCCGGTATGTCTCCGGCAGGCAGTTGCCCGACAAAGCCATTGATGTGCTGGACACGGCCTGTGCGCGCATTGCCATTAACCTCAGCGCGCCGCCGCGTCGGCTGGCGGCGCTGGATTCCCGATCCGCGCAGCGACAACTGGAGATGGATTTACTCAATCGCAAACGTCGCCTGGGCCATGAGCTGAACCAGGAGCGCATGGCGGCGCTGGAGGCGGAAGCCGCAGCTGACCGGGAGGAACGGGAGACGCTGGATGCCGCGTGGCATGAACAGCGCCAGCGGATCACACGGATCATCGAATTGCGACAGCGGGTACTCAACCCTGACGCTGCGCTGAAGGAAGCGGAAACAGACTCTGACCAAAATCAAAGCGATTTAGCGCTGACTGAAGACGACATTCGCAAACAACTGGCCGAACTTTATGCCGAACTGGATGCCATTACCCACGAGCAGCGGCTAATCCATCCGCAGGTGGATGCAAAGCAGGTGGCTGAAGTGATCGCGGACTGGACCGGGGTGCCGGTGGATCAGATGAACACTGACGAACTGCACCGGATCACTCACCTGCCCGACTTACTCGGCCAGCACATCAAAGGTCAGGATCTGGCCCTGAAATGCATTCACCGCCATCTTCTGACGGCGCGTGCGGACCTGCGCCGCCCTGGCCGTCCGAAAGGGGCGTTCCTGCTGGTTGGCCCCAGTGGTGTCGGCAAAACCGAAACCGTCTTGCAGATTGCGGAGCAGCTGTACGGCGGCAAACAGTTTTTGACCACCATCAATATGTCCGAGTATCAGGAAAAACACACGGTCTCACGCCTGATCGGGTCTCCGCCGGGCTATGTCGGTTATGGCGAAGGCGGTGTGCTGACCGAGGCCATCCGCAAGATGCCCTACTCCGTGGTGCTGCTGGACGAAGTGGAAAAGGCCCACCCGGAAGTGCTCAATCTGTTTTATCAGGCGTTTGACAAAGGTGAACTGGCCGACGGCGAAGGCCGGGTGATTGACTGCCAGAATGTGGTGTTCTTTCTAACTTCAAACCTGGGTTACCAGACCATTGTTGACTACGCAGACAACCCGGAACGGCTGGAAGAAAAGCTGTATCCAGAACTGGCGAACTTCTTTAAACCTGCGCTGCTGGCGCGGATGGAGACGGTGCCGTATCTCGCGCTGGATGACGAAACGCTGTACGACATTATTGCCGACAAACTGGCGCGGCTGGAACGGCTGTTCAAACAACGTTATCAGGCGGAAACCGAGATCGATCCGGAATTGGTTGAAGAGATCAAACGACGGGCCACTCGGGCTGAAAACGGGGCTCGCATGCTGGAGGCCATTATCGAAGGCCAGATGCTGCCGCCGGTTTCTCTGGCGTTACTGAACAAGCTGGCCGAACGGGAGAGCGTCAGCCGGATTCGCCTGACCGTCAACGAGCATGAGTTCGTCGGTGAGGTGGAGTAATCGCCATGAAAAACTGGCTAAAACACGCCGTTTCATTGACCGAGGTTAGTGACCGTGCCGAGCTGGTGCAACGCTATACCGCTGCGCTTTGTCAGCTCATGCCGCTGTCCCGTGCCTGGGTTCTGGCACCGGATCTTCAGGGCGCTCAGCTTGAAATGGTCGGTATCGATTCCTCTCCGGCCTTTAAGGTGAACGACTTTGATCATCCGTTTTCCCATGTACTGCGCGCGCCAGCACCAATGCTGCTGGATGACAGCCAACTGCCATATTGGCAGAAGAACGCCGACTTTACCGGCCAGATCGCCAAGCGCGAACGCGACGACGGTGTACTGATCACCCCGCTGCCGCCAAACGCGAGCAAAATCAGAGTTCTGTTAATGGTGCTGGGAAAACCAGCCACACTGGATACGCTGGCGAATAACATCTGCTGGAATCATTTCAATACCCTGTTCACCAACTGCTGGCAGATGCTCAGCGAACTGAGCCGTGAAGTGAGTCAGCGCTCGGTACTGAAAGCCTCCATTAACCATATTCGTCTGAAAGAGCATCGGCAGGGGTTATCCCAGTCGCTGCAAAGTCAGTTGATCGGCAGCAGTAAAGTCATGCACAGCCTGCGCAGCCAGATCGTGGTGGCCGCACAGTCGCAGCTGAATGTGCTGGTTCAGGGGGAAACCGGCACCGGAAAAGAGCTGGTCGCCAAAGCCATTCATGATGTCTCGCCACGACAAGGTAAACCCTTTGTCGCCATTAACTGCGCGGCCATTCCAGAAAGCCTGCTGGAGAGCGAACTGTTTGGTCATGTTAAAGGGGCCTTTTCCGGCGCGGATCGCAACAAACCGGGGCTGTTCGCTCAGGCGGATGGCGGCACCCTGTTTCTGGATGAAATCGGGGATTTGCCTCTGCCGTTGCAGGCCAAGCTGCTCAGGGTGCTGGAGTCGCGCTGTTTTCGCCCGGTCGGTGGTAAAGAAGAAATCGAAGTGGATTTTCGTCTGGTCGCGGCCACCCATGTTGCCCTGCGCGCCAGAACACAGGAGCAGCTTTTTCGTCAGGATCTTTACTACCGCCTTGAACAGTTTCCGATCCGGGTGCCGACGCTGTACCAGCGCACCGAAGACCTGCCAGAGCTGGTGCGTCATTTTGTCTCACTCTACAACCAGCGACGGGACACCCGCATCACCGGTGTCCAGAACGAGGTTTTTGAATGGCTGAGCCAGCATGCGTTTCCCGGCAACATTCGTGAGCTGCGTAACCTGATTGAATACGCCTGTGCCTTAACCGGCAACGACGAAGACATCACGCTCGAAAAACTGCTCAGTCGTGAAATGGAGCCTGCTTCGGTGCCCGTAAGCTCAGGCAATGCAGCGCGGCCCGGTCACGCTCCGATAGCCTCTGCCAGCCTGATCACCACCAATGACCTGAAACAGGCGGTTCAGAGCTTTGAATACAACCTGATCCGCTCACGGCTGGATACCTTCGACGGCAACCGGAGCATGACGGCAAAAAGCCTGGGCATACCCAAACGGACACTGGCGCATAAATGCCTCAAGCTGGAGATTGAATAACCGTGGCAAGGATAACGAAGACACTGTTAATACTGATGCTGGCAACGCCATTTGCAATGGCCGACAGCACTGACACGCCGGAAGCCGAGGCTGACCCCCGGCTGACCCAGGCGCTCACCTGTGTAAACATTGCCGCCCGGCTGGAACGGCTGGCGTGTTTTGATCAGGCGTTCAATACCCCGGTGGCGCAGTCCATCGCCAGTAATGACTGGCTGCTCCGGCCGGAAGCCTGGAACCGGGCACAGGATGCCGAAGCGGCTCGCGGCAACCAGCCGGGGTTTATCCTGCATTATCAGGATCCGGCCGATCCCGATGCTGGTATCTGGCTCACCGCCACCGCCCTGACCCCGACAGGGATGGCGAACCGGCCACGACCCATCTTAATGCTGAGCTGCATTGACAACATCAGCCGCGTCGAGCTGGTCCTGCCGGTCGCTACATCAGCCGGGAAAACCCGAATCACCATCAGCGCTCAGCAGAACGTGACCCAGCCCTGGATCAGTGACGATACCGGCACGATTGTCCGTACCGGTCGCGGGCTGGCGGCCATCGCGGTGATGAAGTCACTGCTCTTCTCCCCCCGCGCCACGCTGCGTTCTGATGTCGAGCCGCTTGACCACCTGACCTTTGATACCCGCAATCTGGCTGAGGTCATCAAACCCATGCGCAAAACCTGTGGCTGGTGAGGTAATCATGGACATTCAAGCATTCAGACAACCATTACAGCAGCCCATTTCCCAAGACAGCCCGGCGGGCAGTCCTGTGGAAAGCAATGCAACGCTGGAATTCATTGAAAACCAGATGATCAAGGTCGGCTCGCTGGCCCACGGGGAGGTTGACTGGGATAAAACCGAGCAGAAAGTGATCCATATTCTGTGCACGCAGAGCAAAGACATAAAGCTGCTGTCGCACCTGTTGCAGTGCCTGCAAAACCAGGCGACGGCGGATCGTTTTGTGCTGTCGCTCTATGTGCTGGCGGACTTTATCGCAACCTGGTGGGACTCCTGCTACCCCGCACCGGGCAAAAAAGGCGAGCGGATTCGCCGCCGGTTCTTTGCCCAGATGATTCAGCGCAGCGTCAAATGCGCGGGAAAACTGGCCGAGGACGATTCTTCTGACGAACTGAAAAGCGCGGTGACCGAAGCCCTGACCCTGTTACGCGATGCCGCCGGTCAACACGAGCTGGAACTGGCTGACATTAACAGCATTGAGCGGCTGGTCAGCCAGCCACGGCCACAGGCGGCATCGCCCACTGATTCAGGCCCGGATTCCGAGTCTTCAGTAAAGACAACGACATCGGCCCGCAAAAAATCAACGTCCGTATCCAACCTCAGCATCGATTCCAGTAATGACCGGGCCATCCGCAAAAGCCTGCTGCACGTTGCGGACTTTCTGGCCGGGCAGGAACACGGCTTTGCCATGTCGTTACGCATGCGCAGGCAGGCCATCTGGTCGTCCATTACTTCCGCGCCCGATGCCGATGCCACGGGGGAAACGCAACTGGCTCCGGTGTCGGCCGACCGGGTGGCCGAATACCAACAGCAGTGTCAACAGTCGCCAGATCAGGACTTATGGCAACGGGTTGAGCAAAGCCTGACGTTAGCGCCGTACTGGCTCGACGGGCACGAACTCAGCGCCCGGATTGCCCGGCAACTGGGGTATGCCGATGGTGCGCTTGCCATTCGCGATGAGCTGCATCGCTTCCTGCAACGCCTGCCCAAACTAAGCGAGCTGCACTTTAAAGGCGGTCAGCCGTTTATCAGCCGCCAGACGCTTGCGTGGGTGTCTGATCAGGGGAAAACGGCTTCCGTGAACGCGAGTGATTGGCAGACCCAGCATCAGCAGGCACGGCAAATGGCGCAGGAACAGGGCTTAACTGAAACGCTGTCCATGCTGAATGAGGCGCTGGGCAATGCCTCGGAACTGCGCGAGCA
>JARRJP010000039.1:0-54784 GCA_037389025.1 Reinekea sp. | reverse complement strand
AGCCAACAAAGAAGACCAATGCACCGGGCATTTCTGGGAAAGCCGCTTCAAATCTCAAGCCCTGCTGGATGAACAGGCTTTGGCCGCCTGTATGGCCTACGTTGATCTCAACCCCGTTCGCGCTCAACTGGCCGAAACGCCCGAACAGTCCGACTACACCTCCGCCAAAAAGCGCATTCAAAGCGCTCAGCAGACGGAAAAAACACAAGAACAGCCAAATCAACCCAAAACTCTGTTTCCATTTGTTGGCAACCCTCGCCAACCCATGCCGGAAGGTCTGCCTTTTAAGCTGGAAGACTATCTGGAATTACTGGACTGGACAGGGCAAATCCTGCGTGAAGATAAACGAGGCACCATTCACGAACAAACGCCACCAATCCTGCAACGCCTGAATATCAACCCGAAAAACTGGATATACAGTACTCAGCATTTTGAGCGCTCGTTTAAAACCCTTGCAGGCCAATGGGAATCCGTGAAACGCGTCTGCGCCCAATTCGGATACCGACGACGACCTTCAATGAATTTTTGCCTGACTTAACCTCCCTCACATAACACAACGGCCGAATTCAACGGGATTGAAGGGTTCCGCATGCGCGGAATTCAGTAATCTCAGCGATTCAATTGAAATACACACAAGAATTTCGATTTTGAAAAAAATAACCCGAGAAATATTGGTCTGTGATCTAATTTCTGGTTTTCTTTTCTGAGGTGCCTGTCCGCGTTAGTCCCCTGAGGTGCCTGTCCGCGTTAGTCCCGTTAGTCCGTCCGCGTTAGCCCGCGAAATTCTCGCGGACTTGCGCCTGTATATCGGCGAAATACCTGAGAAAAGTGGTTGATATTGTAACCCAGCTCCAGCGCGATTAAGCCTATCGGCATTTTTCTGTTTTTTAACAGATCCTTCGCTTTTTGTATCTTGACGTTTACAACATACTGATGTGGTGGGCATCCGATAATTTCTTTGAATACCCTAGCGAAGTGATATGAACTCATATTTGCTTCCAAGGCCAGTTTCTTTAGTGATAAAGGTTTGTCCAGCGAGCTGTGAATGTAATCAACAGCACGTTGAATGGACTTGGATGACGGCTTTTTCCCAGGCTCTGCCACCCTGGCTTTTTTAGCTGAGTAATGGCGCAGGATATGAATGCCCAACATTGTCACTGCCGTTTCCATAAACAGTTTGCCGAACATTTTTCGCTCATGCAGTTCGAGTTGAATCTGCAGTGTCAGTTGATATAAAAATGGGTCTCGAAAACCTCTTTTATGTGGCAGTTCAATACAGCCTGGTGCGAAATCCGCTACTTCGTGTGCAACCGTTTTCAAAAACTCCGGCTGCAGGCAAAGAATGGAAGTGGTCATCCGCAACTGACTTATAGGGCACCTTTGCCAGTTACCTTCAATACTGTTTTCGAAAGACTGGCTGAGCACCCATTCTCCATCATGTTGATCGAAGCGGGATGATCGTTCTCCATTAAATGACACATGGCCTTTCATGCATCCATTATTTATCAGAACAAGAACATGATCGGATGAAGAGGGGATATAAGTCGTTTCCCGGGCGGAAAAAGGTTCAAAGATATTGAACATCAAACCTTTAAACTTTTCCTCTTTTTCTAACTTACCCGGATAATAATTGTCGATATCATCACTGTTGATGGCTGTTGCTTTATTCGTCATAGAACAATTCCTTTTAAAGTTATTCATATTCTGAAACTGGGCGTTCTTGTATATTCCATTTACATCCTTGGAACAGCAATAGAGACAATATAATTAATATTGACCTGAATCCGTGATTTTATCGCGGCGCAGCACGAAAGTCATTTACTCCGCTTTGCTTCCCAAAAATTTCAATGAACCTCTTCGCCCTGCATCCACGCTGAAGTCACGGATTCAGGTATAAATCAAGCAATAAATCGATATTAGTGCGCAAGATTTCCACCGTTTTTAGAGTTTGGTTTATTTAAGATGACTTGAACGCCTTTGATAGTAAGTCGTATTTTCTATTCATAGGTATGTAGGGCATGACCTTCGTAGTATCTCAAAAGTTGAGTAACCCTTTTAATGCATTGTTATTAAAGAGGATTTCCGCAGTGCAAATGAAGAGAATTTGTGAGGCGTCATAACCTGATTGTTAACTCAGTAAGGAAGTGTTATTTTTGAATATTCAGGAGATATATAGTGAGAAGGTTAAAGCATTTAATATTCATTGAGGAAACAGCGATAACGCTGCTGTCTCAGAATTTGCAAAAAATCGTTCAATCGGCTTTCGTATTGATTGCATTTTTTTGCACGATGGCGCAGGCCGCACCCCTTTCGCAAGGCGGTGGTCACCCTGCATTGAAACAGGCCATTGATCCTTATGTAGATCAAGCGATGAGTGAGGCAAATATAGTCGGTTTGACTGTCGCAGTGACGCGTCAAAACAAGTTATTGCTGGGCTATGGTTATGGTGCTGCCATGAACAGCGGAACGAAAGTAACACCGATGAATGCGTGGAAGCGAACGCCTATTGGCTCCACTGGTAAAGCGTTAATCAGCGGACCGATGACATGGGAGTTATTGGTCGGTCATGGTTACAATCCTGATAACACCAAGCTCTATGGTAACAATGGCCTGTTTAGCGGCAAGTATGATCTGGATTGGCAATGGGGCCACGCCCGGTTTGATCGAATCGCTGCTGTTGCGATTTCAAAGAAGGGCAAGGTTTATACCTGGATGCGTGACGGTAAGGTTCACAAAGGCTGGTCACGTGACCTTGCTGCAGACGATGATGCTAAGACCTACACAGTACCTGCTGGCATGACACCGCGTGATATACGGGCGATGGCTATTGCCGGCAACAGCGGTAAAGTTTATACGTGGTGGAACAACGGCGGAGTAACGATAGGATCCTCCCGCAACCTTGATAACGACTCAAGCTTCGATCTGGATGACCAAGGCAACGTCGAAAAGGTGAAAATGCCTAGCGGTTTGTCGATGGCGAATGTTGTTGGAATCGGTATTGCAAAATCGAATGATCATGTTTACATCTGGTATGACAATGGCACAGTGTCTTCCGGCACCTCACGTGACTTTACTTATTATTTTGTTGACAGATCCTACCAAGGCCCATATGGCAATACACCTTACCGTATTCTTGCTATGGCCATCTCAAAGAATGATTCAGTCTATGCCTGGTACGCTAATGGTAAAACATCAACTGGATGGTCTCGTGATTTAGCGAGCGAACGAGCGCCAGCTAACTATGAACGGCCATCGATGGCTTCACTGGGCGGAAGCTATACTGATATCACTACTGGTCAGATTTTTAGCCACCGTACCGGTTTCGATGGCGGCGGCAGTATTCCAGGTGCAATGGACATGTTTGGAAAGCCAGAAAGTGACCTGACCTATGCTGATGTTCATCGCCACTTCCTACAGACCCGTGCACTGCTGTTTGCTCCTGGGACTGCTCGTTCCTATTCAAACCATGGCATGGGACTGACGACATTGATGGTGAAGGAGTTATCAGGGGAAAGCTACCGCTCATACGCGATCAATGTCTATCTGGATCGCTTTGGTTTGAAAAATATCGTGATTCCGCGTACCTCGAATCTTGGCCCGAATGACTCCTATCAATACAACGCAACTAGTAGCGGAGCAGTGCCTTTTCCGGCAACAGATTCTGTACTTGGTCTTGCTGCGGGCGGCTGGTCTATGAATGCGATGAACATGGTCAAACTGTCAAATGAGATTGTTGATCGCTGGGGTTGGAGTGCGGCTGGCAGAATGGGGTTCGGGCTTAATAGCAAAGGTGCTATTTCTCATAGTGGCAAAACCGGTGGCGGAGCCTCTTTCATCATCGCGTTTCCACCTGGATATATAGCAAACTCGGGTGAGGATCTATCTGATGTGCACGTTGCTGTGGCATCAAACACACGGATCAGTCCCTCGCACTTGAACACGCTTGCGTCTCATATTGCCAAAGCAGTGGCGAATGCCAATATCCCTTCAAATTATGAGGCGAATGTACCAAAGCCTCCACAGTAAGGATTTCAATATCCCATTGAAGTACATCAACTGAGGAGGCTGCTCAAATCCGGTTGTCTCCTTTATCTTAACTATGAAGGAAATTCAGATGGAAAAAGTAATAGCAAAACTATGTACAGTGGCTTTGTTGGTTGGATTGTCTGGGTGCTCAAAAAAACCTGACCCCTTACCTTTTATCATACAGTCTGAAGGGGTGCTTATCGAATCCAACGATAGAGCATCATCAGCAGAAATCAGTAAAATATTGCAACTTACGACTACCGAACCGGTGTTGTACGATGAGCTGGATTGCATCAAAGGGCCAACTCACATAAGAGTGAAGAAAGAAGGCTCGTTACACGGTGCTTTTGATGTTCTGGTTGATGCCGGTTGGGATTGTGTGCTTATTCTCGATTAACAGGAAACCTCAATCCGTGATTTCAGAGTGAATGTAAGATGTCAGCGTTTCGCAACTTCAGTGTCCGGCATTTTTTTAATGAGTATCCATCGGGAATGACATGTCCGGTTACTATATAGCAGGCGAAATTGGTCGGACTCATGAAGACATGATGGTGGCATTACCGTCGGAGAGCTGGGGCATATTGCAGAAATATCGGAGCAATACATATTGGCACGTTTGGAGTGCAGGATGGTCTTTAGACCAGAAGGTGAGAAATCGTCCATTTTTTATGGCCTTTGTGTTTTTCCGATGATATCAATGACTTGTGTGTACACAAAAAAATCCAGGATTGACATTCAGGTTCTGGAATCAATACTCAGTACTTGCTGGTTGGGTTCTGTTATCGGTGAAAGGTAACGTGTTAAACCGGGGTGGTTGAATGTCAGGCTGTGGATTGGGGTTTAATGTTGCGGCAGACTTAACATAAACCGCTTTGATGGTTCATAAATAACGCATGCACGAGCCCATATACCCAACGCAATCCTGTCCGTTTCGCGCTAGGTCGCCGGACCATTCTTATCTTGCGTTTCGACACGTCAGCATCGCAATAAAAAAAGCCTTCGAACCTGTAAAGGGGGATCCGGTTCGAAGGCTCCAGGCGAATGGATTAAAGGTCGATATCCTTGGACCAGAACGTCTGTACACGGTTTTCCAATTGGGTGTTGGTAAATTGCTGTACCTGTGTACCGGAAATAATCGCTTCTGAGAGTTTGCCATCAATATCAACGATTACCGGAACCGGGTCAGGAATCAGGCCGCCACCTTCAATAACAATGGCACGGTCATCGTCTCCGATGGAGCTATCCGCATTCTGGTCGTAGACCGCTTCGCCGCTCATGTAATCAAACTGGTAGCTGCGTGCGATACCCAATGTGGACGAACAGGTATTCGTTGCTCCGGGTTGGAAGGTATTCAGGAAAACCACGGAGTTGACAATCGCCGGTTTACCAATGCCTTTTTCTCCGCTATTCAATGGCAGGTACCAGCCATTAACGAATTTTTCATCACTGAGCAACTGGCTGCTTACAGTGCCATCGGCGAGGTCGTCCAGTGTTATGGTTTCATAGTCACCGGTTACGACTTCCTGATACGGATCTTTATAGACAATGATGTAGTTCTGTACGCTTGTGTCGAATGGATCTTCCCGATTACCACTGCTGATGATAACGGCATCAAACGGAGGTTCATCGATTTGATACTGTTCTCCCAAGTCGTTTTCTTCTGTACTGGCGGCGGCATCGGGTGCGCCCAGGAACTTCTGTCCTCCGGTTAATTTCAGTAAGCGGTGAATGCGCCAGTTATAAGTGTTGTCGGTATCATACATATCCACACGCCATAACTGGCCACCGGTATCACCGAAATAAATCCGGTCTGCGTAGCCGTTACGATCCCGGTCAATGACAGTCAGGTCGGAAGCGACGCTGTACTTCATATTCTCTTCGTAAAGGTATGAGGTTGACGTTGTTTTTGTATTACCCACTTGCCAGATAACTTCGCCGGTGAATGCATCAACGATCATGATGCCACGACCTTCTCTGGCTTCAATTGCAGCGGCCTGACTGTCGTTTTTCGCGTCGTCATAACCCATGCCAAAAACCAGTACCTGGCGGTCGGCGCTATTAATGCGCATTTTTGCCACAGTCGGCGCAGACCATGTCTGGGACAGTTCTTCAAAGTTCACATCACCACGGGAGCGACGCCACAGCATTTTTGGTTCTTTCGGGTTTGTGACATCCATTGCATAAATGAATTTGCCGCCACGACGCATCGTCAGGTAAATAATGACTCGGGTGGCTTTGGTGCCATTGTCTTCAACATAACTGCTGATAACACCATCAATGAAGAATGGTTTCTCGGCTTGTGAATTCATGACGTTATTGTCATAAAGTGCTTTCAGTTTTCCGTAATGTTCTGGCGGAATAAACGACCAGACTTCAGTGCCTCCACCTGCGGAGACAGATTCATCTGTGCCACCTTTTATGGCATGGAAGGTGCCATCGTTTGCGCCATAAAAGACATATACGTCGTCATCAGTGGTCGGGCTGTTATCAAGGTCGCCATAGTTTACGACCGCTGGACGTGAGTGCAAAACATCTCCATGGATGGATGGGCGAACAACACTGGTCGGATGCTCGGACTGTACATCGTACCCGATGGCCCATTTAATGAGGGCGTCTCGTTCAACTGTAGTGGTCACACCCAGTGCGGCCTGTGTGATGTTGATATTATTGGTATTGAATGCCTGTAAAGCTTCAGCAGATGTACAGGCGGTGCAGGTATAGACCTTACGGCCGGACCTTATGAAGTTCTCACGTAAAACCTGTGCGGCGGCACCTTTTTCGACGATTTCGCCGTCGGGATTGTCGCTACCCTGTCCTTCGCCAGTTGGTTTGTATGACCAATAAGCGGAATCAAAAGTCCAGAAACTGCGTGCATCTTCTTCAATAAAACCGGTGCTGGCGTTGGCGGCACTCTGACCATCTGCGTCTGCTAAGTATATGGTGCCGGTGCCAAAGTCGATGGCCAACTGATACATTTTCAGGTTGCCGAACCAGCGGGGTTTGGCACTGCCATCCGGACGGAAAACACCAATATAAACCTGATTCAGGTTGGTACCGCGAACGTTGACGGAAACCGGTAATGCTGCGGCAGAGAAGACGTCGTTCACTTCCTGTACCGCTTCAAGTACGGCAAGCAGTTTTTCGACAACTTCGTCCACATTTGAGGCAACGTAATAATCGCCGTTACCGTTAACGGCGGTGCTTCGTAACAAGGCTCTTGCACTGGCTTCAGGTTTGGACATTCCGGTTGTGTCGTTTGGATCAGCCAGGTAAGTCGCTGGTGGGTCGAATACATCAATAACAAAGGTATTGACTGTCTGGGTACCGTTGGCTCTGCTGACATCGTTGTTTGCCATGTAGCGAGCCCATTCATCGGTCCAGTTGGATTCGTAATTATTCGGATAAATATCAATGATGCTGGTTGACGCCTCCTGTTTGATCAAACCACTTTCAGCCTGTGTGTTTTCACCTGAGTCCGGTGAGCCGTTCGCCATCATGACAAAATAATTTTTACCACAGGTTTCTGCGGAAGGTTTGTACTTAATCGGACTGGCGTATTTGGTTCCGGTAATTGCGTCGGGGTCGTGAGTGCCATCCAATGTTCCGGCTCTTGGCGAACCACCGGAGAAATATTGGTAGGCTTCCCACATGGCGGTTGCATATTTAGACCGATTGGCGGAAGGCAGTTTTTCTGAACCGGTATAGCCTTGGCTGTCAGTCAGCCTAATTTCGGCTTCATCAAAGTCATATCCGTCGGCCAGAATGGAATCGCATTGGTATTGGTTGTACGTTGCAAACCTACCTGAATAAAAGTCTGGATTACAGTACAGGGTTTTCTGAAGTGCGGTAATGTTACTCATATTTCTGGAATTAATGCGCGTGAATGCTTTCAGTACAACACCACCACCGGGTGAGTTGGACCGGGTTGCGCCCATAATACCGATGTTGACATCGACACTGTCCGGGTCGTCTTTCAGCTTTGCGCGAACCGCATCCAGGAAACGATACATGGCTTCGTGTTCAATGGTGCGTTTGTCGGTTTTTACACCGTTTATTTCATATTGGGCATTCCAGTTTGCGGAGTTATCGAAATACAGCAATATGTTGGGTGGTTCCAGGTTGTTGACTTCTGAATTGACATAAATGTCAGTGTCAATCGCATGCACACTGCCAGAAGCGAACAAAAGAACGGATAATAGTTTGTTGAATCGACTGAACATTTCAGAATCTCCAGGGCGCGTGTGATTAGATACAATTTCCAGCGGTGAAATTGAATTTGGTACCAACGTTTATTGTGGTGGCTGCACCAGTAACTGCGTCGGATACTGTGACGGAATACGTCCAGTATGTGGTTTCCGGAACAATTTCAGCTGAAAGGGAATAACCGGCAACCACTTCGGATCGGGTACACTGCGGATCGGTGTAGCTGACATTGAATCCCTGGTACGTTGCCGGTACCGAAATGGTTGTCGGATCCAGAAAGTTATTGACATCCCCCAGAATCATAGTGGCAATATTCTGGGCGTACTGTTCGGTCAGTGCTCGGGTTGCTTCATTTTGTACCAGCTTTTTATTTGTGGTCAGTGTGTTTGACAGGTTGATGCTCAGCACAGTGACGATCAGCAATAATACAAGCGTGGTCAGCATGACTGCACCCTGTTGCCGGATGAAATCTGATTGAGAGTTGTTCATGAGTTTTCCCGCCGCATACTGATGTTGTTGGCGCGTTCAGAAAAATAGAATAAGCGTCGTTTGAAATTGTCGTTAAACGGTCCTTCCGTTCCGTCCAGTCCAACCTGATAGGTTTTGGCATCGGAAACTGAAGCGCTTTCGTTTTCGCTATGCAAAATCAGGAATGCCCGAACGGCAACAACATTCTGCCAAGCAGAGATGGTCGTTGGCGCGACAACAAAGTTATCGCCCGCACCGAAGGTTGATTCATTTGGCGCTCCGTTTCTGCTGTAATCAATGCCGTATTCAACGTGGAATCCATCGACATTATCTGCAATAGCTTCCACGCGGTAACCGCCATTGCTCAGGACCAGTTTTTTCAGTTGATCGGTGGCGGCATCGACATAAAAAATATTTTGCTCATAACGGCGGATAACTTCAGCCGTTGTTCCGTCTTTTTTCGTCAGCGGAAATGTTTCTGAGCCTTTTCCGATAAAATAACGGGTTGCGATGGATTGGATGTAATAGTCATTGCTGACTAAAGTAGCGGATGCAACGCTTGTGTTGGCCCGGCGAATGATCAAAATGTCAGTACCGGTCTTAATGCTGTCAGTTGAAGGCAGACAGGCATCGATAATATTTGCCGCTGCACCACTGGCTGCGCCAACATTGTTGTAACCCTGTATTGGCATGGCGACACCGTCTGTCAGCATTGTCATCGATATTATGCAGGCGTTTGGTAATGTCGGTGATGTTGAAATGCGTTTTTCCTGGTTATCCAGAAAGCCGAAAAAACCGGCCAGTTGTACTTCATCGGAAAGTACCTGAGTCGCATAGCGACCGTTTTCAGTCACAAGGCTGGTTTCCATCAGCGAACGGCTTGTCGTTGTGGTATTGATATACGCTGCGAACATGCTGCCGACAATCAATAACCCTAAACTCATGGCAATCATGAGTTCAATCAGGGTCATACCCTGTTGGTGATAAGTAAAGGTTTTACAGCTCATGCGGACACCTTTAATTCAGTTTCGGTATTTCAACAATCATGGTGTATGCACGCCGTGTCGTTTCATCACCATAGAGATTTTCACCGCAGCTTGAGGTCGGTGCGACGGTCGGCTGAAGCCCCTGCCAGGCAACGGTGATCGTAAAAGATCGGTTAGCATCGTTGTAACCGATGCAACCACGCGCACCTTCCATACTACCAACGTCCTGACCTGTCAGACTCACCAGTTCACCATCCAGAAGGCTGTCCCAGGCCATGATGTCATCGCTGACCTGCGTTTGCGTTTCGATATTTCCCGCGACTGTGCAGTTGTAATCCAGTGATGGATCCCAGCCGGTGCCAACATAGCTGACACCCTGTTGCTCCAGTCCATAACAGGCTGCGGCATATCGATTGGCTTTGATTTGTCCGGCGATGAAATTGACAGAGCGTACCGCTTCTTCATATTGCATGGATTCCATTTCTGAGGACTGCATATTCAGTTGCAGTGACATGAACCCAAGCACACCGAGCGAGGCCAGCAACAGTGACACACTGATTTCGATCAGACTAAAACCTTGTTGACGTTTCATGAGCAGTTACTTCCCGCACTTATCTGAGCAATGCCCGTTGTTCCAACAGTGATAATACGCTCTTGATAACTGGAATCTACAGGTGATGGGCAGATCGTAAACGTAAATCCTGAAATGGAGAGACGGCCGTTTTTGCGATAGGTGATTGTGTTGACAGCCGAACTGGGTGTCACACTTAAACGATCACCCATCGGTTGAAAAACTGAAACGCAATCGGCATTGGCGGAATTGATGCAATCGTCATATGTGCGGGTACTTAGGGTGCTGACGATCATGCCGCCTGCCCAGTCGACGTTGTTAATCAGGTGAACACTATTGTTGCGTTTTATCGCTTCGGATCGCGTCAGTACCAACGCATTTTGCAAGTCACGAGCAACCGCATTCATGCGTTGATTGGTAATAAAATGAGAAAATGATGGGACTGCGGCAGTCGCCAGTATTACGGCAATTGCAATTGTCGCCATCAGTTCGATAAGAGTAAAACCACGCTGACATCGCATATTCATTACCACTTGTCTGAGGGTGTTTTTACACCCAGGTGATTAATAGTCAGAGCGCCATCTGTCGACTGCGACGTGCCGGTATCAGGTGTCGCTGTCAAGGTAAATATCGGTGGTGTCGCGGTATTGTCGGCACTGACCGTGATGGTGTAATGCCTGGATACATCATCGTCGACAGTATAGTTCAGGGTTGCCAGGTCAGCAGCGAAGATGCGGCTGTCCAGAAAATACTGTTGTTGCCGGTTGGCAATATCAAGCAGTGCCTGTTGCGCAGCAGAACGATTGCCTTTCATCATCTGATTGTTATAACTGGGGATGGCTATGGCCGCCAGGATGCCAATAATGGAAATCACAATCACCAGCTCAATCAGCGTGACGCCGGAAGCCTTTCTGTGCAGATCGAACTGATGAAAGTTGGATCTGTTTTTTAATTTCGAATGCAACATCAACCGTTCACTCCGGTGATAATGTACTAAGTCCCGAAATCTATTTTGCTACTAAAACCTGTGTAGAAGGGTAGCAGTGTGATGGAAAACTGAGAAATGAATCATAGTTTTTTGCCAAAGTGTCAAACATATGTCGATATAGAACTAGGGTTTATTGAATGGGTTATGATTTTTGACACTTATTGCTATCAAGTTATTGACGCTAAAAATCAGGGAAATTAAAGAGAAATTATCCGATCAATGTTCACGTTTGTTTGAGCTTTTCCGAGTCCGAATTGAAAAACGGTTGCAGAACAACCTCTTAATTCAACTGTCAGTACGCATTTTCCATCTGCTACAAAGCCAGTTTTAAATCCGGAAAATAGCAAAAAAGGATTGTGTTCGGAAAGTTATTAAAATTGTATTTTTTAGTTTCTGTCGCAGACAATGAGTTAAATGGGCGGCGCTGGTGTTTTTCTGATTAAGCCACAAAGATAGAAGTGGATTTGTAAGCCATGAAATTTTTGTTTCTGGTTTAATTCGCAGTATTTATAACGGCTGGGTTTGAGTAGGTTTTCAATTAATTTCTGTTCGGTGTAATCGAGTACCGCCAGTTACATGTCTTCTTTGTTTTTGAAATGGGAGATAACGTTGATTCGGGACAGGCTTCATAATTTTGCGATTGCACCTGATTGTACCTATGGTGCTTACGCAGACACCCACGATAAAACGATGTTCATAATACTCAATCTATTGGCGCTTATGCAGACACCCACCCTAAAACGATGTTCATAGTACTTAACCTGAATCCGAGACTTCTTCAGTGGATGCAGGATGCAAGAGTTTGATTTCCGTTTGTTTTTCAAAAATTTCAGGTACACCCATAGATTCCCATCAATTTTCGGGAAGAAAAGAGAAATCAATGGTTTGCGCACTGCGCCGCTATGGAGTCACGGATTCAGGTATTAGCAATTCGTCAATGGCTTGGAAGGTTTATCACTGATGTCTTATTGCAGCATTAAGTAGGAGGCTGAATTACTTCAGCCGTCCTCTCACACCACTGGGCATACGGTTCCGTACCAGGGTGGCTTAGGTTAAATTTCCAATAAATTGAGGCAGCTTTTCAACCGCCTTCTGAGGTGAAAAAAATTAATTCAACAAAACCGGAATGGTTGCGTGATTACGAAGACACCCCTTCCCTTCTTCGCATACCAATAGAATCAAATAGGCATGTGCAGGCAACTGAGTGAATATATCGCTATTATCAATCGTATTGACGGCAACACCGGAAGATTCGCAATCAAATTTAAAAACATCAGAGTAAGTACACTCAACACTTGTTCCAAAAATATCCAGATTACTGAATATAATCCCTGCACTTACCTTAGCACTCTCGACACCGCCCAATACCTGAGCGGCTGTTCCTGTGCTAAATGCCATTTGAACAGTCTGCCCCTCTTCCAGTCCAGGGAAAATGTCAAATTCAAGTTGAAACTTACCATCCATAAGATTGGTATGAAGCTGCGCAACACCATCTATCGCATTTGCATTTCCGGTCAGCGTCGCCTTTTTAATACGAACTTGAGAAAATTCCTCTTCGACAATCGTTGCGTCAACCGACCTCAATGCCTCTTCCTGTTTGATCTCAGCAATTGCTTTATCGACCTCGCTATCGCTCAAGCATCCATCACCATCCAGGTCATATTTCGAAGTTACTAATGTTCGGCCTTGTATTGTTACTGACGAAGAACAAAGCTTCGTCTCTTCGTCTTCGTTGTCGACGATTGGAGTCGTCTGGGTGGTTGGAATGGTTGAGAAACTATCGCTGGAACTATCACCACAAGCACTGATCGCTGTTACTATTGCAATAACAAACCATGCTCGAATCCAGTGAGCAAATTGAGGCATTACCATACTCCTAAAAGGTTAAGTTAATTAAGGAATGAATCCTGGCCTCGAATATTACTATTTTTATCAGAAATAAAAAATAAAATTCAATTAATAAAGGCGTCTGTTCAGACACATTCTTTAATTTTACTGCTTTAAATATCCAGACCAAAACTCAATTCAATATTGGAATGAAAGCGACCATTTAACAAAATCAAAATGACAACAAGCAGAAATTTCCATTGCAATTAATCATATGATCCGCCGAAATAAATAACAGTTAAGCCGAAATCCGTGACTTCAAAGTGGATGCAGGGTGTAACAGCTTTATTTCTATTTGTTTTTCAAAAATTGCAGGTGCACCCATAGGTTCATTAAAATTTTTTGGAAGCAAATAGGAATCAATGGCTTGCGCACTGCACCGCTATAGAGTCACGGATTAAGTCATTATTCACGACATTATCTGATAGCCAAACAGCGTCTAATGATTCCGACATTTCTTGAGAACGCTGACAATTCTTTCTGAGCCTTTTTAATTCGTCGATTGATTTTTTCATTGGCGGAATAATTAGAATAAAAAACCTTTCTACCCGATTGTTTAAATCGCATTAAGCTCTCTTAATTCTTGCTGCAATTCATTAATAAATGGCTTTGGCTTGCCGCGTGCGTATTGCTCAATCTTAGTTAGTGCCTGTCTGGACAGGCACCCACAAGCTTCAACCTATTACCAATCTTCTTGTAAAGCTTGCCTCCTACCTTAAACCTGAGTCCGTGACTCCAGAGTGGATGCAGAGTGTAAGAGCTTGATTTCTATTTGTTTTTCAAAAATTACAGGTGCACACCTATTTTTTGGGAGGCAAAGAGGAATCAATGGCTTGCGCACTGCACCGCTATGGAGTCACGGATTCAGGTTAAAGACCGTTCCAGCACCTGTACCCGCCACCATAATAGCCAAATCAGTGCCATCTTACGGATAAATAAACGTCTGTCCGGTCTGGACGATCTCATCAAAGTCTTCTATCGGCTCCACTACGGCTTGGCGCAATACCAAGACCTCAGACGCTATCTGGCAGGTTGTCGATACAGGCTTCCTCCAGTGCTTGCTGCTCTGCGATTAGTGTAGTGTCTTGGATAAAACCTGTATTAAGAAAGCCCCTCCAGATATTCACCGCGAGGCACAGCTTAAAGGCAATGGCCCCCTCCCTTGTCAAGAGCTGGAACGAAGTGGTGGACTTCTGGAAGGCTTCTCGAAGATGACCCCAATTCCCTGAACAACCTGTCTAAAACCTGAATCCATGACTTCTTCAGTGGATGCAGGTTCAATACAATGACTCACAGTGCAATCAACCTATAGGCATGACATAAGCTATAATTGCTCTGCCAATAATTTCACCTACAAGCTAGTTTAGGTGTTGGCATATCATTCACCTGAATCCGTGACTCCTTCAGTGGATGCAGGGTGTAAGAGCTTTATTTTATTTGTTTTTCAAAAATTGCAGGTACACCCATAGGTTCACCCCAATTTTTGGGAAGCAAAGAGGAATCAATGGCTTGAGCACTGCGCCACTATGGAGTCACGGATTCAGGATTGGTTCATGAAAACGATTTGAAAATCATTGATCCTATATTTGAGAATACAAAGAAAAAACATCAGGCTTGTTGTTTTGCAAATAGATTGTGTTGAGAGGAAAGACCTTGAAAAGTACGAACAAAGGACACCAAATCCGGTTCTATGATTATGGTTCGCCATACTATAAGGTTTACGATCCTAAGCTAGGTAAATCGGTTTATTTCCCTGTAAAAAGGCATGGTTCCAAATCTGCTGCCAAGGCTGCTGCAAAGCAGTATTTTCAAGATAGCGAAGAGTCGAAGCTTTCAGCATTATTGCGCGCGGCACAGGTCAAAACAGGGCTTCCCAGAGGCTTGAGCCTCGTATCTACGGTTTACACCAGAAAGCGTCCAAATCAATATGTTGACTGCCACATCGCTCAGATTCGTGTCGATATTAGGATGCGTGATCTTAAGGTTATTCAGCGGTCGGTCGCTCAAATACCATTTTCAGAAGCATTCAAAGATTTGGCTTTGATTTACGCTAAACGGGCAAAACTTAGTGAATCCGATACTGAAAGGCTTTTGCTCTTAGAAGAAACAGCGCGCAAAGTGTTGTTAAACCGATACCGGAAAGCCTGTCGAAACTACGGTACAAAACCGATTGGCAGTATTCTGCAAAATATTAAAGCATGATTTCCACCTGAATCCGTGATTTCAGGTAAGAAAGGCCTTTGTCGCGAATGAACAGCTTGAACTGATCAAAGAAACGGGAGGATTTGGGGTTAATTGTTTTCCGGGTATCGATTGTTTGCATTTTACCAACTAACTCGAACCAACTCAGACAGTCATTTTAAAAGAAAAGCTAAAAATCAGGTTAAGCACATACGACTATGGAACCTGATTTTTCAAAAATTACAGGTGCGTCCATAGGTTCATTGAAATTTTTGAGAAGCATATAGAAATCAAGCTCTTACTCCCTGCATCCACTGAAGAAGTCACGGATTCAGGTAATATCCAGGTTGCACAGTGAACCACAGGCTGAGCATTGGATACTGACTCATTTTTTCGGGGGCATTCACAACAGGGATGCTGTGATGGTCCGCACACGACTGAGGCTTCAAGGAAGGCTTCACGCCGACCCCAAAAAATGAGTCAGGCCAATGCGAATTTCAGCCTCGTATCCCAGGATTAGCGGAACCAGATAGACACCTGAATCCGTGACTCCATAGCGGCGCAGTGCGCAAGCCATTGATTCCTATTTGCTTCCCAAAAATTGGGGTGAACCTATGGGAAATTGGGGTGAACCTATGGGTGCACCTGCAATTTTTGAAAAACAAATAGAAATCAAGCTCTTACACCCTGCATCCACTTTGGAGTCACGGATTCAGGAGACAATCAACCTGCAAAGGTGGCTTCGGTTCGCGGGGCAAAGTAGGTTGATGTTTGGAGTTCAACCCGTCATTTCCTTTGTAAAACGGTACTAGTGTAGCGTCTTGAATAAAACCTATATTAAGATGACCCGCCAGTTAAAAGTGCGGCATAGGTATTATTCGGCCCACTCTTCGAGAAGCCCTCCACTTCGTTCCAGCTCTTGACAAGGAAGGGGCCATTGCCTTCGAGCTGCGCCTCGCGGTGAACATCTGGAGGGGCTTTCTTAATACAGGTTTCAAGACACTACACTGGGTCAACAGCCAGCAAATTACTGATTCAAGCTTCGAAGCTCAGCCGCAAAAGACGAGAACCGACCTGAAATACTGGCTGTCAACCACAAACAAATCGCAACACAGAGTTATTTCTTAACCGGTCGCAAATTCAGCAAATGAATCAATCGTTCTGGTACACCCATATGTACCTGGGGGCGAACATAAGGATTATCTTCTGTTACCCAGCCGGTATATTGTCCATCATTGTATTCATACCAAATAGGGTTCGCAAACAAAGACAGAATAGGCATATTCTCAGCCACGATTACCTGCATCTCCGTCATGAGGGATTGCTGTTTGGCCAGGTCTCCGGTTTCGGTAAACTCCTGCAACAGCCGCTCCATTTTTCCAGAACGGAACTGATTCATCGCTTGGCTACTCAGTTTCCCAACAACCATCCCGTTTGGATCAAACAATTCACTGTAGATTTTCCAGGGAGTAATCCCGGGGTTCGTCCACATCATATACATATCAAAATCACCGGTTGGCATTCGCTCAAACCATTTCTGCGCATCCATACCCTCAACATGCGCATTTACACCAATAGCCTTAAAATTCTCAACCATCGTCAATACGACATTGAACCAGTCTGTCCAGCTACCAGGCACCGCAATGCCAATATCAATACTCTGTCCTTTCAAGCCATCTCGCCAACCGTCACCATCTGCATCAACGAAACCCGCCTGATCCAATAATTTCTTCGCTCGCTCAGGATTGTATTCCATCAAGTATTGATAAGGCTGTAACGCTCTTGAAACATACCAGCTGGAATACCCCGGCCCCGTTCCAACCGGCCACGGTGTTGGACTGGTTAACCCAAAGGTATCTTTAACCAGCATTTCATCTCGATCTAATGCCATGCTCAGCGCTTGACGGAAGCTGACGTTATCCAGTGGTGGGCGACGGGTATTAATCTGAACATTGGTATTGGCACCAGGCGCGAGCCAGACTTTATTGCTTGGTTCGAAGTCGGTATATTGTTTTTTGGGGTCATGAATCCCCTGCCCCATCCAATCAATTTTACCGCGACGGGCCGCCGCCCATAAATGATCGTTACTGGCATAATGAGGGAAGCGCAAGCAATCAATTTTCAACCGGTCCGCTTCATAATAATAAGGGTTACGACACAACTTTATGTGTGTTATGTGGAATTGACTAACCTCGGTAAAAGGACCGGTTCCCACTGCACTGACATTACTAAACTCAGCAGGGTTATCAATAAGAGAAAAAATATGTTCAGGAAGAGGATACAATGCACCAATAGATTGATGGGCCAGCGAATTAGGCAGGAGCAGATTAAAACGTACGGTGTAATCATCAATCTTCGTTACTGAGTTAACGAGACCACTGTTAGTCTCTGAATCATACAGATCGATATTGATGGCGTATTCTGGATGCTGACGCGCATAGTCCACAGTAAAAACAACATCGTCCGCATTAAAATCTTCACCATCAGACCATTTAACACCCTGCCTCAAATGATAGGTTACGCTGCGATAATCACTAGAAATTTCAACGCTTTCTGCCAATCTCGGGTAATCATGCTCCGGATGCCAAACATTAAAAATCCACAACGGCTCATAAATAAAATCCTGCGCAAAAAACGAACCAACTGCGTTATGAAATGGGTTGAAATTACGCTCATTTTTGTTTCATTGGTCTTCCACGTTTGCATTATATCGTCTCAACAGTCTTTGTTGAGTACCCACTTACACCATATCCGGGTATCCATTCACACCATACTGGAGAATGCTTCAGGTGCACCATTTTTTTATTATTGTTTGTGGCAACAGCCACTTGTATCAGAAGTCTATTGGATCATATTACTCGATACAATCCGTATCCATTCAATTTAACCAACCTTTCCTTTCACTAGGGGAAAAAGCCCGGATTTAATACAGCGATAAAAATCGGTCAAATACAAGAGACAACAACCTCAAAGACAATCACATTCTTTTTTTAAAGACAAGAACATTCTTTCCACAACAAAAAAACCACTCAAAATGAGTGGCTTTTAAACCTGAATCCGTGACTCCATAGCGGCGCAGTACGCAAGCCATCGATGCCATTTTGCTTCCTTAAAATTTCAATGAACCATTTCAATGAACCTATGGGTGCTACCTGAATTTTTTGAAAAACAAATAGAAATCAAGCTCTTACACCCTGCATCCACTGAAGAAATCATGGATCCAGGTTAAATTTTCAAACACCATGCCAAATCAAACAACCTGGCGTTCATCTACTTCGATACAAACACTGCCATAGCTAGGCTCACACGCTGCAGATTTTGGTGTTGCACTGGCACCCAAAGATCGCTTGAGTTTTTCCCGATGATTACTTCTGTAATCAGACAGTTTGATCTGGTTATTACTACGCTCATCACGAGGTGGATTACCAGTATAATCACTGTAACACTTACTGAAGTGTGGTGTAGAAACAAAGCCGCAAGCAGTTGCGATTTCAATAATTGGCATGGATGTCTGCTTCAGCAATTGACGCGCCCGCTCCAATCGCAAACGCATATAATAGCGTGATGGCGTACAGTTGAAATACTTCTGGAATAGCCGCTCAAGTTGCCGACGGGAAATATTAATATAGGCAGCCAGTTCATTCAGATTAATAGGCTCTTCAAGATTATTTTCCATCAATGTAATAAGCTCAATCAATTTTGGCTGAGCGATGGCCATATTCGGGCGCATCGGCACCCGCTGATAATCATCCGAAGTTCGTACCTTATCGTGACTGAACATATCAGAAATCGCAGCGGCCAATTTGCTGCCATGCTGTTTTTGAATCATGGACAACATCATATCCAACGGCGCAATGCCACCGGAGCTGGTCATTCGATCTTTGGTAATGGTATACAAATGATTATTATTAACGACTTTCGGATAGGTTTCCTGAAGGCTGGCAGCACATTCCCAATGTACGCTGCATTCGCGGTTATCCATTAAACCAGCGGCAGCCAACACGTAAGCACCGGTACAAATACCACCGACCTGAACACCATTGTTGCATAGCTTTTTCAACCAAAAAAGCTGACTGTTCGTATAGCTATTAGTAATATCAATTCCACCAACGACAATGATAGTGTCCAGAACAGGAATTTCACTGAGATTGTGATCAACAGAAATCGCCAGCCCGTCACTCGAAGTCACCGGGGCACCATCCTGACTAAAGGTAATCCATTCATAAAGCTGTTGACTGGTCAATTGATTCGCCATTCGTATTGGGTCGATAGCGGATCCCAGCGCAAGCATTGTAAAATTATCCAACAACAAAAAACCAATGCGCTGGCGTTTTACCTGACTCAATGAACTTTCCATGCAGCGTCCTCTCTATATCAAATATTGTTATCACTACACTTCTTTTTAATCACCCTAAGGTTGCAAGTGCAGCACCATTCAACCAAAGGTGCATACTAACCCCATTCCGCAAGGTACAACTTCAATTGACCTAGATCAGTGCAACATAACAAATATAAGGTGCCGTGGTCGTTCTGACCAAACTTTTTTTCCAAAAATCGATATTTAGCCATCTGCTTCTGATCCAAAGAATCTAACTGCATTGTTCATGCCAAACGCAAGAAGACAAACCTTATGACGACAACCAGGTAACAGCAGAATTATTGTCGCAAATCAATAGGCGCTAGCCGCAAGTGAGCAACCCCAAATGAAGGGCAGTGATTAGTATTTGCGCAAACAATGGAATCTTTGCAGCATGGGTGTTTATGTGGTATCAGATAAGCCGCATCAAATACTCGAAACAAAACGACACCTGAATCCGTGACTTCAGAGTGGATGCAGGCGACATACAACACTCTCTGCACCAGCCAATGAGTTCCATTTGAACAGACTTTTCATAATCCCAATTGGGATGACCGAACGATTTAAGAGGCGTTAGAAATGGCAATAAGCCTGTTTGATATGCTGAAAATAGGGATAGGCCCTTCCAGCTCGCACACCGTTGGCCCAATGAAGGCCGCGCAAATGTTCGTCGAACATCTGCACGAAAAAGACCTCCTTAAATCCATCAACCGTATTCAGACACAACTCTACGGTTCTCTGGGCGCAACAGGAAAGGGGCACGGCTCCGGCCCAGCAGTATTGCTTGGCTTGGAAGGCAATCTACCGGAAACGGTGGACCCTTCAAACGTGCCGCTGCGCGCTCAGGAAATCTGCGACAGCGGCCAAATAACACTTTTTGGTCAGCAGGAAATTCCATTCAATGAAGCGGACGATTTGATTTACCACCGCCTTAAATCGTTACCTTATCATGCAAACGGTATGACTTTTACCGTGTTTGATACTGAAGGGAACAGCTTGATCCATAAAGAATATTATTCCGTTGGCGGTGGTTTTGTTGTCGATAAAAACGCAGCAGGTGCAGATCGCATTGTTGAGGACACCACCCAGTTGCAATACCCGTTCAAGACCGGTGAAGAATTGCTCCAACTGTGCGAAAAAACAGGTCTGGCGATTTCTGACATCATGATGATCAATGAGACCGCATGGCGCAGCGAAGAGGAAATTCGCCAAGGCATTATGAACATCTGGCAAGTCATGAAAGACTGCGTACAGAATGGTCTGGCAAATGAAGGCATTCTTCCTGGGGGCCTGAAAGTTAAGCGCCGTGCACCATCTCTATACCAAGAGTTAAAAAACCGCACTCGAATGGACATGATCACACCATCACTTGGCGCTATGGACTGGGTAAATCTGTATGCGATGGCCGTTAATGAGGAAAACGCTGCAGGCGGACGAATGGTAACCGCACCAACGAACGGAGCCGCCGGAATCATCCCTGCAGTGCTGCACTACTATATTCATTGGTGCCCAAATTCAACTGAAGATGGCGTTGTTCGATTTTTATTGACCGCTGCAGCCATTGGTATTCTGTTCAAAGAAAATGCGTCTATCTCAGGTGCGGAGGTTGGCTGCCAGGGCGAAGTAGGTGCAGCCTGTGCAATGGCGGCGGCTGGTCTTGCCGAGGCAACCGGTGGCACCCCAGGCCAGGTGGAAAATGCCGCAGAAATCGGCATGGAACACAATCTAGGCCTGACCTGCGATCCCATCGGAGGTCTGGTTCAGGTGCCTTGCATCGAGCGCAATGCAATGGCTTCCATTAAGGCTATTAACGCTGCCACAATGGCAATTCGCGGTAATGGCGAGCACTTTGTATCGCTGGATAAAGTCATCAAAACCATGCGTGAGACCGGCAAGGACATGCTCGATAAATATAAAGAAACGTCTAGAGGCGGGCTCGCTGTCAATGTTATTGAGTGCTGATGGCAGGTTATGTGAACATTGAATGTCAAACGTCGATCGTTACAAAGACAAGCACGCCGCCTTGATCGCTGGAGTTTACCTGAATCCGTGATTTCAAAGTGGATGCAGAGTGTAAGAGCTTGATTTCTATTCGCTTTTCAAAAATTGCAGGTGCACCCATAGGTTCATTGATATTTTTGGGAAGCGAAGAGGAATCAATGACTTGCGCACTGCGCCGCGATGGAGTCACGGATTCAGGAAAGACTAAGCTGAACTATTCACCAGCGCCGTTCTAACCAACCAGTCGGCCCATATACAGCAATTACGGCACCCTCAATGGTCTATGTCGCAATTTAGCAGTATTAAGCCGTTGTCAGGTAGTCCCACGGATGGCGCGCTCCCTATATTAGCCAATCATACTCGGGATAAGCGGCCGATCGCAGAGAGGGTCATAGAATGCAGAAATACTCCGGTTTTGGGCTGTTCAAACACAGTTTAAGCCATCACGAAAACTGGCAGCGCGCCTGGCGCAATCCGACACCCAAGAAAAAATACGATGTCATCATCGTTGGTGGCGGTGGTCACGGTCTGGCAACCGCTTATTACCTGGCCAAGCAATTCGGTGTCACCAACGTTGCGGTCATCGAAAAGGGTTATCTGGGTGGCGGTAACACTGCGCGTAACACAACCATTGTTCGTTCCAATTACCTTTGGGATGAAGCCGCACATCTCTATGAACACGCCATGAAACTCTGGGAAGGTCTGTCACAGGATCTAAACTACAATGTCATGTTCTCTCAGCGCGGTGTATTGAACCTCGGCCATACTCTGCAGGATATGCGTGACATCCAACGTCGCGTCAACGCCAACCGCTTGAATGGTATCGACGGCGAAGTGCTGGATGCCAAGCAGGTTCAGGAAATTGTTCCTCATATGGACTGCTCGGCAAATACTCGTTATCCGGTCATGGGGGCCTCCTGGCAGCCACGCGGCGGTGTAGCTCGTCACGATGCCGTTGCCTGGGGCTTTGCGCGTGGCGCAGACGCGCACGGTGTTGACCTGTTGCAACAGACCGAAGTTACTGACCTGATTATTGAAGATGGCACCATCACCGGCGTACAGACGAACCGCTATGGTGAAATCAAAGCAGACCGAGTGGGTTGTGTCGTCGCCGGAAACTCCAGTGTATTGGCCAACATGGGCGGTTTTGACCTGCCGCTGGAATCGCATCCGTTACAAGCACTGGTATCTGAGCCGATCAAACCAATTCTGGACACCGTCGTCATGTCCAACCATGTACACGGCTATGTCAGCCAGTCGGATAAGGGTGACCTGGTTATCGGTGCCGGTATCGATGGTTATAACGGCTATGGTCAGCGCGGTTCATTCCCAACAATTGAACATACCCTTCAGGCCATTGTTGAGCTGTTCCCGATATTCAGCCGGGTTCGCATGAACCGCCAATGGGGCGGTATTGTTGATACCTGCCCTGACGCCTGTCCGATCATCAGTGAAACGCCAGTGAAGAATCTGTACTTCAACTGCGGCTGGGGAACCGGTGGTTTCAAAGCCACACCGGGTTCAGGCAATGTGTTTGCGGCTTCTCTGGCCAAGGGTGAAATGCACGAACTGGCCAAACCATTTTCAATGTTCCGCTTCCATAACGGCGCACTGATTGATGAGCACGGCGCTGCCGGTGTAGCGCACTAACGGAGACCATCGATGTTTCATATTTATTGCCCTCACTGCTGTGAGTATCGCGAAGAAGAAGAATTTCACTCAAAAGGTCAGGCACATATTGCCCGCCCACTGAACCCGGAAGCCTGCTCCGATAAGGAATGGGGTGATTACCTTTATTTCCGCAAAAACCCACGTGGCATTCATCATGAACTGTGGGTTCATTCAGCGGGCTGTCGCAAGTTTTTCAATGTCACTCGTGACACCCAATCGTATGAAATCAAAGAAGTCTACAAGATCGGTGAACAGCCGACTGTTGTTGCGCAAGATTAATCAGGAGCGGAAAGAATGACACAGAATAACCGCCTGAAAAGCGGCGGTCGCATTGATCGCACCAAGCCACTTATTTTTACCTACAATGGCAAACACTATCAGGGCTATCAGGGTGACACACTGGCTTCAGCGATGTTGGCCAATGGTATTGATGTTGTTGGCCGCAGTTTCAAATACTCGCGACCACGAGGCATTATTTCTGCTGGCGCAGAAGAACCGAATGCGATTATGCAGCTTGGTGCAACAGAAGCGACTCAGGTCCCCAATGTTCGCGCCACTCAACAGGAGCTGTTCGATGGACTGGTTTGCTCGGCAACGAATGGCTGGCCAAATGTAGACATCGATGTCATGGGTTTGATTGGTAAAGTCGGCGGTCACATGATGCCCCCTGGCTTCTACTACAAGACGTTCATGTTTCCACAATCACTGTGGGAAACTTACGAAAGCTACATCCGTAAAGCAGCAGGTTTCGGTCGCTCTCCTCTGGAGCGGGACCCGGATATCTATGAAAAAGTGAACCAGCATTGTGATGTACTGGTGGTTGGCGGTGGCCCTGCCGGCCTGATTGCTGCGCTGACAGCCGCACGTGGCGGCGCCCGTGTGATTCTGGCAGATGAACAAAGTGAATTTGGGGGCAGCCTGCTGGGCAGTTCTGAAACGCTGAACGACAAGCCAGCATCTGAATGGGTCAATTCCGTCGTTCAGGAGCTTCAGAGCCACGACAATGTCTTGCTGATTCCACGCGCAACCGTTAACGGTTATCACGATCATAATTTCCTGACCATTCATGAACGATGCACTGATCACATTGCAGACCGCGCCCCTGCCGGTCAAGTGCGGCAGCGACTGCACCGTGTTCGAGCCAAGTGGGTGATACTGGCAACCGGTGCTCATGAGCGGCCTCTGGTTTTCGCTAACAACGATGTTCCTGGCTGTATGCTGGCTGGTGCCGTTTCAACTTATATCAATCGCTATGGTGTTGCGCCAGGTAATTCACTGGTTGTCATGACCACAAACGATTCTGGTTATCAGGCGGCTCTCGACTGGCACGGCAGCGGTCGGGAAGTGGTCGCGGTTGTTGATACTCGTGAAACTCCAATCGGTCATCGCATCGAACAGGCTCGCAAACTGGGCCTACAGGTTATTACCGGTGCTGCCGTTATCGAAGTACAGGGCAGTAAACGAGTCAAAGGTGTATCCATCGCACCAATCAGCAGCGACGGCAAGCGAATCAAAGGTTCTGCCACCCGTATTGATGCCGATACAGTTGCATCATCCGGTGGTTGGAGCCCGGTAGTCCACCTTTCCTGTCATACCGGCAGTCGTCCTGTCTGGAACGATGACATTATTGGTTTCCTGCCTGGTCCGACGGTTCAGAAACAATTGACCGCAGGTGCCATCAACGGGAAATATCAGACAGGCGAAGTCCTGAAAGAAGGCGTGCAAGCCGGTCTGAAAGCGCTAACCGAGTTGGGTTTGCCTGCTGCCATTACCGAACTGCCTGGAACACAGGATATTTTTGAAGCAGCGCCAATGGCCCTGTTCCATATTCCTCACCTGCAGGCGACATCACAGGCACCGAAGCAGTTTGTTGACTTCCAGAACGACGTAACCGCCTCCGGTATCGAGCTGGCCTGTCGCGAAGGTTATGAGTCGATTGAACACGTTAAGCGCTATACCGCACTGGGATTTGGTACTGATCAGGGCAAACTGGGTAATATCAATGGTATGGCCATTGCGGCCAACATCCTGAACAAAACCATTCCAGAAACCGGAACCACGATTTTCCGCCCGAACTACACGCCAGTCACCTTCGGTGCCATGGTAGGTCGTGACTGTGGCGAACTGTTCGACCCTAAACGCTACACCGCCATGCACAAATGGCATGTAGAACACGGCGCCAAGTTTGAAGATGTTGGTCAATGGAAACGTCCCTGGTATTTCCCGAAAGTCGGCGAAAGCATGCAGCAGGCATTGGATCGTGAATGTACCGCTACTCGTAATTCAGTTGGTATTCTGGACGCCTCGACACTTGGTAAGATCGATATTCAGGGCAAAGATGCCCGTGAATTCCTCGGTCGTATTTACTCTAACGCCTGGGCCAAGTTGCCAGTCGGCAAGTGTCGTTATGGCCTCATGTGTGGTGAAGACGGCATGGTATTTGATGACGGTGTCACTTCCTGCCTGGGAGAAAATCACTTTGTCATGACCACCACAACCGGTGGCGCGGCCCATGTTTACGAATGGCTGGAGCTGTATCATCAAACCGAATGGCCTGAGATGGAAGTTTACTTCAACACCGTCACAGACCATTGGGCAACCATGACTATTTCTGGACCAAACAGCCGCAAGCTGCTGGAGGAGTTGACTGACTTCGATGTCTCGAAAGACAACTTCGGTTTCATGGACTGGAAAGAAATGACCGTTGCAGGGATACCGGCACGCGTGTTCCGAATTTCCTTTACCGGAGAACTGTCATTCGAGATCAACGTTCAGGCCAACTACGGTATGCACGTTTGGGAAAAACTGTTCGAGAAAGGCGAGAAATATAATCTGACGCCTTACGGTACAGAAACCATGCACATTCTGCGTGCCGAAAAAGGCTTCATTATCGCAGGACAGGACACCGATGGTTCTGTCCACCCTTACGACCTCGGCATGAGCTGGGCGGTAGCCCAGAGCAAGCCTTTCAGTTTTATCGGCAAGCGCGGTATGGCACGTGAAGACTGCGTCCGACCTAACCGTAAGCAGCTAGTCGGCCTGAAAACAACGGATCCTAATGTTGTGCTGCCAGAAGGTGCACAGGGTGTATTTGATCCGCAAGCACCAATACCGATGCCAATGGTCGGTCATGTCACCTCCAGCTACTGGAGTGCTAACCTGAACCGCAGCGTGGCAATGGGTTTTGTCAAAGGTGGACTCGATAAAATGGGTGAAAAAGTCTACTACCCACTCGTCGATGGCAAAGTTGTAGAGGCTGAAATTTGCAGCCCTGTATTCCTGGATCCTAAAGGGGAACGTCAAAATGTCTGATCAGACTGTCGAAGCAAAAACGTCTGAGTTTGCGTTGATGAATCAGTTACCGGACTCATCCATTCAGGGTGAGTCGCCACTGCATCACGTTGGTTTTGAAACGCTGGCGGAGCATGGCCCAAAGACTGGTGGCGTGGTTCTGCGTGAATTGAAGTTACTGGGTCACCTGACCCTGCGTTGCAATCCCGAAAGCAAAGAACAATTGACGGCTGCCAAGAAAATTCTCGGTGTCGACCTGCCGCTGGCGCCACTAACTTCGGATGAAAAAGATGGAGTTTCCGTGCGCTGGATCGCACCGGATGAATGGCTGATTCTGGTGCCCGGCGACAAGGCTTACAGCATTGAAGCCAGCTTCCGTAACAATATGCCTGGGCATTATTCAATAGTGAACTCCAGCGGTGGTTCAACGGTATTGCAGGTTTCAGGTGATCAGGTTGTTGATATGCTGAAAAGATGTACTCCGGTCGATCTGCATATCAAAGAGTTTCCTGTTGGCAAGGTGGTTTCCACTGTCTTCGCCAAAAGTGGTGCGGTGATTCGCCGTACCGGCAACACTCAGTTTGAACTGGTAATCCGTCGCAGCTTTGCAGACTACATCTGGTTGTGGATTCAGGATGCCAGTCAAAGCTTCGGCCTGGTGATTGAAAAGTAGCTGCTATGAAAGTAAAACCGAACCACTGGATATTTACCGCCACCTGCCCCAGCGTAATCGGCACAGTTGATGTCGTGACCGGTTACATGGCAGCCGCAGGTAATTATATCAATGAAATTCACTCGTTTGACGACCAGCAATCCGGTCGATTTTTCATTCGTATTGAATTTACCCCTGGCGCTGTGGATTTCAGCGCCGAACACTTTGCGCAGGAGTTTCAGTCCCGTTCAGAAAGATTCAATATGGATTGGGATCTGACCGCGCCAAATCATCGACCCCGTGTTGCCATTATGGTCTCCAAGTACGATCACTGCCTCAACGATCTGCTTTACCGATACCGTACCGGCCAGCTCGACATTGAAGTTCCTGTCATCATCTCCAACCATGCTGATCTGGAACCGCTGGCCAGGTGGCACTCAATCCCTTACTACCATTTGCCGGTCACAGCCGACACCAAACCTCAACAAGAGGCAGAAGTGATTCGTTTGCTGGAAGAATACGATATCGAACTGGTTGTGCTGGCGCGCTACATGCAAGTGCTATCACCGCAAATGTGTCAGTATCTGGATGGTAAAGCGATTAACATCCACCATTCATTGTTACCAGGCTTTAAGGGTGCCCGCCCCTATCATCAGGCCTGGGAAAAGGGTGTGAAGATGGTTGGCGCAACGGCGCATTATGTGAATAACGATCTGGATGAAGGCCCGATTATTACTCAGGGTATTCAACCGGTTGATCATGCTCATTACCCGGAAGATCTGGTTGCCAAAGGGCAGGATGTTGAACGTGTTACGCTGTTTAACGCAGTTCGCTTCCACATTCAAAAGCGAGTGTTTTTGAATAGTGGCAGAACCGTTGTCTTCAGCAACTGATCTATACCTGAATCCGTGATTCCAGAGTGGATGCTGGGTGTAAGAGATTGATTTCCGGGAAGCAAAAAGGAATCAATGGCTTGCACACAGCACCGCTATGGAGTCATGGATTCAGGTATTATTATTGAATCAGCATTCCACCGTTAAGCGGATCCTTAGGCACAGCATTAATCAGATTACGGGTGTACTGCTCTTGCGGATTTGCATACAGAACATCAGCATCACCAATTTCCACAACCTTGCCATGCTGCATTACCATGATCTGATCCGAAATATGTTTTACAACCGACAGATCATGAGAGATGAACAGATAAGACAAATTAAATTCATCCTGTAAATCCTGCAGCAGATTCAATACCTGCGCCTGCACCGATACATCCAACGCTGAAACCGATTCATCACAGATCAGTACATCCGGCTTTAATGTCAGACAACGAGCAATAGCAATACGCTGCCGCTGACCACCAGAGAACTCATGTGGGTATTTATTGAATGCGCTTTTCGGCAAGCCAACTCGGTTCAACAACTCTTCCGCCATAACCTTACCCTGCCCTTTAGTCTCAGCAAAAGCATGCAGCATCAGTGGTTCCATGATAATCTGCCCAACGGTAAAACGCGGATTCAATGAAGCATAGGGATTCTGAAAAATAATCTGAACCCGGCGCCGGAACGGCTGAAAAGCTCTATTCGACATACCCAGAATTTCCTGGCCTTCGAAATAAACCTCGCCTGCGCTGGACTGCTGTAGTCGCATCAATGTAAGACCAACAGTTGACTTGCCCGAGCCAGATTCACCGACGATGCCCAGAGTTTTACCTCGCTCCAATTGGAACGACACGTCATCAACAGCTTTCAGCAGAGTATGACTGAACAGACCGTTTTTAATCTGAAAATGAGTGCTCAGTTTTTTAACATCCAGAATGATGTTTCCATTGTGCAAATAGCCTCGCTCTCGCGCTGCGGGCACTTCATAAGGCTTATCACCGAGAAAATCATCAATCACTGCAAGTCGTTCCGGGCGATACGTCAAGCTCGGCCGACAGTTCAATAATGCCTTAGTGTAGCTATGCTGCGGATTGGTAAACAACGCTTCAATCTTGCCCTGCTCACAGATAACACCATGACGCATCACCACAACTTCATCCGCAAATTCGGCAACCACACCCAAGTCATGGGTAATAAACAATACCGACATACCATGCTTTTTCTGCATTGCTACCAGCAAATCCAGAATCTGTTTCTGAATCGTCACATCCAATGCTGTCGTTGGTTCGTCGGCAACCAACAGCTTCGGCTCACAGGCGATAGCCATAGCGATCATCACTCGCTGCTGCTGACCACCGGACAGTTCATGAGGGTAAGCATTCATTCGGGTTTCGGGATTCGGCAACCCTACTTCAGTCAATAATTCTATTGCGCGCTGACGTGCTGCTTTCTTACTTATGGATTTGTGTTCCATTAACACTTCAGCAATCTGGTCTCCAACCGAAAAAACCGGATTCAACGAACTCATCGGTTCCTGAAAAATCATCGCAATCTCACTCCCTCGTAACGAGCGAAGTTGTTTTGCAGGAAGTCCCAGCAAATTCTGGCCATAAAATTCGATTCGACTTTGCGCGTCAATAATCGTGTTGGTTTTGGGCAACAATCCCATTAACGCCATGGATGTGACTGACTTTCCTGAACCGGATTCACCCACCAAAGCAACGGTTGAATTTTCAGGGACTTCAAAGCTGACGTCTTTCAGTGCATGAAAGTGATCGCCATCTTCAAGCCGAAAGTCCACTTTCAGATTTTTAATACTTAATACCGGATTATTCATTCGCTATCCTTCCGTCACTTCACTTTTGGATCCAATGCATCTCGCAGACTGTCAGTCAAAAGACTGAATGCGGTGACCAGGATGGACATAAAAACAGTTACGGTGACCATCTGCCACCAGTACCCCTGTAACAGCTCAGACGGCACCTCAGCGAGCATCGCTCCCCAACTGGTTTGCTTGATATCGACGCCAAAACCCAAAAAAGAAAGAACAACTTCAGACTTGATCAGACCAACCGTCAAAATAGAAAACTGAACCAGCAATATATGGCTGACGTTCGGCAGTATATGCAGAAACATTTTCCGCGAACCGCCAGCACCAATAGCATCGGCGGCCTGCACATACTCGCGTGATTTATGTTTCATAAACTCAGCACGCATTAAACGATAAACCGAAGTCCAGGAGGTTAACGCAAAGATAAGAATCAATGTGCCAATGCCACGCTGAAAAACCACCGCAAAAGACAACAATAACAGCATGTCTGGAATTGATGTAAAGATGCTATAGAACCACATCAAAATATCATCAACCCATTTACCAAAATAACCGGATATGGCGCCAAGGAGAGTACCGATCAGGATGGCACAAAAGGAACCAAACAAGGCAACCGTCACTGAAACCGACGTACCTTTCAAGGTTTTCTGCAGAATATCACGCCCACGCCCATCTGATCCTAACAGCAATGTCTCCAACTTGGGTTCTTCTTCAATTTCATACTGTTCCGCATTATCTTCTGCTTCGGCCAACAACGCTGCCAGAGGGTCAGCATCATCAAACAGCTCGTCATCCTGTTCATCTGAAAAACCGGAAATGCTGTCGCTGGAGACTTCTGCATGACGCGCCTCCCAGAATGCGAAAGAAGGCGGCGCATAAGGTAAGGCAATTTCATCTCGCCATCCCCCCCAGACTAAACCTGCCAAGTCAACAATGGAAAGCAAAATAAAAAAGATCACTATAACCAAGCTGGTCATACCAACCCGGTCCTTCTTAAGGCGCTTCCAGGCCAGTGAACGCAAACTTCGAGACTGAGTACTGCTCTCATCAGTAAGATTCGAATTATCAGTTTGAGATGTCATATTCGAATCCCTCATTTCAGTTGTACGCGCGGGTCAATATATTTATATATAAGATCCGCCAATAAATTAAATACCATTACTGCAATCACCAGATAAATCGTAATGGCTTTGATAACCGGAAAATCACTGGAGTCGACAGCTTTCAGAATTTCATTTCCCAGGCCGGGAATGCCAAAGAAGCGTTCCATTAAAACCGAACCGGTAATCATATAAGGCAACGAACTCATTACACTGGTCACAATCGGAATCAACGCATTTCGCATAACATGTTTAAGCATGATTTTCTGTTCAGACAAACCTTTCGCTCTGGCTGTGCGCACATAATCATGATTCATTTCTTCAACAAAACAGGTGCGATAAAAGCGGGTATCCGGTGCGATACTGACGGCAAGACCAATAACTAACGGTAATGGTAAATAGATAAACAGATTTTCCCAAAAGCCGTCGCCCCAACCAAAGACAGGAAACCACTGCATTTTATAAGCGAGAAAGTATTGCCCGGCAATAATATAAACCAGAATACTAATTGACATGGCAATGGTTGAAAGAATGGTAACCGCTCGGTCGTACATAGAACCGTTGAAGTAAGCAACAGTGGCTGCGAACAGTAAGGAAAAGCATAACGAAATAATCTGCCAGCTTAAAATCAGCATAATTGATGGACCAATACGATTATTAATTATACTGGAGACAGGTTGCTGAGTAGACCAGGATGTACCAAAATCCATGGTCATAACCTGTTTGGTAAAGATCAGAAACTGCTCTACCTGGCTTTTATCGAGTCCCAATTGAGCTCGGATACTGACCAACGCTTCATTACTCAGGCTTTTGCCGGCAAGAATATAAGACGGGTCGCCGCCAACCCAGTTATAAAGAATAAACAACAGCAACATGACTCCGAACAGCGTCGGAATCATCTGCCAGACACGGCGGATGATGTAGGAAAACATAGTGACCTCTGGCGATAAAACAAAGAACCGACATAAGACTTACCCTATGTCGGTTCAATTGAACAACACGCAATTAATGCGCAGCAACGTCGATATAACGCCAGCCGTTAATCAGAGGATGTACCTTGTAACCATGAACATAAGGATGAACAACCATACTACGTACACGCGTATCACCGTAAATATATGGCTGATACTGCACCACCAGCTTGTTCATTTTGTCGTAAAGCTTCTGCCGCTTTGGACTGTCCGGCAGCAACAATGACTCCTCAAACAATTTATTGAACTCCGGCAAATCGAAAAACGCAAAATTGGAATCACCTTTATTCGGGCCATAGAACATCTGCATAAAGTTATCGCCGTCAGGATAATCTGCGCCCCAAGCCAATCCCCACATCTGCAATTCACCTTCACGATTTGCCTTGGCAAGCTCTGACCACTTACCAACTTTGAACGTCAACTGGATATGAAGTGAGTCAAATGCCTGTTGCCAGTATTCATTCCATTCACGATCGATTGCACTTGTTCCAGTGCCCATTTCGATCGACAACGGAGAACCATCCGGTTGTGTACGGAAACCATCGTCACCTATTTTATAGCCAGCGGCATCCAACAATGCATTGGCTTTGGCAGGATCATATTTAGCTCCGGTTTTGGCTTTTGGGTTATGTCCAGCAACGCCTTCCGGAATGGCATATTGAACCGGAACTGCCTGACCACGGCGGATATTGGCAATAGTCTGGTTACGTGGGAATGCCATACCGATGGCCCGGCGCAGTGCCATTTTATCCGCCGTATAACCTCCCACAACAGGATCATCCATATTGAAGAAGGAAAAAGTAATTTCCAGCAGCCGCTGGCGCTGCAGTGTAATCCCCTGATCAGCCAATTTCTTGGATAACTTCACATCCAAAGGGTTATCTGGATTCATAACCAATGCATCTTTCAAGGCTGGCTGAGGGATACCAACAATATCAAGCTGCTTATTCATAAAGGACAACCAGGCTGGTTGTTCCTCTTCAATGATGCTGATCTCAATATGTCCGACTTCAGGTAATGTTGTACCTTTCAAGTCTTTTTCAATTTGCACAGCGACGGGATCATTTTTGTCCGCTTTAAAGTTGAAAACATCTTTGCGGTAACTCGGGTTTGCTTCCAGAATAATTTTGTTACCGGGTTTCCAGTCTTTTAACAGATATGGACCGGTGCCTACCGGATGGGCGTTGGTATTTTCGGCATTAGCCTCAATAACTTCGCGTGCAACCGCACCAAAAATAGGCATCGCCAGAATAGATGACAGATTATAGTTCACATCTTTCAGATTCAGTTGCAACGTATATTTATCGAGTGCCTTGATACCTTCAATCTCAGTATCATAATTCAGCGGGCCTTGACCCGCTTCTTCTTTCAGTTTGTCCACGCCGATAAATTTACCGTCGATCAGGTAACTCATAGGCGAGTTAATAGTGCTGTCCAGGAATCGTTTTAACGAATAAACATAGTCCTGCGCTACCAATTCGCGCTTCTTACCCTTAAAGGCTGGGTCATCTGCGAAATATATGCCGGGTTTAACTCAACAATTAAAGATCGACGAATAGAGAAGCGAGGGTAATTTTGACACCTTCTCATGTTTGGATATGATACACCAAATTAACATTTGCATTATAAAATGTATGTTGTCGCTTGTGCATGCACAGTACTCAACGTGAAAGACGCGAATAACACCGTGTAACGTTCATGACTTGCTTAGGGGCCCCGGAGACTGTCCGAGAATAGACTGTTCTGTTGAGGTATCGTCGGATTTGACCAGTTTCCATACGATTTTCGTTAAATAGCACCACTATTCGCCGAAAATTTGCACAAAACTGACTCAAACCGGACAGCCCCTCACAACGAACGCCATTCTCGGCCAGCCACCTAGCCCGGAAAATTCACCAAAGCGCTCAGAAATCTGCGGCAACCCACGCATGTAGGGCACTTTAACTTCTCAATGCCGGAGACAACTTGTCGCCGACCTTCGCCTATCGAATCTGAGAAAATATCCCTTCACATCTTGTCTGGTTACCCTTGGACCATAGAATTACCAAGCCTCAGCGGACAATCGAACAAACTGTTTAAGGAAATTGTCCTAAGACTTCGATCTTTAGTAAAATTTCCAAGCTAGCAAGATATTGCAATCGGAACATATTCAAAAGCAAATCTCATACTAATATTTAAATGAATTTCACATTTTATTGTCAACACGAAGTTACAGCGGTATTTCCAATCGCTTTATTGACTAAAAAATCATAATGCCTGCCTTTGTCGGCGGTGTTATCAGCATCAAGAAATGATAACTCCGTCTAAAAAACGCCACGTACCAGTGAATGAACTCGCTTATGTTATACCTGAATCCGTGACTCCATAGCAGCGCAGTGCGCAAGCCATTGATTTCTCTTTGCTTCCACAAAATTGGGGGGATCCTAAATAAACACGACTCAACAACGCTCAGGAAGTAAATGAACCCTGCGGGCAGCGTTTGATGAGCGCTCCGACTTCGTTAGGGTATGATTCAGGTTCAACATAAGTCACCTTGACCAAAGGATATAGAGAAGTGCAGATTTTGCAGACCATGCACCTGTATTGGGCAAACAAAACCATCAACTACAGTCTTATGATGCTGGTTACACTACTGGGTATCGTCGTTCCCGCTTGGTATTGGCATCACGTGACGTTAATTATTCTGCTGATCCTGGGGGTTATTGCCGCCGCTCTGGCTGAGCGCGATGACAGCTTTACCGGAAAGCTAAAAACCCAGCTTCTGACTCTGGCTTGTTTTGCTTTAGCCTCTTTTTCAGTCGAGTTTCTGTTCGCCTACCCACCATTACTTGCCATCGGGCTTTTTATTTCAACATTCGGTTTCACCATTTTGGGGTCACTGGGAACAAAATACAGTGGCATTGCCTTTGGTTCATTGTGCCTGGCCATCTATACCATGATCAGTAAGGACCAGAACGGTGCACAGTGGAGTCAGCCTCTTATGTTTCTGGGTGGTGCGGGCTGGTACTACCTGATGTCAATGCTCTGGCAAATCATCTGGCCAATGCAACCGGTACAACAGAGCCTGGCCAGTGTATTTTTGAATCTGGCCGACTATATAGACATCAAGGCAGAGATGTTTCATCCGGTTGATAATCTGATCCCCCAACCGTTGCGGCTTGAAGAGGCCCGACTGAATGTCAGTACCGTTAATGCTCTGAACCAATGCAAAGCCACCTTCCTGAGCCGCTCAAAGGGCGGTCATGTTGATGGCCCCAGCGACCGCTTTCTGAATACATATTTTATTGCTCAGGATATACACGAGCGGGTCAGCTCCAGTCACTATCGTTATCAGGATCTGGCACATGCTTTTGAGCGCTCAGATATTTTGTTCCGCTTCAAACATCTGATACAGGTTCATGCACAAAGCTGTCGCGAAACAGCCAGAGCAATACGAATGGGCCATACCTGCGAATACAGTGAAAAGGCCGCGCAGGCACTGGAAGAGCTGATCAGTTCCATGAACTATCTGAAAGGATTGCAAAACCCGGGACCAAAACACCTGATCAACCAACTGACCTACCTGTTTGATAACATGGCCATGGTCGGCAACCAGATCATGAATCTGAATAATCCAGATGCCCGGCAGGTTGAAAACGGTGTACTCCGCGATAATGATCCGCACACATTCCGCAGCCGATGGCAGCGCATTACCAGCCACCTGAATCGACAGTCACAGGTTTTTCGCCATGCTGTTCGTCTGTCGATAGCGTTAACAGTCGGCTATGGCATTATCCAGCTTTTGGGGCTGACCCATGGCTACTGGATTATGCTGACCACGCTGTTTGTCTGCCAGCCCAACTACAGTGCAACGCGGAAAAAGTTGGTGGATCGGATTGTTGGTACCATCGCCGGCCTTTTGATTGGCGCATTTTTACTGACGGTGTTTCCATCACGTGAAAGTCAGTTGGTGTTTATTGTCGTCTCCGGTGTTCTATTTTTTACCTTTCGAATTAATGCTTACCGTTTCGCAACCGGCTTTATCACGATGCTGGTGCTGTTCTGCTTTAATCAACTGGGTGACGGTTATGCCGTAGTACTGCCTCGTCTGGCCGATACGATTATCGGTTGCCTGCTCGCTGCAGCGGCGGTTACCCGTATATTCCCGGACTGGCACTCCCGTCGTCTGATCAAAGTACTTTCTGATGCCGTAGAGGCCAACAAAAACTACCTGGCCCAGGTTATTCAGCAATATCTGACCGGCAAGGAGGATAATCTTGAATATCGGGTTGCTCGTCGCGCGGCCCATAATCAGGATGCGAACCTTTCCGTCGCTATCAGCAATATGCTGACTGAACCGGATAAATACCGCACCTCGGTTGAAGAAAGCTTTCGATTTTTAACCCGGAACCACGCCATGCTTGGCTACATTTCGGCACTGGGTGCACACCGCGCCAAACTGCAACAGGAATCCATTTATCCGTTAGTTACGCAATCGCATGAATTTATCAATCAACATCTCAATACCTTACTGATGCAACTGGATAAATCCGAAAGCATGGGCAAGATACAAAGCACGGAAAACAATGAACTGGAACAGCGACTCACCGAGTGGCGTAATGAAGATGAAGCTTCAGCGCGGATGGTACTTCAGCAGTTGCAATTGATTTATCGGATGTTGCCAGAGCTTTATGCGCTGGCCGGGGTGTTGGTGGGTTCCGGACGGAGTGATGAAGAATACCAAAATTGCAGGTGCACCCATAGGTTCACCCCAATTTTTGCGAAGCAAAGAGGAATCAATGGCTTGCGCACTGCGCCGCTATGGAGTCACGGATTCAGGTAAAGACTAACCATTATTCAGTTCGAGAATTAGAGCATTTGATTGCGTAGATGAATGAAGGAAATTTAGATAACGAAACAGCTGCGTTGCAGCGGTCTGCCCAAGCCGACCTGTACCTCATTTTTTCAACCACAGACATTTGCCGACAGGACATGATGATTGATTCCTGCCAAATCAGCCCCCTTTACCCCTCAACAGTAATAAGGTTAAATCACCATTCATTTCCTTACTCTCAAATACAATGAATCGCTTCTGGATAACTACGTTTCTGGCGCTGCTGTTTGGTGCGTGCATCCCTTTGTCTTTAGCTCCATTTGATTTCTGGCCACTCATGTTTATCGGTGTTGGTGGTTTTTTCTGGTTAACCTTCACTGCAAAAACAGCCAAACAGGCAATATGGTACGGCTGGATTTACGGCTGCAGTTACTTTGGTATTGGTGTTTCCTGGATATACGGCAGTATGCAGACAGTGAACACGCCACTTTGGCTGGCGCTGTTTTTAACAGGCGGTTTTTGTCTACTGATGGCGCTGTTTCAGCTGTTTCAAAGCTGGTTTTTCTTCCGCTTCCTGAAAAAACTGCCTTTTGCGCTGCTGCTGGTTGCACCATTATGGTGGGTCTGCAACGAGTGGTTTCGGGAGTGGTTCTTGACCGGTATGCCCTGGTTGTACGCCGGTTACGCATTCATTTATACACCGGCGGCACAAGCCGCAGCAGTGATTGGCATTTATGGATTAAGCCTGATACTGGCTTTCAGCAGTGCTTTTTTTCTGAAAACCATACTAATATTTCGAAGTGATAAAAATCTCAAGTCACTCAGTTACGGTGCAGTGGCATTAACAGTATTAGTGGCTGTCAATATTTTCGGTGTGCTAAAACCGGCTTCCAGTTGGACACGGGCGCAACGACCTCTCACCGTTGCAGCCATTCAGAGCAATATTGACCAGCGCGTAAAATGGAGCTACCAGCAACAACGGCCTACGCTGGAATTTTACGGTGAATCTTTCACTCATACGGCAAAGGTTGATTTCGTACTTTGGCCGGAAGCGGCCATGACACAATTGCCCGAACGCATTCCGAATTTCCTGTCCCAGATTCAGAGCATTTCTGCAGGACGCGATCAAGCCATGGTAATGGGTACGCTGACTGAACAGGATGGACATTACTATAACTCGTTGCTCGGTTATGGCACCGCCAGTGGAAAATACACTAAGCAGCATCTGGTGCCATTTGGTGAATACCTGCCACTGGATAAATATCTGCGAGGGTTAATTGATTTCTTTAATCTACCAATGTCCGATATGTACCCAGCAACAGAGGCGCAAACTCCGTTATCGTTCACACTTGAAGGTCAGCCCTATTTCGTTGCAGGTATTATCTGTTATGAAGCCGCTTACCCTGAGCTTGTTCGCAAGCTTGCCAAGGATTCAAACCTGCTAGCGATTGTCTCCAATGATGCCTGGTTTGGTGATTCCATCGGCCCGCATCAGCATTTACAGATCAGTCAGATGCGAGCGATTGAAAACGGGCGGGCGATAGTACGAGCCACGCAAAATGGAATTTCCGCCTTGATCGACGCCAATGGCAAAGTTCTGAACCGTAGCCAGCAGTTTGTTGAAGCCGAAGTGATTGGCAATCTGACATTACATAACGGCCATACTCCTTTTCAGTTGATACCGGCCCAAACACCAGCCATCCTTTCACTGATCATATTGACTATAATAACAGTATGGCGAAAACAAAAGGAAGCTCATTCCGATCAACGCCCGATCAATTAATCTCCATTGCAGGTGCACCCATAGGTTCACCCCAATTTTTGGGAAGCAAAGAGGAATCAATGGCTTGCGCACTGCGCCGCTATGGAGTCACGGATTCAGGTAAAACCCACAACTTCAAGCTTTTTGATTACCGCCATTAGCGGGTCAGGCAAGACTATAAGGTGGAGAGTCAATAATTTATGTCGTCCATGATCGAGGTCAGAAACGTCGAAAAGTCGTTCGGCCGACTGAAAGTCATTAATGACTGCAGTTTCAACATCGAAAAAGGCTCCATTACTGGGATGATAGGCCCAAATGGCGCCGGAAAATCAACCATTTTCAATATTATCGCTGGCACTTTCCCACTCGATACGGGAACAGTAAGACTGGATGGTGAAGATGTCACCAATCAGACAGCCGACCAGCTATTCAATAAAGGATTACTGCGAACTTTCCAGATTGCACATGAATTCTCACAGATGTCCGCAATGGAAAATCTGATGATGGTGCCCAACCATCAAGCCGGTGAGAACCTGTTTAATACCTGGTTCCAGCCAACACTGATTCAGAATCAGGAAGCCTCCAATCGCCAGAAAGCGCTGGAAGTTATCGAATACATCGGCCTGTCGCATGTTAAAAATGAGCTGGCTGGCAATCTTTCCGGTGGTCAGAAGAAACTGCTGGAGCTGGGTCGAACCATGATGACGGACGCCAAAGTAGTGCTGCTCGACGAAGTCGCTGCGGGTGTTAACCGAACGCTGCTGCAGGACCTGACTGATAACATTCTGCGCATGAACCGTGATCTGGGTGTGACCTTTCTGGTCATCGAACACGATATGGACATGATCGCCAAGCTATGCAATCCAGTCATTGTACTGGCGCAAGGCAGTGTCATGGTTGAAGGCACTATTGAGGAAATTCAGAGCAATCCGGCAGTCATTGAAGCCTATTTTGGCAGCGACCCGGAGGCAGCGGAGTAATCATGGCAATATTGGAAACCAAAAATATTCATGGTGGCTATGGTGGCATGAACATCCTAAATGGCATCAACATGGCGATTGAGGAAGGTGAAATCGGCGTTATTGTCGGTCCAAATGGCGCTGGCAAATCGACCTCACTGAAAGCCATTTTTGGCTTGCTGCATATTTCTGAAGGCAGTGTCGAACTGAACGGTAACAACATAACCAATTTCCAGCCCAACGATCTGGTTGCCCATGGCATGGCATTCGTGCCACAGGAAAAAAATGTTTTTGTCAGCATGACTGTGCAGGAAAATCTGGAGATGGGTGCGTATCTGCGCAAGGACAATTTCCAGAACACTCTGGAATCGGTCTATCACTATTTCCCGGATTTGAAAGACAAACGCTTTCAGCCAGCCGGTGAACTCTCCGGTGGCCAGCGTCAGATGGTCGCAATGGGCCGCGCGCTGATGATTGAACCCAGAGTACTGCTGCTCGATGAACCGACGGCAGGACTATCACCACTCTATATGAATGAGATTTTCGACCGCATTGTGACCGTGAACCGTGAAGGTGTCGGTATTCTGATGGTGGAACAGAATGCCAAACAGGCACTGCGCATTGCACATAAAGGGTTTGTACTGGCGGCCGGGCGTAACCGTTTTACGGATACCGGTGAAAATCTACTCAACGATCCGGAAGTCGCCAAAAGCTTCCTCGGCGGTTAACGGACGGAGAACTCAAGTGAACGAATTTATCTTTTTTATTAATAAGGTCGTGATCTCCGGCGCAGTGACCGGGTCGATCTACGCGATGGGTGCTATCGGCATCACGCTGATCTACAGCATTCTGCGCTTTTCCCATTTTGCCCATGCGGATCTGATGACCACGGGTGCATTTGTCACCTTTATCCTGAGTGCAATGTTCCCCCATGCCGGTGATGTGATCGGTTTGCCTACGGCCTTTGTCATGCTGCCTATTGCCATGGTCGTCGCCAGCCTGATGGCAATCGGTATCGACAAGGCATTTTATAAGCCATTGCGCCGCCACAACGTCAAACCGATTGTCTTCGTTATGGCTTCCCTTGGCGTTACCTTTATGCTGCAAGGTCTGGTGCGACTGCTTTTCGGCACCAGTTCGCGCAATCTTTATATCGATGATCGCAAAGAAATCTTCCGTCTGGATCTGCCATTTGATCTGGCCACACGCAAAATTGTTATTACCGAGCCACAGATTCTGCTGTTTGTATTTACCGCCATTGCCGTGGTTGCGCTGCATTTGTTTCTGACTCACGCGCGCCTGGGTAAGGCTATGCGGGCGATGTCCGACAATGCTGACCTGGCACGATTATCCGGCATTAATGTCAATGTCGTAGTCATGGTGACCTGGGTAATTGCAGGCTCTCTTGCCGCCGCAGCCGGCACACTGCTGTCGCTGGATGTCACACTGAAACCAGACCTTAGCTTCAATTTGCTGCTGCCGGTCTTTGCTGCCGCCATTGTTGGCGGTGTTGGTCATGTTTATGGAGCGGTGCTGGGCGGTTTTGTGGTTGGTTTTACCGAATCACTGGCGGTGTTTAATTGGGCGAGTGTTCTGCGGCCCCTGGAAAAAGCCTTTGAGTGGGATCTGCCTCGCAATCTGGCGCTGGTGCCTACCGAATACAAGATTACCGTACCGTTCTTTATTCTGATTGCCATTCTGGTGTTGCGACCAACCGGGATTCTCAAAGGGAAGGTATTGTGATGAAACAGAATTATATCAAAGAGATTTCACTGTTCTCTGGCCTGTTTATTCTACTATTGATCGTACTGTCGTTCATGGGCATGGCTTACACTACCCGGATGCTGGTTGAAGCGGCCTGCTATGCCATCATCGCTCTGGGCCTGACCATTCAATGGGGTTATGCCGGACTTTTTAATGCGGGCATCATGGGCTTTCTGGCGCTGGGTGCTTTTATGACCATGCTGTTCAGCTTCCCTGCCAATGGTGATTTCTGGGCGTCCGAGCTGTCAGGTGATCTGGGTTATGTTTTTGTGAAGCTGGCGATTGGTATCGGCGTTATTCTAGGGTCCGTTCAGTTGACCAGAATAGGGCTCAGCCAAAAGTGGCAAAGACTGATTACCATTCTGTTGATTGCCGTCGTCTACATCTTGTTTATGGCCGACCTGGAACCTGTTGCCAATGCCATTGAATCGGACTTCGGCTTTATTGGCGGCTTTGGCCTGCCGCCCTGGATCGGTTGGATTTTCGGTGGCCTGATCTGCGGTGTCATCGCCTACGGTATTGGACATATCTGCCTGGGACTGCGCAGTGACTATCTCGCCATAGCCACCTTGGGTATTGCTGAAATCATCAAGGCATTTTTGAAAAATGCCGACTGGCTGACCAACGGTACGATCACAGTATCACCCTTACCATGGCCAACCCCTGGCCCTGCGGATCTGGGCTTCGTGACTGCGCGTGCTCTGTATCTGTCGCTTACCGCGCTGGTCATTGCGCTGATAATCTTCCTGCTAAACCGCGCCTATCGCGCCCCTTGGGGCCGAATGCTGCGCGCAATTCGTGACAATGAAACCTCTGCCCTGGCCATGGGTAAAAACGTAAACAAGCGTCGTCTTGAAGTCTTTATCTTTGGCTCATTCCTGATGGGCATTGGTGGCGCCATGCTGGCAACGTTTAACGGATTGTTTGACCCTTCCGGCTATATCCCACTGCATCATACCTTCCTGATCTGGGTGATGGTGATTCTGGGCGGCTCCGGTAACAATCTGGGAACCCTGTTCGGTGCTGTCTTTGTCTATATTATCTGGACCATGTCTGAACCGGTGGCACTTTGGTTATTCGGTATTATTCGACATCTGGGTGAAAACTGGTTTGATTGGGTGCCACCGACTGACTTCGACAGCCGGGCCTTGCAGGCACGGGTTTTCGTTATCGGGCTGACCATTACCTTGATTCTGCGTTTCGCACCGAAAGGTTTGATTCCCGAACGGATTAGCAGTCATTGATCTGAATCCATGACTCCTTCAGTGGATGCAGGATTAATTTAACCATGATCTGAAACAAGCCGGGGTTCTGATGAATACCCGGCTTTTTTAATGGCAGGGAAATTATCACCTGAATCCATGACTTCTTCAGTGGATTAAAAATAAGTCACAGTACGAGAGATTTTCGTATTTCGCGCTTCCAGATAAGTCCCGGTTGCCTGTACTGGACGATGGGAATCAGGCTCGGTTAGCCAGATAACCAATGCCGTTTCCTGCTGTGCTGCATCAGGGACAGGCTTGAGTTTGGTTTTCCATACCAAGTTACCAGACGATATCTGTTCGGCAGGCAACTGCCAATGCGATAGCACAACAAAATCATGGCTCAGGGTTTTGTTACGATTTTCTCCCGCCGTTATCTTGTGGCTTAAACCCATTCCCAGATAAGCAAAATTCAATGTTAAGGGTTGTTGGGAAGCAAAGGATACCGTCAGTTCGTTGTCATCGATTCGACCCGAGAGAACACCCGGATTTGCCTCAGAGCCAGGCAATGCGGCCTGATGGCTGCGAAACCAATCTCGCCACTCCTCGCCATTAACGACGAAACCGGGTGTATAAACTGATCGGAGAATACCAATCTGGCCATAAAACCGTTGCCGTTGACTGAACGCACGCGCAGCATAGGGATCCTTCCAACCAATGTAATCCCAATAATCGACATGGAACGCCAGTGGCACCAGAGTCGAAAAAATATCGGGATCATCTTTAAACTGGGATAACCAACGATCCGCTGGCGGGCAACTGCTGCAACCTTCTGACGTAAACAATTCGATAACCGTAGCGGCCTCGGGCCGACTCTTGAATTCCTGTGCAAATGAACCGGTAAAAACCAGCGGCAACAGGGCCGCAAACAATGCAGACTTCCACATGTCAAAAAACTCTTTTTAGCAAACCTGCTTTTTTGACCTTGAGTTTGCCAAAAGTTCCCGAGACGGGTTCTGCACTTAGGAATCTAATACCTGAATCCACTGAAGAAGTCACAGATTCAGGTTTAATAATGCAGGCAACTCATCTAGTGATCGAATTGAATGCTGCGGCTGTGGTTGATCGTCTGGCCAGGTTATCGAGCCAGAGAACCAGACTGGCAACATACCCGCCTGTTCGGCACCCCAGACATCATTCACAGGATGATCACCAACGAACAGACTCTCCTGTGCGGTGCAGCCCATTAATTGCAGAGACAGATTAAAAATATCGATATGAGGTTTCTTGACATTAACTTCTTCAGAAATAATCACCTGCTCGAAGTAATCTTCAATGCCCAGATTTTGAAGCTTGGCGCGCTGATTGCGACTTGTGCCATTGGAAACCAGACAAAGACGGTACTGATCCTGTTTCAGCAAAGTTAATACTTCGCTTAACCCGGCCTTGGCAACCGGGTTGAATGGCACCCAATTCTGCCAGTGGTCCAACAGGGTTTTCGGCTCAACTGGATGTAACCAGATGGGTAAGGCGGCAATTTCCCGACTGCGGATTTCATGAGTGGAGTAGCCCCCCTTATCGAGCCGGTTAAATGCTTCGGCAAGCATGGGGGTAGTCACGCTATCCTGCAGGGCTGATGAAAAATCCCGCCGAAAAACATCCGCATAGGCAACAACGGTTTCGAAGCGATCAACCAGCGTATTGTCCAGATCGAAAAAAATGACGGTCAAAATTAATCTCAAATGACAGGATTCACGGTCAAGTATAATCAAAACAACCCTATTGTTTAACGCGAATTTTCGTCAACACCGGCTAATCATCTTTCATATATTTATAAACCGTCGTCCGGCTGACACCAGCCAGCTTGGCGGTACGAGAAACATTACCATCATTCTGTTCAAGCAGACGGGGAATAATCTGCTCAAGACTTTCCGATTCTTCAACCGCAGACAAAGACGCCTGAGCACCATTAAGGTCATCGAAAAAATCAGCCGGTAAATGCAGCTCAGTGATCACGTCTCCATCAGCCAGCGCTAAAGCAATTTTCAATACATTGAGTAATTGACGAATATTACCGGGCCAGGGATGTCGATATAACAATGCCAGTGTTTCCTGACTTAATGGCGGACCAGGCTCTGCGCGGGTCAGCCGCTGGTGCACGTACTGAATCAATTGTAAACGGTCCTGCCGTAAACGCAGTGGTGGCAGCTCAAGGTTCAAACCGGAAATGCGGTAATATAAATCTTCCCGAAAACGACCAGCTTCAACCTCTGACTTTAACTGGCGATTGGTTGCAGAGATCAGTTTGATATCTACCGGATAAACCTCGGTTGAACCCAGTGGCGTTACAAGGCGTTCCTGAAGGACTCTGAGCAACCTTGACTGCACCGCCAATGGCATTTCACCGATTTCATCAAGAAACAGTGTCCCCTTATGAGCGCGACGAATCAGACCAATAGAACCTTTACTGTTGGCACCGGTAAAGGCTCCCTTTTCATAGCCAAAAAGTTCGGCTTCAACCAGTTCAGATGGAATCGCTGCACAATTGACGGCAACAAACATCTGATCGGCACGATGACTGTGATAATGCAGTGAGCGTACAAAAATTTCTTTGCCTGCTCCGGTTTCGCCGTAAACCAGAATCGGAATATCCTTATCCATAATTTTTTGAGCCTGTGCCACAGTACGGGCAAGACCATTGTCGCCAAACTGAAGTTTATTAATGGGGATCACGCTATCGGGAAGCGTGGTTTGTCCAATGGTTTCCGGCTTGCGATATTCCGGACGGTCACGAAAATCCGGCGTGCGAACAATGGACTGTTTAGGATGGTCGACACGGATAAAATACTGGGAACGATTTAAAGCCCGCAATTGCATGGGTGCATTGCCCGGCTGTGATTTAATCGTGCGCATTGGTGTTGAAAAAATCTGCGTAATATTCATCAAAGCCAGATTCTGCGACAGCATGATTTCTGCCCGCCGATTCGCGGAAACCACAACACCGTTGTCATCCAATACCAGAATACCGGACCAGTGTGACCCCAGATTAAACACATTGGCATTAAAGGTAAGTATAAAATAATCGTTTTCGAACTCCGCAAAAATCAGCCGATTTTCCACACTTAAGGTCATCAGCTTCACCATACCCAGAGTATGATCCTGTGGCAGGTAGGCATCAGACGAAATATCCAGCACACCCAACATGGCATTGCGAGTATCGTAAATCGGTGATGCGGCACCGGTCATAAAGCGATTGGCGCGCAGAAAATGCTCATCACGATTGACCTGCACTGCCTGACCAGTGGCCAAAGCAGTTCCAATCGCATTGGTGCCCATTGAAACTTCCTGCCACAGGTTGCCGACTTGCAGGCCGTGCTCACCAAAGACATGGTCCCGCTGATGTCCCCAGGTATTGAGAACATGACCATTGGCATCCGCCAGCACAATCATGCAGGCAGAATTACTGAGAATATTTTCGTAATAAGGCAGGACTTCATTTTCCGTGGTATTCAGTAAACCCTGATGACGTTCTTTCAGGCTACTGACTTCACCAACAGATAACCGATTTAATTCCGGAGAAGCACCATGCTCCAACCCATACTGCTCACACCGGTACCAGGAAGCCTTGATCTGCTCATCATGCGTTGGAACATCATCCGCATTGGAACTGACCGACATATCACTCTCGTCTTGTGCTTATTATTGTTGTTATATCAATTTACGATAAAGCCTTCTGACCTGATCGCACTCTATCGAGTATAGAACAGGTTAGCGGGCAAATGTAAGCTGTATTTACCATCCGTTTCAGACGGATTAACAGCATCATAAATTGAGAAAAATATTATCCAAATCCGTAACTTCATAGCGGCGTAGTGCGCCGCTATGAAGTTACGGATTCAGGAATTTGTCACCAATCTTCACTCATCGAACATGAGAAAAATTGCCGGGCTAAATGGCAACTGTCCAGACGATTGTTCACCCTGAACAATTGAATATCGAAACTGAACAGCCCTAAAAATAACGATAAAAACAGAGAGAACAATGTCACTGTCGCTTAAAAACATTACGCGAGTTGTGGATGGCGAAACCTGGCTGGAAGACATCAGCCTTGAGCTGGAACCTGGCTCATTCAATGTCCTGTTAGGTCGTACCCGGGCAGGAAAAACCTCATTAATGCGCATAATGGCCGGGTTGGATGTACCCAGTTCCGGCCAGGTATTGATGAACCGGGTTGATGTTACCGGGGTTTCAGTACGTGAACGTAATATTTCAATGGTTTATCAACAGTTCATCAACTATCCCAACCTGAGCGTTTTTGAAAATATTGCCTCACCACTACGGTTAGCACGAATGCCAGAAGCGGAAATAAAACGCAGAGTGCAGGAAACCGCAGAAATGCTGCATATCGAGGAATTCTTACAGCGTCTGCCGCTACAGCTATCTGGCGGACAGCAGCAGCGCACAGCAATGGCACGGGCGCTGGTGAAAGACTCAGGACTGATCCTGTTTGATGAACCGCTGGTGAATCTGGATTACAAACTTCGCGAAGAATTGCGTTCTGAGTTACGTACCTTATTTAAAGAACGTAACTGCATCGCCGTTTATGCAACGACCGAACCCAATGAAGCCCTGGCACTGGGTGGCAATACAGCGGTTCTGCATGAAGGCCAATTGTTGCAGATGGGGCCAACCGAATCGGTTTATCACAAACCAATGAATCTGGTAACAGCTGAAATGTTTTCTGAGCCTCCGATTAATGTGATCAAGGGTCGGGTAACCGATACCGAAGTCACCTTTGATGACACCATCCATTTTCAACTTAACAATGAATTGAAAATATTAACACCAGGTGATTATAACTTTGGGGTCAGACCATCGCATGTTGGCCTGGTGCCACACGCCGATGATGACCTTGAACTGCCAGTAAAAGTTGAGCTGGCTGAAATCAGTGGTTCTGAAACCTTTCTTCATGTAAATAACCCACACTTTGATCTGGTACTGCACCTTTCCGGCGTGCATGAATATCACGTTGATAAAGAAATTAATGTCTACTTCCCCACTCACAAACTCTATGCATTTGATAACGAAGGTCATCTGGTGCATTCACCCTACCGGATAGGAGTGTAACGCATGGCGGAAATCACCTTAAAAGCGCTGGCACACAGTTACAGCAGTCATCCGGTTCAGGGTTCAGACTATGCCATTCGGGAGATGAATCATATTTGGGAACAGGGTGGTGCCTATGCCCTGCTCGGTCCTTCCGGCTGTGGGAAATCCACCATGCTGAATATTATTTCCGGTCTGCTGCAACCATCGAACGGCGAAATTCTATTTAACCGCGAACGCGTGAATGAACTTAAACCGGAAGAACGGAACATTGCACAGGTTTTCCAGTTTCCGGTGGTCTACGACACCATGACAGTATACGACAACCTGGCCTTTCCGCTGCGCAATATAAAAATGCCAGAGCATAATATTCGTAGCAAAGTTCATGAGATCGCCGATATTCTCGACCTGACCGAACAATTAAAACGAAAAGCCAAAGGCCTTTCTGCCGATGAAAAACAAAAGGTTTCAATGGGACGCGGACTGGTACGTGATGATGTTACGGCCATTTTGTTCGATGAACCACTGACGGTTATCGATCCGCAATTGAAATGGAAGCTGCGTCGAAAATTAAAACAGATTCATGAGCAGTTTAATATCACCATGGTTTACGTTACCCACGACCAACTCGAAGCCTCAACCTTCGCCGATAAAATTGCAGTAATGTTCGATGGCCAGATCGTACAGTTCGGTACGCCACGAGAATTGTTTGAAAACCCAGCGCATACCTTTGTCGGTTACTTTATCGGTAGTCCCGGCATGAATTTCCTTGATGTCGAATTTAAAAACGGAGGTGTGAATTTTGCTGGGAAAACCCTGCCACTTTCCAGTCAACTGATAGCCAAAATACCAGCCGATGCGGAGCGCATTCAGATTGGTATTCGTCCGGAGTTTGTTCAGATCTGGTCAGAACCACAGGATGGTCACCTTGACATTGAAATTGACTACTGCGAAGACCTGGGCACCTACAAGATTCTGACTTTCCGCTTTGCCGATCAGGTATTGAAAGCACGACTCTCAGAAGATCAGCCGATACCGACTGGCAAAGCCTATGTCAGCTTTCCCCAGCAATGGCTCAAACTCTACATTAACGACTATCTGATTGAGGAACCGGCATGAATAAAATCGAAAACAACAAAGCCTGGTTTCTGGTACTGCCAGTCTTTTTGCTGGTAGCCTTTTCCGCGGTTATTCCATTAATGACTGTGGTGAACTATTCAGTTCAGGACATATTTGACCCCTACACTCGCTATTTTGTCGGTACCGAATGGTTTCGTCAGGTCATGCACGATCCAGCACTGCGCGGTGCACTGTTACGGCAGTTTATTTTCTCTTTCACTATCCTGGCGATTGAAATCCCACTGGGTATTCTGGTGGCATTAATGATGCCTACCACGGGTAAAGCCGCTTCGGCCGCACTGATCCTGATTGCTATCCCATTATTGATCCCATGGAATGTGGTCGGCACTATCTGGCAGATTTATGGTCGCGCTGATATCGGTTTGTTTGGTGCAGCAATGAACGCTCTGGGTTGGGAATACAACTATGCTTCCAATCCGACTCATGCCTGGATGACAGTAGTACTGATTGATGTCTGGCACTGGACCCCACTGGTTGCCCTACTCTGCTACAGCGGCCTGCGCGCTATTCCTGAAGTTTATTATCAGGCAGCACGTATCGATAAGGCCTCACGCTGGGCGATCTTCCGTTTCATTCAATTACCGAAGCTGAGCAATGTACTGATCATCGGGGTACTGCTGCGTTTTATGGACTCATTCATGATCTACACCGAACCCTTTGTACTGACCGGTGGCGGTCCTGGCAATACCACAACCTTTCTCAGCCAGTCGCTGGTAAAGCAGGCCGTTGGGCAATTCGATCTTGGTCCGGCCGCTGCTTTTTCACTGGTCTATTTTCTGGTCATTCTACTGGTGTGCTGGCTGTTCTACACCACCATCATGAATATGCAAAACGATAAAAAGGTTTGAAGATGAGCTCACAACAATCACTTAATCAAACGGTTCACTCTTCCACATCAGAATCAGGTCTGAAAGCCAGTAGAAAAAAAGATCGTAGTGCATTGCGTGGTCGAATCGGCCTGACGCTGTATCTGATTTTTCTGCTGATGCCAATTTACTGGCTGTTGAATATGTCATTCAAAACCAACGAAGAAATCACCAGCACGCTGACCATTTTTCCGGTGAATTTTACTTTTGATAATTACCTGAAGATTTTTACTGATCCAACCTGGTATATGGGGTATGTCAATTCCATTATCTATGTATCGATCAATATGGTGATCAGCGTCTGCTTCGCTCTACCAGCCGCCTATGCATTCAGCCGCTACAAATTCATCGGCGACAAGCACATGTTTTTCTGGTTACTGACAAACCGAATGGCGCCGCCTGCGGTATTTTTACTGCCATTCTTCCAGCTCTATTCCTCTATTGGTCTATTTGATACTCACATTGCGGTGGCTTTGGCACACTGCCTGTTTAACGTGCCATTAGCCGTGTGGATCCTGGAAGGTTTTATGAGTTCAATTCCGAAAGAAATTGATGAAACAGCCTATATCGATGGTTACACTTTTCCGCGTTTCTTCCTGAAAATATTCCTGCCTCTGATTCGTTCCGGCGTTGGCGTAACAGCCTTTTTCTGTTTTATGTTTTCCTGGGTGGAGTTATTGCTGGCACGCACGTTGACATCAGTTGATGCCAAACCTATCGCTGCGATCATGACCCGAACAGTATCAGCCTCTGGTATGGATTGGGGCCTGCTCGCAGCAGCCGGCGTACTGACCATCATCCCCGGACTGCTGGTAATTTATTTTGTTCGTAACCATGTTGCCAAGGGTTTTGCCCTTGGTCGGGTTTAGGAGGTATCAAGATGGCGTGGATGTCATGGACTCTGCCAACCGCATTATTTTTTATCACGATCGGGCTGATGCTGACTGGCATGACTATATGGCAGTTTGTCAGCCCAAGCGTAGAACGACGCGGTTTTTTGCCACTGCAGACCACTCGTGGTGACCGGCTGTTTATCGGCCTGCTCAGCAGTGCATTTATTCATCTGGCTTTTCTGGCCAACACCGAAATTCATCTGGCGTTTATAACGTTTGGCTGCTCAATCTGGATGGCCATTGTTATGCGCTGGGGATAAGTCGAAATGCGTGGCTGCTTAGCGGTCTTTGATTTCTATTTGTTTTTCAAAAATTGCAGGTGCCCCCATAGGTTCACCCCAATTTTTGGGAAGCAAAGAGGAATCAATGGCTTGCGCACTGCGCCGCGATGGAGTCACGGATTCAGGATAATAATTCGAAAACGAGGCAAAACATGAACGGGATAAAAATAAATATCGCAATCGCGGCCCTGCCCTTGTCGCTTGCGCTAGTCAGTCAGGCTGCTCAGGCAAATGATTATTCGGATGCAGCAGAGAAATGGGTGGCTGAAGAGTTTAAAGAATCAACACTGACACCTGCTGAACAGCTCAAAGAAATGGCCTGGTTCACCAAAGCAGCCAAACCGTTTCGCGGCATGGAAATTAATGTTGCTTCTGAAACCATTGCCACTCATGAGTATGAATCCCAAGTGCTGGCCAAAGCCTTTGCTGAAATTACCGGCATCAAGATCAACCATGATCTGATTCAGGAAGGTGATGTGGTGGAAAAGCTGCAAACACAGATGCAATCGGGCCGTAATATTTACGATGCCTACATTAACGATTCAGACCTGATCGGTACTCACATCCGTTATGGCAAGGTTGTGCCGGTAGAGGACATGATGAATGGCGATGGTAAAAACCTAACCCTGCCAACACTGGATCTGCCTGATTTTATCGGCCTTGATTTCACTTCCGGTCCGGATGGCAAACTGTATCAATTACCAACACAGCAGTTCGCCAACCTGTACTGGTTCCGTTATGACTGGTTCCAGCGCGCAGACTTGAAAAAACAGTTCAAAGATCTCTACGGCTACGAACTTGGCGTACCAGTCAACTGGTCTGCCTATGAAGACATCGCGGAATTTTTCACCGATCATGTAAAAACCATTGATGGGGTACGCGTTTATGGTCACATGGATTACGGCAAGAAAGACCCATCATTGGGTTGGCGCTTTACCGATGCCTGGTTTTCAATGGCCGGTGCCGGAGACAAAGGTATTCCAAACGGCTTACCGGTTGATGAATGGGGTATTCGCGTGGATGGCTGTCACCCGGTTGGCTCCAGCGTGTCGCGCGGTGGTGCAACCAATGGTCCGGCGGCCGTTTATGCCACGACCAAATATGTAGACTGGTTGCGTAAATACGCACCGCCGGAAGCTCAGGGCATGACCTTTTCTGAATCAGGTCCGGTACCGGCACAGGGTAATATTGCTCAACAGATTTTCTGGTACACCGCCTTCACAGCGGATATGACCAAACCAGGATTGGCCGTTGTTAACGCAGACGGCACACCGAAATGGCGTATGGCACCATCACCACGCGGTCCTTACTGGGAGGAAGGCATGAAGCTTGGTTATCAGGATGTCGGTTCGTGGACATTTCTGAACAGCACACCGGATAAGCGCCGTCTGGCAGCATGGCTGTATGCACAGTTTACCGTTTCCAAAACCGTTTCATTGCAGAAAACACTGGTGGGTTTAACACCGATTCGAATGTCAGACATTACCTCGCAACAGATGGCTGAAGCGGCACCGAAGCTGGGTGGTTTGGTTGAATTTTACAAAGGCCCTGCTCGCCTGCAATGGTCACCAACCGGCACGAATGTACCGGACTACCCAAAACTGGCACAGCTCTGGTGGCAGTATATCGCCCAGGCCGCCAGTGGCGAGGCAACACCGCAGGAAGCATTGAATGGTTTGGCAGCGGCACAAGATAAAGTGATGATGCGTTTGCAACGCGCCAAGGTTCAGAAAACCTGCGGCCCTGAATTGAATGATGAACGCGATGAAACTTACTGGCTGAATCAGCCGGGGGCACCAAAGGCTAAACTGGCGAATGAAAAACCTCAGGGTATAACAGTGGATTACGATGAATTACTGAAGTCCTGGTTGTGACAGTTCCAAGGTTACCGTAGCCAATAATACGATTTCCACCGAAACACAACCTGATCCTGTTCGGTCAGCCGGAGCTGTTGCATCATCTGGCGATGCAGGTGAATGCGGATCTGAAAAGCCGAATTACGATCAATTCGTCTCTCACGGCTTTGTCTACCGTAAACAGTCTCTGGCTTTGCCTCGTCGTATCGGCAAGCGCTTATGCTGTTCCGCGCGCTTTGGCCGCTCTGGTTGTGGTCACACCGTTCGTCTCTATCTCGATCATTCGATTCCTCATCTGCATAACCCGCTTCTGTGCTCAACGTTTATCAACAGGCCACTCACTATCAACAGGCCACTCACCGCTCAGTAAACACCAACACATCACTCTTGAACTCAGTTCAAAAAACTCTAACGTACAGAGTTTGTCAAAGAAATTCGGTTCAATGTCAGGAGAGGGGATTATAGGGATGGAAATTGGGTTGGGTATAGGTGGAATGTTTGGCGCTTACGTTTAACCTGAATCCATGACGTCAAAGTGGATGCAAGGTGTAAGAGCTTGATTTCTATTTTTTCAAAAAATTGCAGGTGCCCCCATAGGTTCATTGAAATTCTTGGGAGGCAAATAGGAATCAATGGCTTGCGCACTGCGCCGCTATGGAGTCACGGATTCAGGTTTAATACATGATATTAAATGTTATTATCTGAAGACCTTTTTCATAGACTTGAGAATCAACTAATTCTGCTTTGAAAGCCTTTTGGGAACCGCCAAAAAGTCGAACCCCTTGCCCTAAAATTATGGGATTGAGCTTAATTTTCAATATGTCGATTAATTCATTATCTAATAACCATCCAGCAAAAATTCCACCTCCGCATAAATATATGTCGGTTCCAGATTGATTTCTAATCAGCTCAATTTCAGATAGTTCCCGAGGACAAACGTGAACAGAATTCTCTTGTTGCTTGAAAGTCAAGCTATTTGAAAAAATGTAGTGACTCATATTGGGATAAGCTGGCTGGCCTGGTTTTAGACCATGTTTATACCCAAACTCATAGGTATTCTTTCCCATGATTACCGTGTCATAAGATCCTAAGTCGTTCAGATATTTTTGTACGCCATCGCCCTCATAAATAAACCCGCTAACATCATCGTTAAGTCCCGATATATAACCATCAATTGACGATGCGACATAATATACAATTTTTCTCATAAATTTTCTCCAGTTTTTGTTTTTCAAAATTTCTCTTTCTTCTTAAGTAGAAGGTTGTTCAGTTATCATAAACGCTAACTATGCCGACAACTTCATCATCTTGGTGAAGAGTCAACGTGCCGGTTAACGTGTACTGATGAGCATTACCAATTCTCTGCAACGCCGCTTAAAACTGGTCATCGACACGGAGAAAAGCCAAGTAGCTCCTACCAGAGAAAGCAAGTTCTTAGGCTTCACGTTTAAGGACAGTCAAATTAACACGTTTAAGGACAGTCAAATCACATGGTATTCCAAAACACTCCAGAAATTTAAGCAGCGAATACGGAAACTTACCAACCAAAACTAGGGCGTTAGGAACACTCACTCTAACCGCTCTCTAACCGGACAGGCACTCTGAGCAACGCCCTAACCGCCCCGCCCTAACCGGACAGACGCCCTAACCGGACAGGCATTCTGAGCGCTAACCGATGCCCTAACCGAACACAGTTCTAACCGGACAGGCACTCTGAGGACAGGCACTCTGAGAGTCAGTTCTAACCGGACAGGCACTCTGAGAGTTGACTCATTCATCAAAAACTGGTTGGATATACAGCACCACTCAATCAAGGATCCGACTCATGCCCAAACCAAGGAGCGAACAGGTCTCATTAGACGCAACACCTTATTACCACTGTGTTTCCCGCTGTGTTCGGCGGGCCTTTCTCGCCGGAAAGGATCACGATACGGGGGTTGATTACGAACATCGACGCGGCTGGATCGAGCAACGTATCCAAAATTTAGGTCAGATTTTCTGTATTGATGTCTGTGCCTATGCGGTGATGTCCAATCACTACCATGTCGTACTGCACATCAATGCATCGGATCAGGCCCGC
>JARRJP010000038.1:0-77185 GCA_037389025.1 Reinekea sp. | reverse complement strand
AAAATTGCGGCATTTTTTGTGCAGAGTTTGCAGTTGGATACGTTTACGTTGGAGATGGAGTCCACAGGGTGAAATGAACTCCGAAACTTGAGTTATTAAAATCGCATTCGATTAAGCTTGCCATACTTGGGAAATCGTAGTGCCCTTCTTCTCCGCAGTTCGCTTTGACATCAAGATAGTATTCTGTATTGCCTTTTAGCTCTAAAGAAATATGCCTTAGCAATCCATCCCAAGTATATGAATTTTTTAAGTATCTCAGGCTGACTCCTGTCCCCAGAAACAATACTGGATGATTCCGGTAACCTGATATAAATTCTCTTACTTCCATAATATTCCTTGGTTATAAAAAAATAGACGGCTAGTCCGGATATTTCACCAAACCGCGTAAGCTCTGCCGTTTTTTCATTGTAGGCTCCAATAAAAGCCCGCTGACTGGTTTTGCTCAGTATTTAATCTATTTTGCAAATTTCATGCGAACCGTCCCCTTACCCCAATCAAAGGGGTCCAATCAAAGGGGTCAGAGTAATTGATTTTTAACTTTTCCAGTCTCTGATATCTGTTACCGCCCAAACTCCCATCATACATTTTCCCAAATTATCCATCTGCATAACATTTGGCAAGATTTAGCCTGTTTTCCCACACTCTCATCATAACTATTTTCAAGTCAGCCTTTTTATATCGTACCTTTTACCACAACTCATTGGCGTACTGCATGGCAAACGACAAGCGGAGTTTTTGGGATACCTCGCCATTCATTAACTGATGTTCACGCACCATGCGATAAGAACGATATTGACGACAGTTGTGAGCGATGGAACTGTTGCAGATCATAATCGTTCATTCAGCGGCAATAGATTAACGGAGTAAGTTCTTTAAACTCCACTCCACCATCGGACAACAGAAAGACACTACACTAGTATCAGTATCAGGCCGCTTTGGACATTAGCAGCGGCCAGAGCTGCAGCACATGATCAGAAGCCGGTTCATAACGGCATAAGCCGTTATAATTGAACCCACGCCAACTCGATAGATACCGACGCACCAGACCCAATCCTGGAGTCGACTCCGGCAACAATACAAATGCCCCCATCTGATCAATCAAATGCCAGTAAATTTCTCCACGAATGGTACGCAACCAAGCCGATTGCAAATGGTCAATCTCACAGCAGCTTAAAGCCCCATTATGTCGATAGTAGTACAGAATGCCCTGCTCTATCTTTACGCTTGGCTGCTCTGCCACTGGAGTGGTCATGGTTTTCAGGTTGCGCCAAAAGGTCATACTTATCGAGCCTCAAAGTCAGGAAGGTCACGCAATGGATCGTCAGGATCTCCTTCGATCCGGTCAAACTGAATGGTCACACGCCGATTCTGAGCCCGGCCCTGGGCAGTATCATTACTGGCAATTGGATAACGCTCGCCGTGATAACGAGTCAGAATCATGTCTGCATCAATACCACCATTCACTAGATAATCCGTCACTTCGTATGCCCTTCGTTCTGACAGGCGGCGATTGTTATAACGGTTGCCTATACTATCGCTGTGACCATCAACATAGATTGCCGTAATCAGTGAATCGACTTTCAAATAGGTGATAACGTTATCCAGTCGGGATCGTGCGACGTTATCCAGGCTGGCACCACCACCGGAAAAACTGATTGTCGTTTGCTCTATCTGACGATAATTAACGGGCAGCAGGCCCGCCTGGCAGGCCAGATAGTCGGTATAATAATTATTGAAGTTGACTGGTGACACACTGACCGCAATACGATCATCACCAAACTTGGCCTTGCGTGTCAGTGTCGGTGACATACCCCGCACCAGTTCATCCATCATTCGGCCTGCACGCGCGGTTTCGATATGAATGGGGATTTTCCGGTCACGTACAGGGACATATCCAAGTTCAGTTGTCATCTCACTGGAACGCCAGGGTGGAGCCTGTATTGTCAATGCCGCTTCGCCGGGAGCCATCAGGTTGCGGGTCGAGTTCAAATAAAACTCCAGGGTTTTACCCGCCTCATGAAAAAAACAGCCATGCCGTACTGAGGTATCGGCTGATAGAATCGACAGAAATATATAGAGCTGTCCAGACGCCACTCGGTATCGTTCAAACCGGTACTCAATTGCTCGGCCTGAACCTGTCCGGCGCAAATCAGCATCAACCAGATGGCAAGGCGTTGCCCGTTTCTTACCAACATCTGCCGCTTTTCCTCAAAAACACCCTGTTACAGCATAGATAGCAAAGTACAGACCAGAAGCTCTTACCTGAATTCGTAATTTCAGAGTGGATGTAGTGCGTTGCGATGGAGTTACGGATTCAGGTCTTACATTTCCGTGGCAGATCGTTACCATGTCCTTCCTTTGCCACCAGATTCGGAGTTAACGTGTCAGATACCCCTAGTCATCACCTGTTATCAGAGCGCTTTCGCGGTTATTACCCGGTCGTTGTCGATGTTGAAACCGCAGGTTTTAATGCCAGAACAGATGCTTTACTGGAAGTCGCAGCGGTAACCCTGAAGATGACCGACGATGGCTGGCTTGAACAGGATGAATGCTTGTTTTTCAATGTCGAGCCTTTTGCCGGAGCGAATCTGGAACAATCCGCACTGGATTTTACCGGTATTGATCCACACAACCCATTGCGTGATGCCATTGATGAAAGCGATGCACTGAAAGGCATTTTTCAGATGATCCGTCAGGGCATGAAGAAAGCCGCCTGTAAACGCGCTATTCTGGTAGGTCATAATGCCACCTTCGATCACAACTTTGTTATGGCGGCCTCGGACCGTACCAAAAACAAGCGCAATCCGTTCCATCCATTTTCCACCCTCGACACCGCTACACTGGCGGCATTAGTTTACGGCCAGACTGTTTTGAAAAAGGCTTGTGTCGCTGCGGGTATCGAATTCTCCGACCACGAAGCGCACAATGCCGAATACGATACTCGTAAAACGGCAGAGCTGTTCTGCAAGATGATTAACGAGTGGAAGCAGTTAGGTGGCTGGCCTCGCCCGCCAATTATTTCCGAAACTGAAACAGGAGGTGATGAATGAAATGCATGGCTGACCTTTGCGTTATTCCGTTTAATGGACAGACTTCAGTAGCCGATGAAATCGCCGAATGTCACCGGGTATTACAACAATTCAACATCGACATCCAATTGCATGGCTATGGCACCAATCTTTACGGCGATTGGGATGAGGTATTTGCCGCGATTAAAGCCTGTCATGAACGCCTTCATGAAACAGGGATTGTGCGCATCTCATCCACTATCAAAGTTGGTACACGAACGGATAAAGATCAGACGATTAATGACAAGATTGATGCGGTTAATGAGCGCTTGGGGTGATCTCACTTCAGCCGCATAACAGAGTATCGGGGCCTATCAGCGTACACCCAAAGGGCAATTGAAAATCCTCTGGCCGCAGGTGTCGTTTACCAAACAGTTGGGCGAGCTAATTTTCGAATGACTGCAAAGCTGGCCGGATATCCAATTGCTTGGCGCTCAGTACACAGGCAATACACCGACGCCGAAAAATCAATACGACTTGTAATTTGTCCTGCATCCACTTTGAAGTCACGGATTCAGGTATAAGTCATTCTGATTCCCGGGTTGAAGGACGATAGTCTGTAAACCAATAAGTCATCAGCTGAGTATCATTCTGGTGCTCAGGAAATCAAGCATTGAATCAGGAATTGACATGTCTGAATTAGTACCAGATTTGTATTTTGAAAATTTCGATGCAGAAGAATATGAGTATATCTCCATCATTGCCAGTACAGTTGAAGAGCATACACATGGCTACCATATGCCTATCGAAGAATCCAAAAAACTCTTAGAGAAAGAAAACTTTAAGATTCTGATCTTCAACCGCGATGCAAAGTTGGTTGCTGAGAAAAACAGCCTCATGTCTTATGCCTGAATCCGTGACTCCTTCAGTGGATTCAGGCCAAACACATCAGATATGGCGCTCAATAAAATCACGCACAGCACGAGCCGGTTGAGCACCAACCGATGTGCCCACCGGGGTGCCATTTTCAAACATCATCAGTGTCGGTAAGCCACGAACACCAAACTTCTGTAATACTTCCGGGTGCGCATCCGCATCCAGCTTAACAATATTGACTTTGCCTTCAAAATCATCGGCCAGCTCTTCAAGAACAGGGCTGATCATTTTACAAGGACCACACCAGTCAGCATAAAAGTCCACCAATGTAACGGAGCCCGGCTGCTCAACTTGAGCGGTAAACTGTTCTGCATTCAATAGTGGTAAAGACATATTCATTCTCCTCTGTTTGAGGCTGTGCAGTGTAAATAAGGGTTCTAATTGGAACTACCCCTTAGAATTCATCTATACTGTTCCGTTTATGAAACAATAATGGACTCAATAATGGATCTGGATGGTATTGCGCTCTTTGTGGAAACGGTAAAACAGGGGTCTATTACAGCGGCGGCCAAGGCACTGGAGAAGCCCAAATCGACAGTTTCGCGCCAACTCAGTGAGTTTGAAGATAGAATGGGGGTCAAGCTTATGCAGCGCAGCACTCGCAGCCTGCACTTGACCGAGGCTGGCGAAGCCCTCTATTCGCAGGCACGATCCCTGGTCGAGGAACTGGGCGACATCCAACAGAGTGTCGGGGCCTATCAGCGTAAACCCAAAGGGCAATTGAAAATCCTCTGGCCGCAGGAGCTGTTTACCGAACAGATGGGCGAGCTGATTTCCGAATTCCTGCAAAGCTGGCCGGATATTCAATTGCTTGGCGCTCAGTACACAGGCAATACACCAGCGCCAGAAAACCAATATGACTTGCAATTTGTCCTGCATCAGCAGGCACTGCCTGCCAGTGACTGGATCGCTCGCTCTCTGTTAAGTATTCCACAGGATGTTTACGTTGCCAGTCATTGTCTGAACAAAGCCCCCAAAACCCTGCAAGGGCTGTCAAGCTGCCAGTGCATTCTGCAAACCGATGAAACAGAGTGGTTGTTTCGCCATCAATTGGCTTCACACGCAATTCCTGTATCAGGTCGTTTAACGCTGAACAGCACCGATATGCGCCTGCAAGCAGCCATTCGAGGCCTGGGCCTGGTCCGGTTACCAACCTATCTTGCGACACCTTACGTGCATAGCGGAGCCTTACAAAAGATTATTTTCGAGGAAAAGCCTGTGGCCGATACCCTGAGTGTCATCTATCGCAGTCGACAGCTACCGCTAAAAACCCGACTGTTTCTGGAGCATTTTCAGAACCATATCGGGCGCTTGTACAGTCAGGTTTAAGGGCTTGTGAGAGGCTAGTGTAGTGTCTTGGATAAAACCTGTATTAAGAAAGCACCTCCAGATATTCACCGCGAGGCGCCGAAGGCAATGGCCCCTCCCTTGTCAAGAGCTGGAACGAAGCGGTGGACTTCTGGAGGGCTTCTCGAAGAATGGACCCGCCGTTTTTGCGAATAATACCTATGCCGCAACTTTAAACCGGCGGGTCATCTTAATATGCATTTTATTTGAGACACTAATTGCAGGTGCACCCATAGGTTCATTGAAATTTTTGGGAAGCAAAGAGGAATCAATGGCTTGCGCACTGCGCCGCTATGGAGTCACGGATTCAGGTATTAGATTAGGATTTGAAAAGCTGCTCGCGGTAATACTGTAGTTCCTGGATCGACTCGATAATGTCATCCAGTGCCCGATGAGCACCTTTCTTGCTGAAACCAGCCAGAACGTCGGGCTGCCAGCGTGCGGCAAGCTCTTTCAGAGTGCTGACATCGATATTTCGATAGTGACAGTAGCCATCAAGCTCAGGCATGTATTTGATCAGGAAACGTCGATCCTGCCAGATGGAATTGCCACACAGTGGCGAAACACCCGGTTCAACCCATTCTTTCAGGAACTCAACGGTTTCTCTTTCGGCCTGCTCGACGCTGATAGCACTGTGACGGACTTTTTCAGTCAAGCCTGACTCACCGTGATGAGTCGTACACCATTCATCCATTGCTTCAAGAACGCTGTCAGGCTGGTAAATGACCAGGCACGGCCCCTCAGCCAGGATATTGAGATCCTTATCTGTCACCAGTGTCGCGATTTCCAGAATATGATCTGTTTCCGGTTTTAATCCAGACATTTCCAAGTCGATCCAAATCAAATTGGACTTTTTATCTATCGGGCTCAACCTTTTTGACCGTTAGGGTTACACTTCGTGACGAAGTATAACCGATTCAAGCTTTAGTACGCATGAATAAACGCAAATTAACGCGTCAGCAACGCTTCCGTATCGATCGCATACAGAAGGAGCGTGTTGCGCGCGCAAAGAAGAAAGATGAACGCATTGACGAGTTGGTCACTAATGATCAACTGGGCGAGGCTCATCTTGGTACTGTGATTGCCCACTTTGGCACTCAGATCGAGGTGGAAGACGATAGTGGTCAATCACTTCGCTGTCATGTCCGCAGCAATCTGCCCGCCATTGTGACCGGTGACAGGGTGATCTGGCATGCCGATCAGCAGCAGGTTGGCGGTGTCATCTCGGCACTGGAAGAACGTCGCACCATTCTCTCACGCCCTGATTATCGAGGTATGCTACGCCCTGTGGCGGCAAATGTTGATCGCATCATCATTGTTGTCAGTCCTTCGCCAAAAACTCCGGTGAATCTGATTGACCGCTATCTGGTGGCAACAGCACACGACAATATCAAACCAATTATCCTGCTGAACAAGGTAGATCTGCTTGATATGGCGCCGGGTATGGCTCAAGAGCTGAATGAATATGAGGCGATGGGCTATCAGGTGGTCAGAGCTTCCGCCAAACAGCAGGAAGGCTTTCAGGTGATTCGCCTGTTGGTAGCAGAAGGTAACTCGGTATTCGTTGGACAGTCCGGGGTCGGCAAATCCTCCATTATTCAAAAACTGTTGCCAGATGAGCCGATCAAGGTTGGCGAAATATCAGAGGCAACCGGCAAAGGCCGCCATACCACAACGACAGCCAGGCTGTACCATATTGACGGTGGTGGTCAATTGATTGACAGCCCTGGTATTCGTGAATTCGGCTTATGGCATACGACGGATGATGATCTTGCTCTCGGCTTTCCTGAAATTGACGAAGCAGCTCATTACTGTAAATTCCGCAACTGTTCGCACACTCACGAGCCAGGCTGCGCGGTAAAGTCCGCCGTAGACAATGGTACGGTACTGACGAGACGGCTCGAAAGCTTCCACACTATCCGTGACTCCATTGATGAAGTCACGATGAAGGATTCATCATGAGCAATGAAACAAGTAACAATGAAACAAGCAACAATGAAACAAGCAACAATGAAACAGGTGTTGTTCGCCTGCAGGGGCTGGAGGATTTTATTCAGCACAGTGTTGAATTGATTACTCCGGTTCTTCGACAGATCAATATCCTGACCCCGGATTTCAATGCTGACTGGCTTGGAGCCGGTGAATTTGTGGAGCAGCTCAAACTCTGTATTGTTCGAAATCGGCGAGTCAAGGTCAGGCTACTATTGGTCGACCCAATATCCGGTATCCGACAAAACCATCCGTTGATCCCATTGATCAAGAGATTGTCTCGATTTGAAGCCCGGGTCATTACCCGGGAGTTTGCCGACAAACAACCACTTAAAAATGCACAATTGCTGGTCGACTTGGGTGGTGTACTGGTACGTCAGTCGTTTTCGGATTATGTTGGCTTTGTCCATTACGACGATAAACATACTGTGAAGAATCTTCTGGAGGATTATGAACAGTACTGGCGCTTCAGTACTGTTCACGCGGATTTAAGACACCTTTATATTTAGCCGGAGGGTTTTGGTAAATCACCGCCGGTTAAATTCTATCGCAATATACGGTTGTTAAACCGAACCCTGTTCTTGATTCGATATGGTTTGTCGCCAAATGGATATTCGAACGACAGCCGGAGCCAACCGGGCGCTGCACGACAAACATCTTCTTTAATGCGGCGCAGTTCCACCTCGTCACCAGACACCTTCAGGTAAAAATCATTCGCCGAAGTACAGCCGTTTGACAATACAGACAGCTCCATAGAACTCGCATTAATTACCGGGTTAAACAGCACGGCTTCACTGGTCGCCTTAGGCTGCTGAGTGGCACAGGCGCAAACACTGATCGCACTCAGCAAGGTCATCAGCTTTTTGATCATTTTTGGCGTCCTCGCAACAAGAGCAGGCTTTTAATTAGGGTTGATTTCACACGATTCTCTTCATTACTTTCACCTGAATCCATGACTCCAGAGTGGAAGAGCTTGATTTCTATTTGCTTGTCAAAAATTGCAGGTGCACCCATAGGTTCATTGAAATTTTTGACAAGCAAATAGGAATCAATGGCTTGCGCACTGCGCCGCTATGGAGTCACGGATTCAGGTTTCACATTAACTAAGCATTCAGCCGACTGATAAAGCCTGCTTAACCTCCGTCACCAACGAAATACACCTTATTTTTGATGAACGGTTTGATCTAACGCCGATAACGCCACAGCAAAACCACAAGCGTCAATAAAGACAACGATAGACTGCCTGCGATGTTACCCATCCGATAGGTTGAACCGTCGGTTTTTTGAATAAACGCATCTGTACGCCAATCAGACGCAATCCAGCCTACAAACCTATAAACATCGGTATAAGCACCATAGTGAATCGCACAACCATAGCCCCAACTGACAATACCCAGTAGTGTTCCGTCAAGTGGATCAATAAGCGGACCACCACTGTCACCCCCACATGAATCCGATCCTACCTCGCCGGCACAGACCATGACGTTAGCGTCAAAGCCTGGCAAAGTGCTGGTACATTCGCTGTCGGTGCGGGCCGGAATATCAACCTGTAATAAATCTGGGCTCTGAATAGTCACTGTTTCTCGGATATCAGTATCACCATGACCTATGACCCGAACGTTATAACCATCGTTTGCAAGCTCAGCAAAACGGTCATGGCTTGGTAACAGAACCGGGGTATTACCAATGGCTTCGGGCAGTTGTATCAGGGCAATGTCATTTTTCTGAGATATGCGGTCATAAACTGAGTGTCGAACAACATCGGTCAATGGCACCTTAATCAATTCAGCCTCATCTCCAACATACACTATTCTACCGGTATAGCGGAAACCCGGAATATTGTCATTGGGACTGCGACGACCAATGCAGCTATGACCACTACTATCATTACCGCAGTATTCATAACGCATATCTGCCGAATGATTACCCACCAGCAAGTAAAGTGATCCTTCATAACCCAGACCAGCCACACAGTGAGCCGCTGTAATCACAGCCTTGTTACCAACATAGCTGCCTGCACAAAAGGTTCTCCAGCTATATCGGCTGTCAGTTGCCGGCTCCAGGCTGGTACTGAAAGTATCCCAGTTATAGGCCACCATGAGGGCAACGAAATAGTCGTAGTCACTATCGCGTGAGGGGGTGCCATTAATTATTTTCGGTTGGGGTGCAATTTGGGCCGCGCTGCCCAGTACGGGTACCAAAAACAACAATAAAACAAAACGTCGCAACATGATCATCTATTCCTGTCGAGCCATTCAGAATAATCCATACCGAATTTGCTGCCATAAAATGCGCAAAAATCAAACACGGCGGAGTAGTGTCAAAAAGTTTTACTGCCTTCAGCTTCCAGGCGATTCAACAGATATCTTATTCGAATCAGACCTTCTTCACGCATTCGAACACAGCCATCCCTGGTGCGGATAGCATGCTGTTCATAAGTTTCCAAACAAACCGTGCGGAGATAATCAAGCTTAGCATCATGACGGATAGGCATTTCGATAAAGAAGTCCCATTCTGCCTCAGGCAGGACACCCTCAAGCATTCTGGTAAGAATGGATTGTATGTGATCGCTATCCGGGCGATATACCGGCGCACGACCAAAGATCAGTGCGGCGGTAACAAACAGGATAAAGATAAGCGTCACAATAAAAATCAGTAGAAATTCAGCCATGAAATGCCTGTTAATTTACTTCTGAAAAGGGAGTTGTATCAGTATAAGGGCAATTTGAAAAGCTGGTGCACTGGCCGACAGTATTCGGCCAGTGCATCCATAAATCACGATAACCAGACTCGCGCGTTACGGAAAATGCGCAACCAAGCACCATCTTCCTGCCATTCAGCAGGTTTCCATGAATTTGTTACCGCACGGAAGACCCGCTCTGGATGAGGCATCATGATGGTAACCCGGCCATCTGGCGTGGTAAAACCGTTCATCCCAGCTGGAGATCCGTTCGGGTTCTGCGGATATCGCTCAGTCATCTGACCATAGTTATCAATATAACGCAGTACAACCAAACTACTGTCGCGGGCGGCAGCAAGGTGTTCCTCATCACGAAACTCTGCACGACCCTCACCATGAGCAACGACAATCGGCATTCTGGAGCCCTGCATTCCGTTCAGAAATATTGATGGCGATTCAGGGATTTCAACCATGACTGTGCGCGCTTCGAACTGCTCAGACTGATTGCGAACGAAGTGCGGCCAAACCTCCGCACCGGGAATCATACTGCGTAAGTTGGATATCATCTGACAGCCATTACAGACCCCCAACGAAAAGGTATTTGGATTCTGAAAAAACTGTTCAAACTGCCGTTTGGCACCGTCGTTGAATAGAATGGACTTAGCCCAGCCCTCACCTGCACCGAGCACATCACCATAGGAGAAACCACCGCAGGCAACCAAACCGTTGAATGCATCCAAACTGACCCGGCCGCTGATAATATCGCTCATGTGAACATCAATAGAATCAAACCCGGCACGATCAAAAGCGGCGGCCATTTCAATCTGTCCATTAACGCCCTGCTCACGCAATACCGCGACTTTAGGTCGAACCCCAATGTTCAGAAACGGCGCACTGATATCATCGTTAACGTCATAGCTCAATGCTGCGCTCAAACCAGGGTCATTGGCATCCAGCCACTGATCATATTCCTGCAAAGCGCAATCAGCGTTGTCTCGCAACGCCTGCATTCGGTAGCTGGTTTCACTCCACTGTCGCAGCACATCCGTGCGAGGCTTCACATAAAGCTCATCATTCTGGCCATTAACCCGAATATAGTCATCATCATTCAGATGACCAATGACTGCGGAAAACTCGCCCAGTCCCGCCGCAGACAACTGTTGCAGAATTTCTTCCGTCTCTGACTGACGAACCTGAATGACAGCACCGAGTTCTTCACTGAACAATGCAGCAACAACATCGTCACCAGCAAACCAGTCAGTATGGATATCCACACCGGTACGACCGGCAAAAGCCATTTCAACGACTGTGGCAAACAAACCACCATCGGAACGATCATGATAAGCCAACAGCTTTTCATCCCGAACAAGTCCCTGAACAACCGCCCAAAAAGCTTTCAGATCCTCAACGTTATCAACATCTGGAGATATTGCGCCGACCTTACGGTAAACCTGTGCCAGCGCTGAGCCACCCAAACGATTCTGACCATTGCCCAGGTCGATCAGGATCAGATCGCTCGGTTCCTCGGTTATTTTCAGCTCCGGCGTGACCGTTTTTCGGACATCCTCGACAGGTGCGACACCGGTAATAATCAGGCTCATCGGCGCAGTGACAGACTTGTCTTTACCTCCTTCCTGCCAGGTTGTGCGCATGGACATAGAGTCCTTACCAACCGGAATGGTCAGATCAAGAGCCGGGCACAGTTCAAGACCGACGGCCTTGACGGTGTCATACAGAGCTTCATCTTCACCCGGATGACCGGCTGCAGCCATCCAGTTGGCAGAAAGGCGTACTTTTTTCATCTCACCGATTGCCGAGCCAGCAAGATTGGTCAATGTTTCTGCGACAGCCAGACGACCTGACGCTGCGGGATTAATTAATGCAACCGGTGTTCGCTCACCCATTGCCATGGTTTCACCTGCATAACCTTGAAAAGCAGAACTGGTGACAGCGGCATCAGCAACCGGAATCTGCCACGGGCCAACCATCTGGTCACGAGTCACAGTACCGGTAATGGACCGGTCACCAATAGTGATCAGAAAACTTTTACTGGCGACTGAAGGCAGGTGCATCACCCGATCAACCGCGTCGGTGATATCAAGCCCCTTAGTGCTGAACTTATCCCGTGAAAACTCTTCACGGTTAAAGGCACGTGACATTTTTGGCGGTTTACCTAACAACACATCCAGCGGCATGCTGACCGGGCTATCATCAAAATGTCGATCCGAGACGCTTAGATGTTTCTCTTCAGTCGCGGTGCCAATGACGGAATAAGGGCAGCGTTCGCGCTGGCACAAGGCATCAAAGGTATCCATCTGTTCTGGCGCTACAGCCAGTACATAGCGCTCTTGCGATTCATTACACCACACCGCCAACGGCGCCATACCCGGCTCATCATTGGGAATATCACGTAATTCAAAGGCACCACCCCGGCCACCGTCAGCAACCAGTTCTGGAAACGCGTTGGATAAACCGCCAGCACCAACGTCATGAATAAAACTGATCGGGTTATATTCTCCCATGGCCCAACAGCGGTCGATCACTTCCTGACAGCGGCGCTCCATTTCAGGGTTGCCACGCTGAACAGACGCAAAATCCAGATCTTCATTGCCCTCAGCACTGTCAACAGACGAGGCCGCACCGCCTCCCAGACCAATCTGCATAGCCGGGCCACCCAGAACAATCAGCTTTGCACCCACCGGGATAGCATCCCAGGCCTTATCAACATGCTCTTCTTTGATATTACCGTACCCACCGGCAATCATAATCGGCTTGTGATAACCGCGCACTTCCGTGCCATTGACGCCAGCGACAGCCTGTTCAAAGGTACGAAAATACCCCACCAGATTCGGGCGACCAAATTCATTGTTAAAGGCAGCACCACCCAAAGGCCCATCAATCATGATGTCCAGTGCGCTGACGATGCGACCAGGCTTTCCGTATACGCTTTCCCAGGGCTGTTCAAAACCGGGAATACGTAAATCTGAAACGGTAAAGCCAGTTAAACCGGCTTTGGGCTTGGAACCGGCGCCCGTGGCGCCTTCATCACGAATTTCACCACCAGCCCCTGTGGCGGCACCGGCAAAGGGGGCGATCGCTGTTGGGTGATTATGAGTCTCAACTTTAAACAGTATGTGGATATTTTCTTCATGATAGCGGTACTGATGATCGGTATCCGGATAGTAACGACGACCGCGATAACCTTCGATCACCGAGGCGTTATCCTTGTATGCCGATAACACACCTTCGCTGTTGTTCTCAAAGGTGTTTTTGATCATTTTGAATAATGACCAGGGTGACTGCTCACCATCAATGGTCCAATCAGCATTAAAAATTTTGTGCCGACAATGTTCCGAGTTAGCTTGTGCGAACATCATTAACTCAACATCAGTCGGGTTTCGCTTAAGTTCCTGATATGCAGTCACCAGGTAATCCATTTCATCATCAGCAAGCGCCAACCCCAATATTTGATTGGCTTCCACCAAGGCTGGTCGCCCACCGTGCATAATATCAACACGCGCAAATGGTGTTGGTTCATGAACAGCGAATAACTGTTCCTGCTGTGGCGCGACTATATAATAGGTCTCGGTCATGCGATCATGCAGTGCAGTACTGACAATCTTCAATTCTGCTTCTGACAGTGCCTGTGATGCTCGAATGCAATAGCGAATACCGCGCTCAACACGATGGATTGAGGTTAATCCGCTATTATGGGCGATATCAGTTGCCTTGCTCGCCCATGGAGAAATAGTACCCGCTCTGGGCGTTACCCATATAGATTGACCAGTTAATTCTTCAACTGATTCTTTAGGCCCATAATTAAGTAACTGATCAAGTACATTTTCTTCTGCCACCGACAAACTCTGCTGGAGATCAACAAAGTGCACAAACTCTGCATAGACATCCTGAATGTCTGGCAATAAGGCTTGTAGTCGAGTTAAAAGGCGATTGCGACGAAATTGAGATAAAGAAGGATTTCCGCGAAGCGTCAACATTTATCTGAACCTGTGTAGGCGAATGAGAGAGGAAAATTCGGCGCGTATAGTAATAGATTTATGGTTAAAATGGCAGATGCGGTTCAGTGGTAGGAATCAGATGCGAATCTATTGGGTTAATCCGGTTAAAAATATTTTCAGACTATTGCTGTCTCTGATATCACTCGGCTTAATAACTCACCTTATTGCATCCGGCATCCATTGGAACAGCCACTGGGATCAAGTGACCCAGCGAGGCCAACTGAATGTGGCTATACGTGAAAGCGAGGGCATTTATTGGCCTAGCGGTCAGAAATTCTCCGGTTTTGAAAACGATTTACTTATCGATCTACAACAACAACTTGATATCCCTATCCAGATATTCGCAGTACGTGATATTGATGATTTATACCGCGCATTGGAAGTTGGCGCCGTTGATATGGCATTGCCAGCAACCTCAATGGGTGAAACTGATTTACCGCATAAACCTGACCAACAGTGACCAAATATACGAGCGCGGAAGACTGAGCGCTGAATTGTTTACTCTGGTTGAACTGCAGGAATTGGAGCAGGCTTTGGTTGATGAACGAGACTTTCGCTTGCAACAGCATGCCTTCCCGGACTTAAGCTTCACGCCTTTGAATTTCCCTGAACGAAATATTCGGATCCTGTTTCAACCAAATGAAGATCAGTCATTGAGTTGCAAGGTAGACAGAGTACTCAGCCAAATGAGGAAAAATGGAGTACTGAGTCAAATGGAGGACCGCTACCAGGGCGAGGCACTGGAGTTTAATTATGTGGACAACCTGACTTTCGCCAAACACATGAAAAACAGATTACCAGGACTTGAAAAGCTATTTCAGCAATACGCTAAAGATTATGCCATTGACTGGCGCCTGCTGGCCGCCATTGCTTACCAGGAAAGCCACTGGCGTGCCAATGCCAAGTCACCAACTGGCGTCCGTGGTTTAATGATGGTGACACGGAATACCGCTGCTGAAGTTGGTATCACCAATCGCCTGGATCCGGCTCAGTCCATCAAAGCAGGTGCTCAATATTTGACCTCACTGAAAAACCGAGTACCTTCACGCATTACCGAGCCTGACAGAACCTGGTTCGCTCTGGCTTCCTATAATGTCGGAGCTGGTCACCTGGAAGATGCCCGGAAAATCACTGAGGCGCTAGGCGATAATCCAGATATATGGATTGAAGTGCGCAAACATTTGCCAAAACTTGCATTGAAAGATTACTACCCGTGGACACGGCATGGGTACGCAAGAGGTTCAGAACCAGTCGTGTACGTCGCCAACATTCGTAGATTTTACGAGAAACTCAAATTAGCCTATCCAACAGAGGAAAAACAGATAGAACCTGACCGGCTTGATCAGTTACCAGAAGCAAATGTCCCGGTATTTCCGGGACATTGAATGAATAATCAGCCTAATAGGTTAGTTGAAAACCGGTCGTCCATTGCCAGGAACTATCGTCCGGCAACCACAGAAGTTCAGAATAACTTGTAATCGTTTGAGCCAGATTCTGATGAATACCTAACTGCCAGCGTTTACCATCGTCTTTACTACGACTGTATCCTATAAACCCTTCCGAGCCATTGGACAGCATGCTCAAATCAATGTCGTAACCCAGCATTTCATCCTGATACATATAAGCACCGGAAAGCGATACAGTGCCTGACACCCAGGTCATTTGCATGCCCCAAAGGGCTGATTCATCAGGGACGTTACGATACGTAACTGAAACAGTCCCCTCCGTTGTAGATGCCAGTGCGGCCAGGCTCCAGAGAGCCTCCGGTGTATCAGGATCCATCTGCATCTGTCCACTGAAAGAGAGAGATTGACCAGCCTGGGTGGTTAGACGAACCGCTTCAGATTCGAATGGCTGAATATAGGCTGCCGCCTGCAAGCCTCCCCTATCCAAGCCTTTCAAATAGCCGGCATAGTCAACAATATAAGTCTCTTCCAACGATTTCATACGACCTGCGGCCAGCGAAAAAACACTTTGATTCCACCCCATATAGGCCTGCTGCACTTCAGGTGTCAGTGCATCATCAGCCAAGGGTTCAAAACCCAGCTCAACAGTTCCAAGAATGACGGAATTTGCCAACTGCTCAACGGCAGTTATACCAAAAAAATTATCAGGCATCTCCAAGGCCCAACCGGTGCTATCTTCAACATCGGTATGATAATAGCTGATCTGGGCCTGAAACTGACCCGTTGGCTTAACCTCAACAGCCATCACAGCAGGTACAACTGCAGCTGTTACAGCAACACTCAATATCGTCTTAAAAAATCCCATCATGAAAATACCACTGTCTTATTACCGTGAACTAGAACCCGATCCTCAAGATGCCAGCGTAAACCACGCGCTAATACCGATTTTTCACAATCTTTCCCCAGACGCACCATATCTTCAACAATATCCCGATGCGAAATGCGCACAACATCCTGATCGATAATCGGTCCGGCATCCAGCTCTTTGGTTACGTAGTGACAGGTCGCACCTATAAGTTTTACACCACGATCATGAGCCTGATGGTATGGCCGGGCACCAATAAAAGAAGGCAGGAAACTGTGGTGAATATTGATAATTTGATGGGGAAATTTTTCGCACACGCCCTCTGGCAAAATCTGCATATAACGTGCAAGAACCACGACGTCGACATCATGCTCGGCGATAACACTTTCCAGCGCATCAAAGTGAGGTTGTTTATCAGCCTGATCAACCGGGATATGAAAGTAAGGAATGCCATACCACTCAACCAAGCCACGCAGATCATCATGATTGGAAATAACGCAGGGAATATCACAATCAAGGTCACCACTGTGCCATCGGTTCAATATATCAGCCAAACAGTGACTATCGCGTGAACACATTAAGGCCACCCGCTTCTTCCGCTGTGTGTCAACCATGGTGAACGCCATATTCAAATCATCAGCAATCGGTTGAAATGCCTCGGCCAGCCTTTCAACACCAAAAGGTAAAGAACTGGCTTTTATTTCGTTGCGCATAAAAAACCAACCCTGCTCCAAATCAGCATGATGGTTCGCCTCAAGGATGCTACCGTTGTATTGCGCCAGGAAACCGGAAACCCGGGCAACAACACCAACCTGATCTGGACAGGAAATAACCAGACGAATAACTCGTTCCACAATAATCAATGCTCCATATGACTGGCAGTTAAGTCACCAGCACAGAAATATAATCGGTGAAGGGCAACCAACAATACCGCCCAGCTATTAGCAATGCTGTATCGGGGTAGACAATGCAGGAAAGAAACAGGCCTTTATGACGTCGGCACTCGTCATGCCCAATGAAGGATGCCTACACTTATTTCTCTGGAATTGTTGGAATTTGCCCTATTTCAACAAAGTCAGCAATGATATATGATGCGCCGTCTTTTGACGACTGGAATGTATTGACGCCTTCAGCAATCCTCGGATTGCGCTGGTTAAATTCACGGAAATCGCGCTTCAATAAGCTTTAGCAGCTATAATTTGAGGTCGCAAATGACAAGATGGGAATTAAAGCTATGCTGACTGAAGAACAATTGTTGGCCGCTTCCGATAATGAATATATGAATGAAGAACAGCTTGAGTTCTTCAGAAATCTATTAAAACAACAGGCCGAAGAAGTACGTGAGTCGCTTGCCAATGCACGCGCTCAATTGGCCAGCTTTGAAAATGAACCAGATGAACTGGACAAGGCCGCAATTGAAGAAGAGCGCCGAATGGCATTGCGTTTCATTGATCGCCAAACCAAGCTGCTACCTAAGGTTGATCAGGCATTAAAACGTATTGATAATGATGAGTTCGGTTTTTGTGAAGTCACTGGCGATCCCATTGGTATCAGGCGTTTACTGTTACGCCCCACTGCAACCTTATGTGCTGAGGAAAAACAGCGCCAGGAAATGCAAGAGCGTAATTATCGGGATAGCTAAAATTTAAAACTCGCCAACAGGCGAGTTTTTGTTAAGCACTTCTCAGTTCAAATCCAATAAGCGAAGCCCAGGGCAGGTTCGTTGTCCTACTTTTTCTTTTTTATATCCAATAACACTAAAACCTGAATCCGAAACTCTATCGCGGCGTAGTGCACAAGCCATTGATTCCTCTTTGCTTCCCCAAATCGGGGGGAACCTGCGATTTTTGAAAAACAAATAGAAACCAAGCTCTTACACCCTACATCCACTCTGAAATCACAGATTCAGGTAAAATATTCCATAACTTTAAAACAGACTTTCCTTCCGGGCATATTCATTGCTGATCCAAAAATAAACCTATATATACGCTCTTGCTTATGGATCTTCTTGCCAGTTCATTACAAGCCTATGAAAAACACCAGAATATCGCTGGCCGGGTGCAACAGACAGATACTGCGGCACTCAACGCAGATGACCGTGCCACTGATGGATCACTCGATAACCAGGTTTCAATCAGTACAAAAAGGGAAGTTTTCAATTGGATCGCCCAATCCTTGCCGGAACAAGCAACAAAACTGGCAAAATCTGGCCCCATCAATCAGCAATTATATGAATACGGATTACTGTCTATTCACCATCAGGCACTTTTAAATCGCTTAACAGAACAAAAACCTGAGCAATCGGTGATACAGGGAGTGAGTGAAGCACTGAATGAATCAACATCCTATCAGCTAACTCAGCAATTAAGACACATTGAGCAGGTATTTCAGACTCTCAGCGCCGCGCAACAGAGCCTGATGGTGGTAGGGGGTTAGACAATATACTTTTTGATTTCTTTGATCAATTCAGCTTCTTCGACAGGCTTGACCATAAAGCTTTTGGCCCCCTGCCGCTGCCCCCAAACTCGATCAGTTTCCTGATCTTTCGTTGTTACCATGATAATGGGTATATGTTTGGTGTCAGGATCATGAGTCAGTTTTCGAGTGGCCTGAAATCCGTTCAGCTCTGGCATTACAACATCCATCAAAATCAAATCCGGCTTGACACTCTTAGCCAATGCAACGCCTGAGGCGCCATCTTCTGCAACCATGTGTTCATAGCCGTGTTTGTTTAGAATTTTAGTAAAATTGGCGATCTGACTTGGAGAATCGTCAACAATCAAAATGGTGGCCATGCACTGGCTCCTTCACATCTTATTGAACTTTCATTAGTGGTTAGGATAGTCTCGAACCTCGTTTCTTCAAGAATAGAAACTTGAGGGTGAGAACGACTTAGCAATTTATTACATTCTGAACCATTTATCATTTAACATGCGCAAATATCCTTAGAGCGTGTTGAATAAAAACCATATTAAGAAAGCACCTCCAGATGTTCACCGCGAGGCGCAGCTCGAAGGCAATGCCCCCTCCCTTGTCAAGAGCTGGAACGAAGCGGCGGACTTCTGGAGGGCTTCTCGAAGAGTGAGCTGCCGTTTTTCCGAATAATACCTATGCCGTAACGTTGTTTTTCAAAAATTGCAGGTGCACCCATAGGTTCACCCCAATTTTTGGGAAGCAAAGAGGAATCAATGGCTTGCGCACTGCGCCGCTATGGAGTCACAAATTCAGGTTCCATTTATGTCTAAGTATGGTCTCTTTTTACATTAGATAGGTCTACTGTTTTAACCTATCTAATTCCTGATATTTTGGAGTTATGTTTTGCTCTGCGTGACCAATCAACGGCCAAAATGAATCAAACTTGTTTTTTGTGCTACTGGTATCAATATTTGTTGACAATTCCCTTTACAAAAATAAACGCTTCTGATTAGCGTAAACCGAGATCGACTGCTAATTTTTAAAACGGTGTTATCAATTTTTGAAGTAAGCGGCCATGATCAAAAAAGAAAATATTCTGGAATCTGCAAGAAAAGTCCTGACTGAACAGGGAATTAATAAATTGTCACTGCGCAAAATTGCAGCAGAAACCGGCTGCGCAGCGCCGTCAATCTATTATTACTTTAAGAACAAACAAGAAATCGTCGCAGGGCTCTGGGAAGAAGTTGCGCCCCACCTTGAGTCAAAAATGCAAAGTGCGGATGATAAAAACCAAGCTTATAACGAGTTTTGGTTATCGCGCCCTGACGACTTTCGTCTGTTTGTAACAAACGCTGAATACTTCCCGTTTGTTGCCAATACTGACGCATATACATCCTTAAAGTCTCAATTGGGTGATGCTCTTTATCGGCTCAATGGGCACTTAATGGAAAGAATCTATACCCAGTCAGAACATAGAAAAGCCAGTTAGGTTAAATACAGTTGGATTGAGGCTGATCTAAGGTTGTTGCTATCAGGCATTCTCAGGCCAGAGGTCAATCTGTGCCTGCGAGGCTCGGTCATTAAAGCGAACACCGAGCCCTAGCAAACGAATGCCTAGATTGCTTTTCAGTGAAGCAGCATTCATCAGTTTAATGACATTATCATGATTCAGTGACCAGCCCCGCTCAATAGTGGTCGTGGTAAAGTCACTGAATCTGACTTTCACAAATATACTTTTAAATGCGGGATGCGGACGTTTTGCCAAGCGATTCTCAAGGTTTTGATAGAGTTCAAGAATCTTTTTCTTTCTTTCATCTTCGCCAAACAAATCACTGACATAGGTATGCTCCGTACTGAGCGATTTCCGCTCATTACGCCCGCCAACCCGGCGATTATCAATCCCTCGTGCACGTTGGTGAAGCCAAAAACCACTTTTACCAAAATGCTCAATCAGTTTTGGCAAGGGCCAGCTCAAAACATCACCACAGGTAAAAATATCATAGCCAGCTAAGCGTTCGTTAAATTTCTTACCAACACCGCTAATTTTCTTAACCGGCAAAGTATGTAAAAAATCCGTCATCTGGGCAGGCGTGATAACGAACAAGCCATTCGGTTTGTTCCAGTCTGAACACACCTTTGCCACAAACTTATTTGGTGCAACGCCAGCTGATACAGTAATTCCAGTTTGCTGATATATTTCCTGACGTATGTGCTCAGCCAACATGGTGGCACTGCCACCGAACCAGGTTGAATCTGATACATCCAGATATGCCTCATCCAGAGATAAGGGTTCTATCAAATCAGTATAACGTGCAAAGATATGGCGAATCTGTTCAGAAACATCCCGATAAACTTCAAAACGATGTGCTTGAATTATCAAACCAGGACAAAGCGCCAATGCTCTCTGTGACGGCATTGCAGAATGAATACCAAATTTTCTGGCCTCATAATTACATGTAGACAAGACCGACCGAGGCCCACTCCCTCCGACCGCTATAGGTCGCCCACGCAACTCGGGAAAATCGCGCATCTCCAAAGCTGCGTAATAACAGTCACAGTCAATATGAATAATTTTGCGTATCATGGCGCACACAAGCTGTATAAATATACAGCCATTTTAGCCAGAATCATGCATTTGAAAAGAAAAAAGGCGAATATTTCGCCTTTTTTAGCTAGTGTCTGCCCGGAAACACCTCGTTTAAATTTGGCACTGCACCAGCCCGAATAAAAAGTCTCCTTTTAGTATACGTTCACCAACAAGACATCAGTGGCGAGTATCGCATTAATGCACTTAAACGTCATACTAAAAGGAGACTTTTCATTTGGGCGAAACCGAAGCCTCCTTTCTGGACAGGCACTAGCTAGTACCGTTTCTCAATGAATTTTACAGGTTGATCTGATCTGTTTTTTGCCCTGTGAAGCCCGTCCTGTCTAATATCCAGGTTGCGTAGTGAACCATCGGCTGAGCATTGGATACTGACTCATTTTTTCGGGGGCATTCACAGCAGGGATGCTGTTGTAAATTACAACGCTCGTCTGTACTGAAGAGCCATTTTTACAACGATATTTTGTACTGATTGGATTCTTATGCCGGTGCGCAAGGTACAAGAATGGCTAGAAAGTCACCAGCCCACAAACACAGAATAATGTACGACCTCAGTGTGATGCCGGTGGCCACTGTTGTTCTGCATGTAACACCCGCAGTATTCGGATAGTAAAAGCGTCCACTTCATATACAACAATGTAATTCGCCCAGACGACCAGTTCTCTGGTTCCTTCAATCCGCCCAGGACGTCTCATTTTCGGATACCGAGGTTTCTCTGTACAGCTCCGAACCAGTCTACCCGCCAGTATCTGTCATCTCTTTGGGGAATTCCTTGATGGCGGGAATCCTGGTAGCCGTACAGCCCTCTCAGTACAGAATAGCGTTGTTCAGTCCAGTTTATCGTTGTGATTCACAATACTTTCTCCTTTTGCCTGCAAATCAGCATGATACGAAGAACGTACTAGAGGGCCGGAGGCTATATTCTCGAAGCCAAGTTCATAGCCATAGACCTCCAACTCTTTAAACTCATCAGGATGAACAAAGCGTTCAACTCGCAGGTGATGTTTAGAAGGCTGCAAATACTGCCCAATGGTAACCATATCGACATCGTGTTTACGCAGATCACGCATAACTTCTTTGACTTCATCGAGTGTTTCACCACAACCAACCATTAGGCCAGACTTTGTGCGAACATCAGGATTTTTCTGTTTAAATCGTTGCAACAACTTCAGTGAATGATGGTAATCAGCACCCGGTCTGACCTTTTTATACAATGCAGGAACTGTTTCCAGATTATGATTAAAGACATCTGGTGCCGCAGCAGACATGATATCTACGGCCGTCTCTAGTCGACCGCGAAAGTCTGGAACCAAGGTTTCAATTTTAATACCAGGCGTGGATTTGCGAACTTCGCGAACACATTCAGTAATATGGGCGGCACCACCATCACGCAGATCATCACGATCCACAGAAGTGATAACCACATATTTCAGCATCATATCGCCAATAGCGGTAGCCAGCTCTCTCGGTTCATTTTCGTTCAATGGATTGGGCCGACCATGCGCAACATCACAAAAAGGACAGCGCCGCGTACAGATGTCCCCCATAATCATGAACGTTGCTGTGCCATGGTTAAAACATTCACCTAAATTGGGGCAACTGGCTTCTTCGCAAACCGAGTGTAGGCCGTGCGAACGCAGCTTCTTCTTAATATGACTAACTTGCGGTGACGCTGGCATACGAACTCGAATCCAGTCCGGTTTTTTTGGTAACTCTTCAGTCGGAATAATTTTCACCGGAATTCGGTCAGTCTTGTCCGCACCGCGCAGTTTTATTCCGCGATCCTTATTTGCTTTTACATTAGTCATCGACATTCACCCATTTTGCTTGCATACCTAACTGAGAACAAAAGGCATTTACCCACTGCTCCATAACAATATGCATCGATACATCGTCGACATAGTTCGACAATTGCGTCATTTTTAATCCTGCATATCCACATGGATTGATACGCATAAAAGGTTCAAGATTCATATCCAGATTCAACGCCAAGCCGTGGAAGCTACGCCCCTTCTTGATACGTAGCCCTAATGAGCAAATTTTCTGCTCATCAACATAAACACCTGGCGCATCAGGCCTGGGAGCGGATTCAACGCCATAAACCTTTAGCGTTTCAACAACACTGTTTTCCATGGCACTCACTAGCTTACGAACATCAGAACCAATCCGATTCATTTCCAGTAACACATAAGCGACCATCTGTCCCGGGCCGTGATAGGTCACTTGTCCACCACGATCCACCTGTATAACCGGGATATCACCAGGTTTTAGCAGATGCTCTGCCTTTCCAGCTTGCCCTTGGGTAAATACAGGATTGTGTTCCAATAGCCAGATTTCATCTATGGCAGTAGCAGCCCGGCCAAGAGTGAATGCTTGCATCTCACGCCAGGTAGTTTCGTAATCAACCCGGCCAAGCTGACGGATAATCACCTCGTTATTGAGGACATTGCTCATATCACCATTTTCACCAGAGGGTTTGTCTTAAGCTCTTCAAACAACAACGTCAAATGCGCTTCCTCTTCAATCCGCATTCGTATTGTCAAACTTACAAAACGCCCATTCTTACTCAGGTTTTCAGAAAAACGTTCGATTGTCACCGTGGCGTCATACTTGCTCAGCACTGAAGTAACAAATGGTTTATATTCTGGATGAACCTCACCAACTACCTTAATAAGATAGTCGTCACAAGGAAACTCGATTTTAGGAGGAGGCTGCGTCATAGCGATCTCAGTTTGCAAATAGATTATGAACAAACAGCAGAATAAGATCCCAGATTCGGGCGAAAAAGCCTGCTTTGTCAACCGCCCGTAAAGCAATTACCGGTTTATGAGCAACCTCTTCACCATCGACAGAAACAATCATTTCCCCCATCACCTGACCGGCAGCAATTGGAGCCTTTACCACGGGATCGAGACTGAGTTGCGTTGTAATCAAATCTTCCGCACCTCGGGCTATAGTCAGCTTCAAGTCTTCTTCCAACCCCAGGGGCAACTGCTTGGATTGACCACCCCAAATGCGCATTGAATGTAATTCGGTGTTGCCCTTATGAACTTCGGCAGTACGAAAAAACCGGAAGCCATAGGTTAATAGTTTTTGGGTTTCCTGTGCGCGGGCGTCCTCTGATCGAGTCCCCATTACGACACTGATCAACCGCATGCCATCACGTTTCGCTGATGCCGCAAGGCAATAACCAGCTTCCTCTGTGTGCCCGGTTTTCAAACCATCAACGTCAGGGTTGGTTCCCAATAGACGGTTACGATTGGGTTGCGCTGATACAGGTCCATACTTGAAACTGCGCTCGGAATAGATCGGATAAAATTTCGCGTTATTGTAAATAATGGCTTGGGAAAGAAGTGCGAGGTCGTAAGCAGATGAATAATGACGCTCACCGTTCTTGGGAGGAAGACCGCTGGCATTGGCAAAATGGGTGTTCTTCATTCCCAGTTTCTCAGCGTGTTTGTTCATGATCTGAGCAAACAGATCTTCAGTGCCTGCAACATGCTCAGCCATAGCAACGGAAGCATCGTTGCCGGATGAGATAACGATGCCTCGTAACAGGTCTTCAATACTGACCAAATCACCTACTTCAATAAACATTCTGGAACCAGGCATTTTCCAGGCTTTTTCAGAAACCAGAGTCTCGTCAGTCAATGCCATGCGCCCTTCCAGAATCTCGCGTTCCGCAACATAACTGGTCATCAATTTCGTCAAACTTGCCGGTGCCATTTCCTGATGTTCATTATTAGCAACCAGCACCTGTCCGGTTTCTCCGTCAACCAGCACATAGGAGACGGCCGCCAGTTGCGGAGCCGCGGGAATAATGGGTTCTGCGACGGCTAGTGTCGCGACCAAACCAGCTACCAAAGCGCCGACGTGTTTGAAAAGTTTTTTGACTTTCACGAGCGATCCTAATTTAGATTTCAATGTATTTATATGCTATGAGAAAATTTTAAAGCGGCCATTGTACCAGCCGAATAGCAGATTACACCCTGATGGAATGTTATTGTTTCGCAATCAGTAGCGGCCTGCCAAATTCATCACCGGTATAATGCTGTTGCAATGCAATTGCCCGATCATAAGTCACCGGTCCGATACGTACCCGATAAAGGTCGCCACGATAAACCCTAACTTTGTCTTTCAATTGGTCCTGCAACCTTTTTTTCAATGCAATTGCAGTAGACTTGTCACCAAATGCGCCCATCTGAACATAGTAAGATTCAGTGTTAAGTTCAGCACCAGAGAGGGCTTCAACCTTTACTCGCGCGATCCCTTTATCCTGATAACCTAGCTTTACGGCAGCAGCGTAGGACAGATCTATGACTCTTCCCGCATGGAATGGGCCTCGATCATTGACCCTGACATGAATGGACCGTCCGTTATCAAGATTGGTAACACGCACCCAGGTTGGTAGCGGTAAGGTTTTATGGGCCGCACTGATCTTGTTCATATCAAATGTTTCACCACTTGACGTTGAATGACCGTGGAACTTGGCGCCATACCATGAGGCAATACCAACCTCAGAGTACCCGTCGGCTGAGCTCAACAGGTTGTAGGTTTTTCCATTAACGGTATAGGGAGTTTTATTTCCATGCTTGGACAGTGGTTCTTTGCGAGGAGAGGTCAGCTCAATCTGGTTTTCGTTAAGAGCAATATCGGGCGCCCTGTCCTGATCAATACTGTAGCGGGAAGGCTGGCCGCTTAACATTGCTTCTTGTGATATGAATTTTGATGAACAACCAGTCAAGACAATAATAATGACGGCAAACAAAGACAGCCGAAACAACTTCTTCATCAGTTTTCTGATTCCTCACCCGAATCCGACTCGGCAATGGCCTCCGCTAACTGATAGACCGCCATTGCATAGGATATGGATCTATTATAGCGTGAAATCGACCAGAAATTACGATAGCCGAGCCAATACTGAGGCCCTTCATCTGTCTCTAACCTGACAGGAAAAACATACCAGTCGGTATCAAAGGGGGCTTCAATTTTCCAGCCAGCGGCAAGAATCTGTGGCATTTTACGGTCGCGACTGAAAGTATTAATACTCAGGCCTGGTTCCAGTTCGGCAACAGTTGCTTTAGACAGAACAGGCTGACCGGCCTTCCAGCCGTTTTCTTTCAGGTAATTAGCGACAGACCCAATCGAATCAATGGGGTCGTTCCAGATATCGATATCTCCGTCCTGGTCAAGGTCGACAGCATAAGCTTCATAACTGGATGGCATAAATTGAGAGTAACCAGTTGCACCAGCATAAGACCCCTTCATATCGAGAGGATCCATGCCCTGCTGATGCAACATGGCAATAAATTTGACCCATTCACGCATGAAGTAATCAGCGCGACGTCCTTCAGTTACGGCAAGGCTCCCCAGTGCATCAAAAGTACGGTGCTTGCCTTTCGTGAAACCATAGCGACTTTCAATACCAATAATGGCAACAACTATATTACCCGGAACACCATACTGCTGTTCAGAGTGCAGCAGTTGATCATGATATTTGCTGGCAAAGCGACGCCCTTGCCATATGACATGCCATGACAGAAACATAGGACGATATTCAGCATAAGATTTAGTCTGCTCTACCGGCGCAGCCGCATTGCTGACGGAAGTTTCATGATACTTTCCTCGCGCCATCCACTCTTCAACCTGGTTTTTGTCGAGCCCGTACTCATTGACCAGTTTATCAATCGCCAATTGGGTCCTTTCAAAAGACAAAAAACCCTGAGCGGACACTGCTGAACAAACCACCATCAAAATGGCGGAACATATACTTCTGATTACCGTGTGGCTAACCAAAACACTCACCCTATCCACGTTCATGCGTACTGATCGACATTAAAATACCAAAGCTGGCCATCAGAGTCACAATAGAAGTTCCACCATAGCTGACCAGAGGCAAGGGTACGCCAACCACTGGTAACAGCCCACTGACCATGCCAATATTTACAAATATGTAAATAAAAAAGGTCAGTGATAATGAACCAGCCAAAAGTCGGCAAAAATTATCGCGCCCTCGAATCGAGATCAGTATGCCGCGCACAACGATAATGGCGTAGATACTCAGCAATACCATGACACCAATAAAGCCCAGCTCTTCACTTAGTACGGCAATGATGAAATCGGTATGGCTCTCCGGTAAAAAATCCAACTGCGATTGCGTACCTAAAAGATACCCCTTGCCATAGATACCACCAGAACCGATGGCCGTTTTGGACTGAATAATATTCCAGCCAGCCCCTAAAGGGTCCGACTCAGGATTCAGAAAGGTCAGCACACGCTGTTTCTGATACTCGCGCAGAACAAAAATCCACATCGCAGGCAAGGCACCGATCGCCAACACACAGGCGCTACCAATTACTTGCCAGGAAAGACCAGCCAAAAAAATAACAAAAATTCCAGAAGCGGCAATCAGCATTGATGTTCCCAGGTCGGGCTGATCCAGAATTAACATACATGGAATTGCCAGAAGAATAACCGAGCCGAGGATGTGCTTGAATCTGGGTGGAACCGAATAGCGTGCAATATACCAGGCCATAATAACCGGCACTGCGAGTTTCATAATCTCTGATGGCTGGAAGCGAAACAAGCCAGGAATGCTCAACCAGCGCTGAGCTCCTTTGGCGCCCGTCCCGATAATCAATACAGCCGATAACAGAACTACTCCAATAATGTACGCTGCGCCACTCCATTGCTGGAAATGGCGAGGATCGAATTGCGCGACGATAAATAAAGTCAGATAACCAACAAGAAAGCGAGCGCCCTGGCGATAAACAGCGCCCCAGTCCGCACCACTGGCACTGTAAAGGACGAACAGACCGTATCCAGTGAGTGCAACCAACCCAAGTAGTAAATAAGGGTCAATATGAATTCTCTGCCAGATATTTTTGCGGTTGGACAACGCACCGTCCGGCGCATGGCGGACGAAATCACTCAGCATCTGCAGGCTCCCGCAAAAGGTATTCATCAAGTACAGCTCTGGCAATTGGCGCTGCAACACTGCTACCACCACCACCGTGTTCCACAACAACAGTCAGCGCTATTGTCGGATTTTCCATTGGCGCAAATGCTATGAACAGAGCGTGATCTTTCAGACGATCCGGTACATCACCCAGTGCTTCGCCGTTTGCATTACGTTTGATCTCGGCAACCTGAGCAGTACCCGTTTTACCGACAAAACGGTAACTTGCCCCTAAAGCCGCTCTTCGTGCCGTACCGTGTCTGCCATATAGCACTTCACTCATGGCATGATGTATGGCATCCCAGTTCGCTTCATTGTTCAATTGAATATCAGGCTGAGCCTTATCAGGAATATCCATCAGCTCCTGATCATTGCTATATAGCAATAGCTTGGGTGTCATCCAGCGGCCTTTATTGGCAAGTACAGCGGTGGCTGTGGCAATCTGTAAAGGAGTTGCCAACATATAACCCTGCCCAATGCCGAGATTAACGGTGTCTCCTGCATACCAGGAGAACCCATGACGATCCTTCTTCCATTGCCTTGATGGGTTAATACCAACAGCCGGGTTATATACATCCCAGGCAGTATTTTTACCAAAACCAAACTTATCCAATACCTCATGGATGGGTTCGAGCGTCATTTTGTAGGCAAGATCATAGAAAAAGGTATCGACGGACTCTTCAATTGCATCCGTCAAATTCACCTTGCCATGACCACCCCGCTTCCAGTCACGATATATCCGGTCATCAGTCGGTAACTGAAAAATACCGTTGTCATACATCGTGGTGTTCCAGGTAACAAAGCCACCATCCACACCCCCCAAGGCAATAAACGGCTTAATGGTTGAAGCCGGAGGATACTGTCCTCGAATGGCTCGGTTCAAAAACGGTTTATCACTGGAGTCACGTAATTGGTTATACAATGCTACCGGGAAGCCAGTCACATAGAGATTAGGATCAAAACTGGGGCGACTAACCAACGCCAGAATAGCACCGGTCTTTGGTTCAATCGCGACTATGGCACCTCGCTTACCTTCCAATAGATCGTAGGCCTTTTGCTGTAAAGCGCGATCCAATTGTAAGTGTAGGTTTGCGCCAGGCTGTGGTGCAACCTTCTCCAAGACCTTGATAATGCGGCCACGTGCGTTGGTTTCCACCCTCTGGTATCCGGCCTTTCCAAGCAGAACATTTTCATATCGACGCTCAACACCCTGCTTGCCGATAAAACGAATACCCGCATAGGAACCAACATCCAACTCCTGTAACTCCTGCTCATTGATTCGTCCGACATACCCCAGAACATGAGCAAAGGCTTCGCCAAATGGGTATTGCCGAATCAATTCGGCCTCAACCTGGGCACCTTGCAGAAAAATACGATTCGCCGCAAGCATCGCGATTTCCTCTTCGCTAAGTTTAACTTTTAGCGGAATCGGATCATAAGGGCGGCGATATTGTTTTAAACGTCCATAAAAGCGCTCTATCTGATCATCTGTCAATTCAATCAGTTCGCGCAAACGAGTGATGAGTTCATCAACATCCGGCGTACGTTCAACCACTACACTCAATGTATGGGATGGCAAATTATCAGCAAGCAATTCACCGTTGCGGTCGTATATCAACCCTCGAATCGGAGCGATAGGTAGGACTTCCAAACGGTTTTTGTCAGAAACCGCCTGATGCTTTTCATGCTCAACAATTTGAAGGTAGGCGAGTCTAGCGATCAGTATCAAAAACATACTGATGACAATAAATAACGACACAGTCATCCGTCGTAAAAACAGATTTCGCTCGAATTCTTTATTGTCGAGAGAATTATTCAACATCGACTGCAACGCTACTTATGGTAAGGATGGTTTTGAGTAATACTCCAGGCTCGATATAACTGCTCTGCCAGCAATACTCGAACCAAGGGGTGCGGTAAAGTCAGATTGGATAACGACCACTTCTGGTTGGCTCGTGCCAAACAACGAGAATCCAATCCATCAGGCCCACCCACCAGCAGTGCCAAATCTCGGGCATTTTCACGCCAGCCTTGCAATTGATCAGCCAACTGCTGCGTTGACCAAGGCTTTCCACTTAAATCAAGCGCTACGACATGATCGGTAGCGCGAATAGTGTTAAGCATAGTGTCGCCTTCCTGAGCGATAGCGACACTGGCAGACTGGTTCCTGGCCCGATTACCCAGTGCTAGCGCCACAAATTCAACCGGTAACTCACGCGGCATTCGCTTCAGGTATTCACTGGCACCGTCATTAACCCAACCGGGCATCTTAGGGCCGACGGCCAAAATGCGTATTTTCATCTGTTACTCAGAGTCCGGCGATAATCCTGACCATAGACTCTCAAGATCATACAGGGCCCGAGCTTCCGGCAACATGACATGCAGAACCAGATCTGTAAAATCCAGAAGTACCCAATCCGAACCGGATTGTCCTTCCTGATGGTCTGCCATATAGCCTTTCTTTTTCATATCCTCAGCGACACTGCTAACAACCGCAGCAATGTGCCGAGTGGATGTTCCCGATGCAATTACCAGCGTATCCATAAGTGTCGTTTTATCGCGGACATCGATAACCTGAATATCAGTTGCTTTGATATCCTCCAGCGCCTCAATCAAGTCAGATAACAGGTCTGCTCCGTGGGCATTATGCCCCTTTACTTTTTTTGTATTCATAGTTCCTCTAATTACCAGACAGCTCGTCCAAACACCAGTAGCACCATTGACTGCTATAGACTTTGATGCATTTCCAGATATAAATTATTTTCCTGTATATAACGAAAAATCGCTTCGGGCACATGTGCTCGAAGCGATTCCGTACCATCACGCAATACAGTAGACGACACGTCCATCCGTACACGTTGATCAACAAAATAGTGACCGGAGCTGATATCAATTAATTGCTTACAGCCCGTCACCCTTGTCCACCCCTGTAAAGGCGGCAGTTGCGAACCCTGCCGGTCAAAAACCCAGATATTAACCCACTGCTGCAATTCACTATAGCCATGCCATTGAGGCAGGCTTTGCCACGCATCGGCCCCCATTGCCAGAATAATTTGAGTACCAGGGTTTTGATTCAGTAATATCCCTAATGTATCCATTGTATAGCTCGGCCCATCACGCTGAAGCTCAATATCATCGACAACAACGGATCGGGCTTGTCCGTCTTGCCATAGCCGCAACATGTCCAGGCGCTGCTCAGAACTCGCCGTAGCTTCATCCTTAAGAGGAGGAATATGGCAGGGAATCAATCGTAATTGCTGAACGAACGAATACTGCAGGATAGCGTGACAGATCGCTTCATGGCCGCGATGGAACGGATCAAACGTTCCACCGTAAACCACCATCACCTTTTGCTTAGGGCTCACGAACCTGCCCATCTCCAAAGACAATGTATTTCTGCGAAGTCAGACCGATCAGACCAACCGGCCCCCGGGCATGAATTTTATCAGTTGAGATGCCAATTTCAGCGCCCAACCCATATTCAAAACCGTCGGCAAAGGCAGTCGAGGCATTAATCATGACAGAGGCAGAATCGACCTCACGCAGAAACTGACGCCCCTTGGTGTAATTTTCAGTAACGATCGCATCGGTATGATGGCTACCATAGCGATTAATATGATCAATGGCTTCCTCTATGTCAGCCACAACACGAATTGCCAGGATCGGTGCAATATATTCCATGTACCAATCATCTTCAGTGGCTTGGAGACATTGAATAATGCCCTGGGTTTTCTCACAACCTCGCAGCTCAACGTTTTTTTCATCGTATTTTGCTTTTAGTATGGGCAGAATCAGATCCGCAACAGCGTTATCCACCAGCAGAGTTTCCATCGCATTACAGACACCATAACGACGAGTCTTGGCATTAAAAGCAATATTCAATGCTTTTTCGGGGTCGGCTTCTGCATCAATATAGACATGGCAATTACCATCCAGGTGTTTGATAACGGGTACTCGGGCATCATTGGAAATTCGTTCAATCAGCCCTTTCCCTCCACGCGGTACGATGACATCGACATACTCCGGCATAGTGATCATGCGAGCGACGGCTTCCCGATCCGTGGTTTCAACAACCTGAACAGCTGTTTCAGGCAAACCGCCCCTGGCCAACCCTTGCTGAATACACTTTGCCAGTGCGGTATTGGAATGAATCGCTTCACTGCCACCACGTAAAATAACAGCATTGCCAGATTTCAGACACAGACTGGCAGCTTCAATAGTGACGTTGGGACGAGACTCATAAATAATGCCGATCACACCAAGTGGCACACGCATTTTGCCAACCTGGATACCACTCGGGCGATAATCCATTTCCGTAATGCTGCCGATTGGGTCAGGCAACTTGGCGACCTGATGCAGACCTTCAACCATGTTATCTATACGTGCGGGGGTCAGCTCCAACCGATCAAGCATAGCGTCACTTAAGCCTTTATCACGACCTGCGGCCAAATCAGCCTGATTCGCTTGGATAAGTACTTCACGCGTATTATTGATCGCTTCAGCAGTAGCAATAAGAGCCTGATTCTTATGTGCCGTATCAGCCTTTGCCATTTGGCTTGCCGCCGTACGAGCAGCCAAGCCTAGAGAGTCCATATACTCAACTACGGAATGGGATGTCATGAGTTTCACTGTTTTTTTGATATAAAACGCTGATTATAGCGCTCTGGTGATTGGTTTAAACCGGATATAACATCTTTACTCGAGATATATGCAAATATTATTCGCTAAAGGCGACTGAAGAGATTTTAATGGCACCTATTGTTGTTTAGTTCAACCTAAATCCGTGACTCCATAGCGGCGCAGTCTGCAAACTATAGACTCCTATTTGCTGCCCAAAAATCGGGGTGAACCCCATGGTGCGCCTGCGATTTTTGAAAAACATAAGCAGACAGAACATTGATGACCCGCAATCACAGCCAGGTAAGAAGAACAAGACCTGAATCCGTGACTCCAAAGTGGATGCAGGGTGTAAGAGCTTGATTTCTATTTGTTTTTCAAAAATTGCAGGTGCACCCATAGGTTCATTGAGATTTTTGGGAAGCAAAGAGGAATCAATGGCTTGCGCACTGCGCCGCTATGGAGTCACGGATTCAGGCAAGAGTTAAGTGACAGTGGTTAAGCTGACGAAAACAAACAACAAACCAAAACTATTTAACGAGTGCCGATGAGCTGGCTGAATGATTCCCCCGTATTAATACTGGTCGCCGTTGCGATCGTTTCTTTTATGGAGTCTTTTGCTCTGCTGGGCCTCCTGGTTCCCGGCGTGGTGGTGCTTTTTTCTCTAATGGCCCTGGCCCATCACTACCACATCGGCCTACTTCCATTGTTGATTGCTGGCGCTATCGGTGGTTTCAGTGGTGATGTAAGCAGTTTTCTCATAGGCACACATCTGCAAGGAAAAGTAGATCAATGGCCATGGTTGCAACGACACCAAAGCTGGTTGAATCAAGGACACTGGTTTATCAAGAAATGGGGCTGGTTATCAGTAATCATCGGTCGCTTCCTGGGCCCATTGCGCCCCATAATACCGCTGGTTGCCGGATCGCTGGGGATGCGCCCCAGTCTGTTTATTACCCTAAGCGCTATTACAGTACTTGCCTGGGCCCCAGCTTACTTGCTTCCCGGTTACTTTACCGGTGAGCTCTCCGAATTGTGGCAACTTCAACCCTTAAGTACACGTTCACTCAGCATCTACTCGCTGACTGTCATTGCAATCAGCGGCAGCGCACTGGTTATCTACCATCACACTCACCCTCACCGCTGGCATCTGAGAGGCTGGTTGACGGCTCACCAGGCAGAACGCTGGCCAATCTCTGAGATTTTACTGTTAACCACCTGCTTGCTGATATTGATCTGTATGCATTTCTGGTGGACTCCATCATTGGATATCAGCTTCAGATCCTGGTCAAACCTATGGAAACGTTCTTACCTCGTACCAGAACTGTTGTTACTCAGTCGCTTGTCAGCACCCGCTATCGCACTAGGCTGCTCAACCCTGTGCCTGGCCTGGCTTGTCCTTGCCAACCAACAAAAACTCGCCAGTCTCTTTTTAACAGGTATTATTTTGTTGCTTGCACTCACCTATTCAGAAACACTGATTATTTTGGAGCCCCAAACCGCATCCAAGACGGGTTTAGCTATTCTGGTCTACACATCCGGCTTTTGCGCAAACCTGATTAACCAACGTGTTGTGTTTCTAAGAAAATGGCTGGTTTATTTCATTGCCAGTCAATGGATCGCTTTGCTGATGACCAGCCAAATGTGGGAAGGTACATTAACGCTCAGCCAAACGCTGCAGGCAATTTGCCTGGCATTAAGCTGTAACAGCCTGCTACGCATCTGTTGGCAAATACTGTATCTGGGTAAAAGAATCCCACCATTCGGCGGGATGATGGGCCTGATTATCGTCGGCGCTCTAAGCGCTGCTCTACTTTCGCTGTAGCTGGTTGAGCTTCATCAAGAAACATGAAACTCAGAAAAGTCATTAGCAAAACCCCGACAACAAACAATACAGCCTGGCCGACAGCAACCAAAACAATGACCAGCGCCAACCAAATCAACCTTAGGATATCAACTCGACGCAAATGGTTCTGAGTCTGTACTCTTTTCGTTTCAACGGTTTCGGGTAGGCGCCAAAACCCTATCCATTTCAGATAGAATTGATTTCTATTTGTTTTTCAAAAATTGCAGGTGCCCCCATAGGTTCACCCCAATTTTTGGGAAGCAAAGAGGAATCAATGGCTTGCGCACTGCGCCGCTGTGGAGTCACGGATTCAGGTTTCTGTATAACAGTTGATTCAGGCTTTCAATTGCCGATTAGGTATCGCACTGATCAATGATAAACGATAAACCTCATCTGCCGACTGATTAATCCATCTTTTGACTTTGGCATCATTCAATGCAATTGATTCAGGAAGGAGGAACCATTGCTCATATTCGCGACCATGAGCCACCCAGTGCCGATCTTTGCTAACACTTTTTAGCTCAGACACCAGAGAGGGGTGCAATGCCCTGATACCAACCTCACCGACTGAGTTCACAACCAAGCAAAGTTGCCCATTAATCCGTAATACATGCTCGCCAAAATATATTCCGATCTCAGGCTTAAGATCATCAGAGACATATTGTCTGATGAAGTGAATACGACGTGAGCGGCTGACTTTATCCATAGTACTAATCCCTTGATTCATTCCCCCGCCGACAAGCTAACTGGCGTCCCTTGACTTGCTATATCAATGGTCAATGTTAGCAGAGCAAAAATTCTTTGCCACTGACGATTTATCATACACTTTCACTTTCTTTCACTGTTTCGTTTTACCGACAATGATCAGGGCGAAATTTCGCTCATTATCCATACAACATTGTAGACAATTAAGAAATGGGCCTTCATGGCCGTTGTGTTCGTACCAAGCAAAGCCTAAAATCACTTTCGCTAGTGGCGAAATTGGACAAATAATGGAAATCAACAGCGAAAGCCTTCGCTTCATCTTTGGCATAAAACTAAAACAATTCCGTCAAAATGCCGGATTTTCATTGAAAGATCTGGCAGAGAAGACGGGACTTTCGGTTTCTTATCTCAGCGAAATTGAAAAAGGCAAGAAATATCCAAAACCTGAAAAGATTGTTCAGTTGTCGGTTGCTCTCAATAAGTCTTTTGATGATCTGGTTTCATTACAGCTTGATGAAGACCTGAATCCATTGTCTGCCTTGTTAAACTCCCCTGTATTAAAAGACTTTCCGTTACAGCAGTTTGGTATAGGTCTGGCAGATGTTTTTGATCTGGTCAATGACTCCCCCAGCAAGGCCGGCGCATTTGTGCGTACCCTGCTGGAAATCAGCCGCGGCTACGATATGAATGTTGAGCATTTTTTGCTTGCCTCATTGAGATCCTATCAAAAAATGCACAACAACTACTTCGAAGAGCTTGAAGCCGCTGCTAATGATTTTCGCCTGCAAAACCGCATTGCACTGAGCAGCGGCATAAGCCAGAGCTGGCTGGAATCACTGCTGCGCGATGAGTTTCAATGCAAAATCACTTATGACGACTTCAGTGCTCACGAAGAGCTGCAACCATTGCGCTCAATCTGTCCAACAACCAAAAAGCTCTGGATCAACTCACGCTTGCAGCCTCAACAGAAGAAGTTTGTTCTTGCCAGGGAATTGGGTTATCGAATCCTTAAGCTGAAGGAACGTGCTCTGACCTCTTCCTGGGTAAAGGTCGAGACATTTGATCAAATTTTTAACAATTTCAAGGCATCCTACTTTGCCGGTGCACTGCTGATTCCAGAAACAGAAATAGTTAAAGACCTAAAACCCTGGTTACAAAACAAACAATTCGACGGCTCCGCACTGACACACTTGATCCACAAATACGATTCAACTCCGGAAATGTTCTTATATCGAATGTCCCAGGTTATGCCGAATCACTTTGGTGTGACGAAAATGCATTACATGCGCCTGAATCATCATTTGGATAGCAACGCCTTCCACCTTAGTAAAGAGCTAAACCTGACAAACGTTTTTGTACCGCGCTCTATAGGCCCAGGCGAACATCATTGTCGTCGCTGGGCCGCGACAGCCAGCTTAAACCTGCTCGCAGCAACAGACCATGAACCCAACGATGTGCAAGTCAGCGCGCAGCGCAGTACCTTTACCCTGCAAGACAAAACACTCTTTAATATTGCGGTTGTTCGTGCCAAGGCACTGGATGAGAAAATCAATACCGGAATGACACTCGGGTTCCTTATTGATGACCGCTTCAAAGAGACTGCACAATTCTGGAACGACCCGCTAATCAGCGAATCTGATGTTAATGAAACCTGCGAGCGCTGTGCCTTTCAGAACTGCGAGAGCCGGGCCGCCGAGCCAACCATTTATCAACGTATTCAACAACAGAAGGCACGCGAAAAAGCACTGCAAAAATTTATGGAGGAGCACAAATGACGCCTCAAAGCACTCGTTCTGAAGCGTTGAAAATAAGAGGGCGCTTGGTGGCAAGCCACCAAATTCCTGTTTTGTCCCTAAACCCCGAGCAATTTGAACTACAACTTACCGCAGCAACCGACAAAGCACCGGCCTTGTTTTTGAATGCGCCTGTCGTGCTGGATATCTCATTCCTTCAGGAGATAGAGCCTACAGACCTTCGTGGCGTTATCGAAATATGCCAGGCCAACAAACTGATTCCTTACGCCCTAACCAGCGAACATACCAATCATAAATCATTGACCAATCACCTGCATCTGGCTTGGGTCGAGTTCAAAAATCAGCCCGGCAAGCGAATAACCATTCAGGCACCACAACAGACCAAAATTATTTCAACACCAGTTCGATCTGGCCAGCAGATTTATGCGAAAGATGCTAATCTGGTTGTAATGAACTTGGTCAGTGCCGGTGCCGAAGTTATTGCCGATGGTTACATTCATGTCTTTGGTCCATTACGAGGCAGAGCAATAGCTGGCGCGAGCGGTTACAGCGAAGCTGATATTATTTGTCAGAAAATGTCTGCCGAGCTGATTGCGATTGCCGGCACCTATTTACTGCAGGATAAGTTTGCGGATTCAGATAAAGGCGCGCGCTGCTCACTTGATAACGCAAGTATTCAAATAGACTATATTTAACCTGAATCCGTAACTTCGGAGTGGATGCAGGGGTGTAAGTGTTTGATTTCTATTTGTTTTTCAAAAATCGTAGATGCACCCATAGGTTCATTGAGATTTAGGAAGCCAAAAGGAATCAATAGCTTGCGCACTGCGCCGCTATGGAGTCACTGATTCAGGTTATATATAGCATTGCAGTAGACCAAAAACAGATTTAATTGATAAAAAACAACGGCGTTGAGCGTTCACTGTTGCATTAATTAAACATTCACCGTAATTTACCGGCGATGGTTCAGAGGCCGCTCAGCAAAGAAAGGTACTTTGCACAAGCGGCTAATTTGAATCATAGCTTCTTTATTTCTGATGAAGGGATTAAATCTTGGCATCCATTATCGTTGTAACTTCTGGCAAAGGTGGTGTTGGAAAAACAACAACCAGCGCAGCAGTCAGTATGGGCTTGGCCCAGGCAGGTTATCGAACGGTCGTTATTGATTTTGACATCGGCCTGCGCAACCTTGATATTATCATGAACTGTGAACGCCGAGTTGTTTACGACTTTGTCAACGTGATTCAGGGCGACGCAAACCTTAATCAGGCATTGATCAAAGACAAACGTTGTGACCAACTCTTCATACTTCCTGCATCGCAAACTCGCGATAAAGAAGCGCTGACCAAAGAAGGCGTAAAGGCCGTATTGGATGAACTGACCCAAACGTTCGACTACATCATCTGTGATTCTCCAGCGGGTATTGAGCATGGCGCCCAAATGGCATTGCATTATGCGGATGAAGCATTGGTCGTTACCAATCCAGAGGTCAGCTCGGTCCGCGACAGTGACCGAATACTGGGCATTCTTCAAAGTAAAAGCCATCGTGCGGAAAATGGGCTCCCCCCGGTTAAAGAGAGATTATTGATTACTCGCTTTGATCCATCACGAGTTGCCAAAGGAGAAATGCTCAGCATTCAGGATATTGAAGAGATTCTCGCGGTGCCGCTGCTGGGCATTATTCCCGAAAGCCAGGCCGTACTGAACGCTTCCAACAATGGCACACCAGTAATACTGGATATAAAAAGTGACGCAGGCCAGGCTTATCAGGACACCGTTGCTCGCTTGCTAGGTGAAGAGCGACCCCATCGATTCCTGGAAGCACAGAAAAAAGGCTTGTTCCAACGAGTTTTCGGAGGCTAACGTGGCGTTATTGGACATCTTTGGTAGAGATAAAGCCCCAAAATCCGCCAATGTTGCAAAAGAGCGACTAAAAATAATTGTGGCGCACGAGCGTAACGCTCGTAATGCACCTGATTATCTGCCTGCACTACAAAACGAAATTCTCAACGTTATCCGAAAATATGTCGAGATCGAACAGGATCAGTTACTGATTGATATCAACGACGATGGGAACTGCTCAATTCTGGAAGTGAACGTTAATCTTCCCAAATAAAAAAGGCCAGCGAGATGCTGGCCATTTTATAGTCATCGGATTAGATTCTGATTACTGCTTCAAACCATCCAGATATTTCTCAGCATCCAATGCAGCCATACAGCCAGTACCCGCTGATGTAACCGCTTGTCGGTAATAATGATCCATTACATCACCCGCAGCAAAAACCCCATCAATACTGGTCTGGGTTGCATTACCATCCAGGCCGGATTGAACCTTGATATACCCGCCACTCATTTCCAACTGACCGGCAAATATCTCGGTATTTGGCGAATGCCCGATAGCAATAAAACAACCATCAAGCATCAGATCTTGGGTAGCATCGTCTAAAGTACTGCGAATACGGACTCCGGTAACACCCATCTCATCGCCCAGAACTTCATCCAAAGTACTATTCCAATGCAGCTCAACCTTGCCTTCCTCTGCTTTTGCCAGAAGTCGATCCGAGAGAATTTTTTCTGAACGGAAGGCATCACGACGGTGAATTATATGAACTTTGCTGGCGATATTAGCCAGATACAAGGCTTCTTCAACAGCCGTATTACCACCACCTACGACGCACACCTCTTTATTTCGATAGAAAAAGCCATCACAGGTCGCACAAGCCGAGACACCTTTACCTTTAAACATCTCTTCAGAATCAAGCCCCAGATACTTAGCACTGGCACCCGTTGCAATAATCAACGCATCACAAGTATAGGCACCCTGGTCACCTATAAGCTTAAACGGACGAGAGCCAAGTTCTGTCGTATGAATATGATCAAAAATGACTTGAGTATCGAAGCGCTCAGCATGCTCTTTCATCTGCTCCATCAACTCAGATCCTTGCAACTCAGGATGACCGCCAGGCCAGTTCTCAACTTCCGTTGTAGTCGTCAGCTGACCGCCCATCTGCATACCTGTAATAATTACCGGGTTCAGATTGGCTCGGGCTGCGTAAATAGCTGCTGTATACCCTGCAGGCCCGGAACCCAAAATAATCAGCTCATGATGCTTATCGCTCATCGCACATTCCTCTACATAAATGACAGTGCCAATAGGATGACGGCAGAACCCTGAATATCAAGTATCATCCCAGCTATAGTTTCAATATCGCCTAACTATCCCCAAAATTATCTAACTAGTGTCTGTCCGGAAACACCTCGTTTAAATTTGTCACTGCACCAGCCCGAATGAAAAGTCTCCTTTTAATATGCGTGCACTGACAGGATGTCAGTGGCGAGTGTCACATGGATGTGCTTGAACGTCATACTAAAAGGAGACTTTTCATTTGGGCGAAACCGAAGCCTCCTTTCCGGACAGGCACTAACTATCCAAAAATCAGCATCAATGCCAAGCCAACCAGCCAAGCCCATTCGCAGCGTTTGATCAACGCTAAAGACTCCTCCAACATGGTATCTTCATTGACTCGCCCTACCGCTGTATTCAAACAGTTGATCAATAACACTCGATCATCTTTCTCAAACTGCTTTGCCTGCTCCAGCCATACTGGAAAACAGTGAGTAAAATTCCCCATCAGGGCCAATGTAAATGCCATCAAACGCACAGGCATCCAAAACAGTGCGTGCTTAACACGATAAAGAAATGCGTCCACCTGCTCCGCTCGGATTAGGGTGGCAATCAACCAAACCAGCAAAACACCAGGTGCACCAAAGGCTATAAACCAGAAAATACTCACGAAAAAGCGCTCAAGATATAGATACGCCAGACCGGCCTGAACCCCATCATCCAGAAGCTCATCATTCGGTTCATAAAGCTGCCGCTCCAGACCTAATTCACTAACCGCTATATGCCAGGCCGCTTCATCTTCTCCAGACTCCCGCTTAGCCTTATATTCAGCCAAACGCTCAGGCTGATCACCCGACTTAAATGCCAATAGAAGCACCGGAATCGAAATCACAAAGCTCAAAATAACGCTATCAACCCAATAAAGCAGCGCAGAAAACAGCAAAACCGGCAACAGCGCGTACACCAGCACCACAAGCTTTATTCCCAAACCACACTGTTGCAAAAACTGAAACCAACGATTTGCCCAGCCGGTAACCGGCTCACCATGACCCGACAAACTTTGCGAAATGATGTAAGACATGACCACTGCGAGGAATTTCATAAAAGTACCTGTCATCTTGTTTTTTGAATTATAAAAGATGATCCCTTTAGCCCAATGCAGGTGAGCGACGAGAAAAGGAACATGATCATCATTATAAGCGACATTCTCAAGCTAACGTATCGTCAAACCCGGTTTTCAACGTTAAACTTACCACTTATAGTAAATCACTCCTTTTCTAACACCATTTTGACTATTTTTTTGCAGGTATTAAATGTTCATTGCAGACGCCCCTTATGCTAAAACCCTCCGTGACCACCTGGTTCGAACAGTCAGGTTTGCTATAGAGGAAGATTTGGGGCCTGGTGACATCACCGCTCAACTAATACCTGAAGATCAAACGGCAACAGCCACCGTCATAACCCGGGAATCTGGCGTTTTGGCAGGAAGAGAGTGGTTTGAAGAGGTCTTTCGCCAGATCGACCCAGCCATCATACTGGAATGGCATAAACAGGATGGCGACAAACTCGAACCCGAAGACAAGCTGGTGACTATTAACGGTAATACCCGCGCCCTATTGACCGCCGAACGCACCGCCCTTAACTTCCTACAAACGCTAAGTGGAACCGCCACCCTGGCCAACCACTACGCCATGGCGGTTAATGGTAAAGACATTGTCGTTCTCGATACCCGCAAAACCATCCCCTGTTTACGTCTCGCACAGAAATACGCCGTTATGGTTGGTGGTTGCCAAAACCATCGACTTGGCTTGCACGACATGTTTCTGATCAAAGAGAATCATATCGCAGGCTGTGGCGGCATCGCTAATGCCGTTAACAAAGCTAAGGAAATCGCACCTGACAAGCGTATTGAAGTAGAAGTGGAAACGCTGGAACAGCTTCAGGAAGCACTGGCCTTGCCGGTGGATGTAATCATGCTGGACAATTTTGACGGTCATAATACAACTGAAGCGGTCAAGCTGAGCGCTCATCGTATTAAGCTTGAGTCTTCAGGGAATATGGATTTGGAGAAGATTGGCGAGGTGATTATGAATCACCCCGATTTTGTTTCGGTTGGGAAGTTGACTAAGCATGTGACGGCTTTGGATTTGAGTTTGCGGTTAAAATAACCATATTCACAATCAAGTAGTCCATATCAATACAATTGATACCCAACTTCACTGCTATCCGCTTAAACAAAACTGAGCTCTAAATCGAGTTGGGGACTTGATGATCGCCCACCTTTTTTTCGTTCTGTATCTGGATTCAGCACCTGTATCAATGTGCGTCGACTGGTCAGGTTGACGCTAATCAATCGATAGATTTGTTGCAGGGATAACTGGCAATAACCGCCCAACTTGATCATCCGATAGGCAATCATCGCCACCAACACTTGAATATGTACCGCATTCTCACTGCGTCTCAGGAACTGTTTGATCTTCAGGTTTTACTTGACCCATTTGAAAAACAGTTCAATCTGCCAGCGCTGCTTATATAATGCAGCAATCTCCTCAGCAGACGATTCCAGATCGTTGCTGATAAACACCAACCGCTTCTGATCCTCTGCACGCAAAAAGGTAATCCGTCGTAATGGGATAGGACAAGCCTTTTTCGCTGTATCCGAACTCAATCGGATAATGCCATCACCCAGTACACCTTCACCTCGTGCTTCTCGCGTCTCAACCACGTCATAAAAGGCGTTGCTTTTCATGCACCCCACAAATCTTGAACCTTGTTGCGAGAGGGTGTAATACCAGCCGTAGTCATTGTCGGCGCGATCCACCACGTAAGTCATGCCCGCAGCCCTTTCAAGGTGAAAAAATAACCAGCTCCAAAGTTAGAAACATCCTTAAAGAGCAGTGTTTTGGCGGCCCTAAAGCTAATCGAGCTTAAGAAAAGTACTCACTAAATCCGAAATGATTTTTTGCAATTTCGACCACTCCCTTTAAATGTAGCTAAAATTGCCTGTATTGCCGGTAACGTGCTGACATACCACCTTGAAAGGGCTGGTCATGCCCGCCATCATGAACAGGCTGGATAACGCCTTGCGATCATTCATCTTGGCCTCGGTCATTTCGAAAAACACCGGCACTTCCGCCTGGGGATCATAAACCGTATGTAGTTTAATGCCCGCCTTGGTGGAACGGAAACGCGCCCATTGAAACTGATGGAGGTTCATATCAATCGTGGTTGAATCAATTAACCGAACCATGTCACGAAATCACCATTGTCCGATAATGTGAGTGCAGATAAGGGATATGACAGTGAGAAGCTAAGAGCCTTTATCAGAGAGCACGGAAGTCAATCGAATATCCCGAGAAGAGAACCCAGTAAGCGTGGTAATGAGAATATGGACTGGTGCTTATACAAGTATCGACATTTAGTTGAAAACGGATTTTTAAAGCTGAAAAAGTATCGAGCCATAACGACTCGATACAATAAATTAGCAAGAAATTATCACAGCATGGCAGCTCTGGCTTGCATAATAATGTGGTTACCCATGAGGGTTGAATAAATAGTGTTCAGAAAAACTGAACACGCTCTAGGGTTTATATAAATTTCGATCTAAATCAATCCAAGAATTAACTCTCTATCTCAAAACCCACTCTTAATAGGATCAATTACTTACACTGTGTTGGCAGGTATTTGTCATCCAAAGTACCTGTATTACAGGTAGTTGTTAAACCTGTTTCTGAGCCCGTATACACAAAAATAAGCGTATCGTTATCAGCACCCGCACCTAACCCTTGCATTGTTGTAGTAATAGTAGCGACTTCATTTACATTATCATTATCAACATCAGATAAGGCACAAGAAGCAGTACCAGAAGCAGCACCAGCAGGAGGAGTATATGATGATGCATCGAAATTAGCTAGAGTATCCAATATCACGGAACTACCACATGCAGGCATTGCGCCGCTTCCAGCAAACGCCTCATATATCTGAGTTTTCGCCGCAGCCGAAATACCGATTACCTCAGTCACTTTTGCCCGAATAGTGTAATCCTGATAGGCAGGAATAGCTACAGCAGCCAAAATACCAATGATCGCCACAACGATCATCAATTCAATCAAAGTAAAACCTTGTTGTTTTTTCATCACTTAAGACTCCAACTATTATGTTTTCAATCTCTCGCCATATTTGACGAGCACCTAGAATCCATATACACAACTTATGCCAACTCATAAAAACCTTTATTTATACCGCCGCTCAAGTGAAGTAATACTCACAACACAACAAAATTCAGAGACAAACTGACAAAATACGTCAACTCAATACAATCCAAAAGCCTTATCAATAGACATTTCTTCACTGCTCTCAAAGATTCATGTTCACTTAGCTATCCCTTTAGCTATACTCAATCACTATTCAAAGAAATAAGATGAGCGACCTAATGACAACCATGTTAGGAGGCTTGGCCCGACGCCTGATGAATGAAGGGCTAATATCAGAGGACGAAGCTCTTACGGCAACAAAAAATGCCGTTAAGGAAAAAAAGGGGCTGGTTCCTTACCTAGTCGAAAATGACATGGTAAATTCAACGAAAATCGCTGGAATCGCGGCAGATGAGTTTGGGTCTCCACTATTCGACCTGAATGCTTACGACTTTGAGCTATTTCCCAAAGACCTGGTGGCAAGAAGCCTGATTGTCACTCACCACTCAATTCCATTAATGAAGCGAGGAACTCGCTTATTTATAGCCGTATCAGACCCAACCAACCTGGTCGCTATTGACGAAATCAAGTTTCATACCGGCCTTTCCGTTGAAGCGGTATTGGTCGACGAATCAAAGTTAAAAACCGCTATTGAACATGTTACCGATGATAGCAGTGACTCGTTTGATGACTTTGAAGATGACGACCTTGACGATCTTGATGTAGTCGATACCTCTAAAAATGAGGACGACAGCGGCAGTAGCGATACTGTGGATGATGCACCGGTTGTACGATTTATTAACCAAATGCTACTTAATGCAATTAAAAAAGGGGCTTCGGATCTACATTTTGAGCCCTATGAAAAAAGCTATAGAGTACGCTTTAGGATAGATGGTGTTCTGCAAAACATGGCAAAACCACCAGTTGGATTAGGACCTAAAATGGCTGCCCGCCTTAAGGTTATGTCCAACCTTGACATATCTGAGCGCCGGGTACCACAGGATGGACGGATTAAGCTGAAGGTTTCAAAAAGTAAAGCTATTGATTTCCGGGTTAATACTTTACCAACCCTTTTCGGTGAAAAAATTGTAATGCGGATTCTGGATCCTTCGTCTGCGAAAATGGGGATTGACGCACTAGGGTATGAAGAAGAACAAAAGTCCATGTACTTAAAAGCCTTGGAAAAACCGCAAGGTATGATCCTGGTGACAGGCCCAACCGGATCCGGCAAAACAGTATCACTCTATACAGGTTTAAATATTCTTAACCGCGAAGGGATCAACATTTCGACTGCAGAAGATCCTGTCGAAATCAACCTGGAAGGTATTAATCAGGTAAATGTAAACAATAAAGTGGGATTGGACTTCGCCTCTGCATTACGCTCTTTTTTACGTCAGGATCCCGATATTATCATGGTTGGGGAGATTCGGGATCTGGAAACCGCTGCTATTGCCATTAAAGCAGCACAAACAGGGCATATGGTAATGTCGACCCTTCATACCAATAGTGCGGCTGAAACACTGACGCGAATGCTGAATATGGGTGTGCCTTCATTTAACTTGGCAACAACGATTAATTTGATAATTGCACAGCGATTGGCCCGGCGATTGTGTAGCAAGTGTAAAAAGCCTGCAGACATCCCCAGAGATGTGCTAGAGAAGGAAGGGTTTTCAGCGGAAATGGCAGAAAACGCCACGATTTACAGCCCTACTGGTTGCGATAGTTGCAACAAAGGCTATAAAGGCCGTGTAGGGATTTATGAAGTCGTTCGCATCACCCCTGCTGTCTCTAAGATTATTATGGAAGAAGGGAATGCAATAGACCTGAATGAACAGTTTAAAAAAGAAGGCTTCTATAGTTTGAGAATGTCAGGGCTTGTTAAAGCGGCCTCTGGTGTCACAAGCCTGGAAGAAGTTAACCGAGTAACGACCGACTAGGTAGTAAACTATGGCTGCAAAACCTGCCAAAATTGCAATATATACATATGAAGGTAAGGATCGATCCGGAAAAGTTCGTAAGGGACGGGCTGAAATCAGCCTTCTTGGCAGTAGCAAAATCAAATCTGATGATATTGCCGTTTTTACACGTCAAATGGCCACTATGATGAAAGCTGGCGTACCACTAATGCGGGCATTTGAGATCGTGGCTGAGGGGCTGGATAAAAAGAAAATGACTGAAGTCGTTCTCCAGCTAAAAAATAATGTTTCTGGTGGAGGGTCTTTCGGTAGTGCTTTACGCGAACACCCCAAGTATTTTGACGACCTTTACTGCTCCTTAATTGAATCAGGTGAGCAGGCTGGTGCATTAGAAACCATGCTTGATCGAGTTGCCATTTATAAAGAGAAATCAGAAAGCGTTAAGAAAAAAGTTCGAGGTGCTATGAAGTACCCCATAACCGTTTTGGCAGTCGCTGCAATCGTAACGGTTATTCTATTAATAAAGGTAGTACCAACCTTTGCTACTATGTTCGCCAATTTTGGAGCCGATCTTCCAGTACCGACTCAGGTTGTCGTCAACATGTCAGAGTGGCTGCAGTCGAACGGAATTATCGCATTCATTGTTTTTCTGGCAACAATGATTGGTTTTCAACAGGCACTTCAAAGGTCAACAAAATTTAAACACTTCATTCAAAAGCTATCAATCAAGCTACCTGTTTTTGGGCCCATACTGTATCAGTCAGCTATGGCACGATACGCCAGGACATTATCAACGACCTTCGCAGCAGGTGTTCCGCTAGTTCAGGCTTTAGAATCAGCTGCTGGCGCTTCTGGGAATATTGTCTATGAAACAGCGATCATGAGAGTTAAGAACGACGTAGAAACAGGAAGTGAGTTAGCAGCTTCGATGAAAGCCACTGATGTATTTCCATCAATGTTAATCCAAATGGTCTCTATTGGCGAACAGTCCGGTGCACTAGATGATATGCTTGGAAAAGCTGCTAACATCTACGAAGAAGAGGTTGATACTCTGGTCGATGGTCTTACCTCCATGATGGAACCATTAATTATGGCCATTCTAGGTGTAGTTGTCGGCGGCTTGGTTGTATCAATGTACCTACCAATTTTCCAAATGGGTTCTGTCATCTAATGATTTTGGACTACTTCCTCTCAAACACGGTCGCCTTCACAGCGACCGTTTTTATTTTAGGCCTATTAGTCGGCAGCTTTCTCAATGTCGTCATTTACAGACTGCCAGTCATGATGCAAGCCCAGTGGCAAAGCGAGATTGCCGAATTCCAGGAAGATCAGCAAACTCTTGAGAAGTTAAAAAACAAACAGCCATTCAACCTGATCAAGCCTGATTCGACCTGTCCAAAGTGTGGCCACAAGATCAGGGCCTGGGAAAACATCCCAGTAATTAGCTGGCTATTCCTGAAAGGCAAATGCTCTAACTGTAACAATCCGATTTCACCTCGCTACCCAGCAATTGAATCGATTACAGCCCTACTTTCAGCCACCATCGCCTGGTACTTCAGCCCTTCAATTGCAACTGCAGGTCTGATCCTATTCCTCTGGTGTCTTGTGGCATTGACCATGATTGATGTTGACACTCAATTACTGCCAGACTCAATAACCTTGCCGTTGCTGTGGCTAGGTTTGCTACTCAATCTAAATGGCATTTATACGGGTCTTGGTTCTGCAGTCATTGGAGCAGTTACAGGCTATTTAAGTCTTTGGAGCGTTTACTGGCTATTCAAATTATTAACCGGTAAAGAAGGAATGGGGTTTGGCGATTTTAAGCTGTTTGCGGCCTTTGGCGCGTGGTTTGGTTGGCAAGCACTGCCGCTGATAATTCTGTTATCCTCTCTGGTTGGTGCAATAGTCGGCATTGCCATGATTCTGATTCTCGGAAGAGATAAGCAATTGCCGATTCCCTTTGGTCCCTACCTGTGTGGTGCGGCTTTGATCTATGTGTTTTTTGGCAAACAGATTGTTGCATGGTATTTGGGAGTTGCGATGTGATCGTGGGCCTTACCGGTGGCATTGGCTCAGGTAAATCAAGTGCAGCAGATGTCTTCAAGGACTTAGGCATTGATGTTGTAAATGCAGACCAGATCGCGCGTGAGGTAGTCAAACCTGGCACTGAAGCACTGCTGACCATACGCAGACATTTTGGTGATCAGGTATTAAGCGGGGATGAGCTCGATAGGGCCAGACTGAGAGAGATTATTTTTCAATCGCCGTCAGAAAAAGCCTGGCTTGAGAGCCTCTTGCATCCAATAATCCGTAAGGAAATGCTTGCGAGATTGGCTGTCACTACAAGTCCTTATGCAATATTGGAAGCTCCGCTCTTATTTGAAAATAATCTGGAAGAATTTTGTCATAGAACGATTTTGATAGACGTATCAGTCCCAGTGCAGATAAAAAGAACTGCGACTAGAGACAATACATCTGATGAGAAGGTTAAAGCCATTATCCAGTCCCAGATGCCGCGTGAAGAGAAATTACGCAAAGCAGACTATATTGTTAATAACGAAGAAGATAGAGATGCCCTAAAAGCCCAAGTCCTAAGGCTTGATCAAATTCTCAGGCTCATGGCGGCAAACTCGGAGTTTTTATGAAAGTTAACTGCCCTACCTGTAAAAAACAGACACTATATTCAAGCGATAATATTTTTCGCCCCTTTTGCTCTGAGCGCTGCAAATTAATTGATTTAGGGGAATGGGCAAGTGAAGGACATAAAATAAAAGGCAGGAGTGCAAAAGAAGCTCTTTTTTCGGAAGAGCTTCAACGTTTGATAGACGCCGAATAACGCCTAAGTGCGATACTCCGCATTAATAGTTACATAGTCATGCGATAGATCAGAGGTCCAGACAGACGCTTCTGCATCACCACTGTTCAGGTCAATAATCACTTGGATCTCTTCCTGCCCAACGACTGCAGCACCTTTATCCTCAGAATACTCTGGATGGCGTTCGCCTTGGGAAGCAATGCAAACATCACCAAGGAACAAATCAATCTTATCGACATCAAGGCCAGCAACCGGCGCTTTGCCTACAGCCATCAACAGTCTCCCCCAATTCGCATCAGAGGCAGACATTGCTGTTTTCACCAAGGGACTTTCTGCAACAGAGTAGGCGATAACTAAAGCCTCATCAACGCTTTGACTACCCTTGACTCTAACTTCGATAAACTTGGTAGCCCCTTCAGCATCACGAATAATCTGCTGGGCCAGGCTAAGCATCACTTCCTTTACTGTTTTCAATAAATATCCGTAAAGGGCATCTTGTTTATTACTCACCAATGGCGTGTTCGCCTGCCCGGTAGCAATCAAAACACTGGAATCGTTCGTTGAGGTATCGCTATCGACAGTGATTCGGTTAAATGAGGCTTCAGCGGCTTCAGCGGCAATGGTTTGAATCATATCCTTTGATACTTTTGCATCAGTTGCAACAAATGCCAGCATGGTTGCCATATTAGGTTTAATCATTCCGGCCCCTTTTGCGACACCGGTAACCGTAATGGTCTCACCCTGATATTCAAACTGCCGAGATACTCCTTTAGGCCGAGTATCTGTTGTCATGATGCCAGTGGCGGCATCCATCCAATTATCAACGCTCAAAGTAGCTAATGCCTGAGGTATACCGCTGATCAATACGGGCATTGGTAAATATTCACCAATCACGCCGGTTGAAAAGGGAAGAACCTGCTCAGGCTGAAGGGATCTTTTTGCAGCTAACCGATTGCAGGTTTCGCGAGCGTCTTCCAAGCCTTGCTCGCCTGTTCCTGCATTCGCATTACCGGTATTGATTACCAAAAAACGAATTTCACTCCCGGACGCCAAATGTTCTTTACAGATTTTGACAGGCGCCGCGCAAAATGCATTTTTAGTAAATACCGCTCCTACAGTCGCTCCAGGTGAAAGTTCGAGTACAACAAGGTCACGGCGACCTACTGACTTAATTCCTGCACAGGCGACACCTAAGGAAACCCCCTGAACCGGCAACAACTCATTTATGATTCCAACACCAACCGCCATGAAGATCTCCTTCAGGCCAACTTGCCATGACAATGCTTATATTTTTTGCCTGACCCACAAGGGCAAAGTTCATTACGCCCTACTTTCTGACCTGCACGCACTGGGGAGCTTTTCATTTCTGAGTCAGAACTTTCTTCGTCATTCTGCAGCGCATTGGTTTGTGCATGCTCGAACTTCATCCGCGCCATAGCAGCTTCCTGACGGCGCAGCTCTTCAGCTTGAGCTTCTTCAGGAGAACGAACCTGTACAAGTGAGAGATGCCGAACTGTCTGATATTTCACGTCATTCAGCATATTCTGGAATAATTCAAACGACTCACGTTTATATTCCTGTTTTGGATTTTTCTGCGCATAACCACGCAAATGAATACCTTGGCGCAGGTGATCCATATTATACAGATGCTCTTTCCAATTCTGATCCAGCACCTGCAACATGATCTGTTTCTCAAACTGGCGGAAGGTATCAGCACCCACGACTTCTTCTTTCGCTTGATATATGGCATCAAGCTCAGCGGTTATTTTTTCTCTGATTGTCTGGTCGGTCAGATGATCATCTTCATCAAGCCATTGCTGAACACTGATTTTTGCACCAAGTTCATTTTCCAAGTCCTTTTCAAGGCCTGGAATATCCCACTGCTCATGAAGTGACTGAGGTGGAACTCTTTGCTGGACAAGATTCTCAACAACATCTGCGCGAATATTCTGCACAATATCTTTAATGTCATTGGCAGCCATCAATTCGTCACGCTGGCGATAGATAACTGTACGCTGATCATTTGCTACATCATCATATTCGAGCAATTGCTTACGAATATCAAAGTTACGGTTTTCAACCTTACGCTGTGCCTTTTCAATCGCATTGGAGACCATTTTAGCTTCAATCGGCTCACCTTCACTCATTCCAAGACGGCTAAACATAGTCTTCATTTTCGGTGGCATAAAGATGCGCATCAGGTTGTCATCCAGGGAGAGGAAGAAACGAGATGAGCCCGGGTCACCCTGACGTCCAGAACGACCGCGAAGCTGGTTATCAATACGTCGCGACTCATGGCGCTCAGTACCGATGATATGTAAGCCTCCTGCTTCTTTTACCGCCTCCTGACGTTGTTTCCAGGCATCAGTGACTTCTGCTATTTGCGCTTCAGATGGATTTTCAAGTTGGCTCAACTCAGCATCGAGATTACCACCAAGAACGATGTCCGTACCACGCCCCGCCATGTTGGTTGCAATAGTCACAGCTCCTGGCATGCCGGCCTGTGCAATGATTTGAGCCTCACTTTCATGCTGCTTTGCATTCAAAACACTATGTTTTATTTTGGCATTTTTCAGAGCCAGGGAGATTCGTTCAGAGGCTTCCACTGAGGCTGTACCAACCAAAACAGGTCTCTTCTGTTCTACTATTTTCTTGATATCTTCAATAACGGCGTTGTACTTGTCTGACTCATTCAAATAAACAAGATCATTTTCATCTTTACGGGTGACAGGCTTATTTGTTGGAATAACAACAACATCAAGCCCATAGATTTCTCGCAATTCGAAAGCTTCAGTATCAGCCGTACCAGTCATACCAGAGAGTTTTTCATACAGACGGAAGTAATTCTGGAAGGTGGTTGAGGCAAGAGTCTGATTTTCTTTTTGCACTTCCAGGCCTTCTTTGGCTTCTACGGCCTGGTGCAATCCATCACTCCAGCGACGCCCTGGCATTGTTCTTCCTGTATGCTCATCGACGATAACGACCTGGCCACCCTGAACGATATATTCAACATTCTTATCAAACAGATGATGAGCACGCAAACCAGCCATAATGTGATGGAACAGGATCAGGTTCGCTGGCGCATAGAGGCTTTCACCTTCTGTAAGCATGCCTGCTTCGCTAAGCAGAGCCTCTGCTTTTTCGTGACCGGTTTCAGTCAGTTCAACACTCTTCTGTTTTTCATCAATGATAAAGTCACCAGCAACAGCTTCCTGGCCTTCGCTTTCTTCATAACCGCGAGTGAAATTCGGAATCAGCTTATTGATCTCGATATAACGGGCACTTGAATCCTCAGCCGCACCAGAAATGATCAACGGCGTTCGTGCTTCATCAATGAGAATTGAGTCCACTTCATCCACGACTGCGTAGAATTGACCGCGCTGAAACTTATCTTCGGGGCGGAAAGACATATTGTCACGCAGGTAATCAAAGCCAAATTCGTTGTTCGTGCCATAAGTGATATCGGCTTCGTATGCCTGCCTTTTTTCGCCTGAATCCTGTTGACCAACCACCACGCCAACAGACATTCCCAGTGCGTTATACAACGGAGCCATCCATTCTGAATCTCGGCGAGCCAGATAGTCATTAACGGTAACTACGTGTACACCTTTTCCGGGTATCGCGTTGAGGTAAACAGCCAATGTTGCAACCAGTGTCTTACCTTCGCCAGTTTTCATCTCGGCTACTTTTCCTTGATGAAGGGTCATACCACCGATCATCTGAACATCGAAATGACGCAATCCCATTACACGCTTGCTGGCCTCACGAACTAATGCAAACGCTTCAGGAAGGATAGCGTCCAGCTTTTCTCCCTTTTCATATCGCTGGCGAAATTCCTGAGTCTTTTCCTTAATAGCGTCATCAGACAAAGCCTCAAAATCAGCTTCTAACGCATTAATTTTACTAACGATCTTTCTGAGTCGTTTTACTTCTCGTTCATTCTTTGAACCGATTATTTTGCGTGCAATAGTGGTGAACATAGCGAATTATTCTGGTTTAAATTCAAGCATTTATAGTGGGGATTACTATACAGATAGCAAGCCATGATGTCTTTGAAATTGTAGGAAAATGACAGCAAGATCACTTAAATATTGCAAGCATCCATATAACGTAGCGGGTTCTGGCCGTTAAAAACGTGCTACTCGGTTTATATATTTGGCAGGGTCAACTGATTTCCCATTCAGATGAACTTCAAAGTGAACGTGCGGACCAGTAGAACGGCCTGTACTCCCCATCAACGCCACAGCATCACCCTTTTTTACGACATCGCCAACGTCCACTAACAATTTTTCAGCATGAGCATAACGGGTGACATATCCATTACCGTGGTTGATTTCGACCAGATTACCGTAGCCATATCGAGAACCAGCCCAAGTCACAACACCAGAAGCAACAGCAACAACACCTGAACCTTCCTTACCGGCAAAATCGACTCCATCATGCCAGGCCAACTTCCCAGTGAAAGGGTCATTCCGATACCCAAAGCGAGAACTCATCCAGCCACGATGAATCGGCCTGCCGGCAACAAAGGTTTCAGACTGAATTTTACGATCGCCTAACAGCGAATTAAGAACTTTGAGTTGTTGCTCACGGTTATCGATCTGCGCGGCCAGATCATCAAGGACATAAACAAAATCGGGAGGGGGATACTCGGCAGATTCGGTTTCAGGACCACCAACAGCGGGAGGAACAGAAAAATCGAATTCACCTTCGTCAAGATTAGCAACATCAACCAGACGTTCACCCAGTGCATCCAGCCTGGTCAACCGGGCTTGAAGCTCCGCCAGCCGAATTCTTAACGCATTAATCTGCTCTTCTGTATAAACTTTAGCTTTCGAAAGCTCTTCAGCCTGCTGATCGATTCGTTCTAACCACTCGACGGCTGCTTTCTCATCGATCACAACCACATCTTCCGGCATCAGGAACTGATACCCAACATAGCCAACACCAATCAAAACCACCAATAACGACACCAGAACCGGCACCACAACCCAGGACGATACCATCCTGGATCGCCCATGCCGTTTACTGACGATAATGATATTCATGCGTTAACTGCCTGCGGCAATAACCGGAGAATAAGCGATAGGGATGATCTCTGGTTCTTGCTGATCAAAAGTCACATATTCCCATGCATCTTCAGCTTTCAATAATTCTCTCAGCAACAGGTTATTCAGGCCATGACCGGACTTATATCCAGTAAAGCGGCCAATCAGGCTGTGACCCAGCAAATAAAGGTCACCAACTGCATCCAGCACTTTGTGCTTAACAAACTCATCTTCATAGCGTAGACCATCTTCATTCAAAATCCGATAGTCATCCACTGCAATCGCATTCTTGACACTGGCACCAAGCGCAAGGTTATTGGCTCGAAGATATTCGAAATCACGCATAAAGCCGAAAGTGCGTGCACGTGACACCTCTTTCACGAATGCAGAAGTTGAAAACTCAAATTCTGTATTTTGGCTACGATTTCTGAAAACCGGGTGGTCAAAGTCGATTGTAAAATGGATATTAAAACCATCATAGGGTTCGAACCTTGCTTCTTTATCACCATCTCTGACGCTAACTTCGCGTAAAATTCTAATAAATCGCTTTGGTTTTTCCTGCTCAACAATACCTGCTGATTGCAAAAGAAACACGAAGGGGCCAGCACTGCCATCCATAATTGGAACTTCAGCAGCGCTGACTTCTATATAGGCATTATCAATGCCCAGACCAGCACATGCAGAAAGCAGGTGCTCTACAGTATCAATACTGGCTTCACCGTTAACCAGAGTAGTAGATAGGGTCGTATCTCCCACGTTCAGGGCGTGGGCCTTAATTTCAATCGGTGTGTCCAGATCAGTTCGGACAAACACCAACCCCGTATCTACCGGAGCAGGTTTTAGTGTCAAATATACCTTCTGGCCGGAGTGTAAACCTACACCCGTTGCCTTGATGGTATTTTTCAGGGTTCTCTGATTAACCATGTAGTGACTCGTTACCACTATTATTTAAGATTTACAAGCCCAGTATTCTAGCAGATTCGATCATTGCAAAAAAAGCAATTACGGCTCAAACCGCATTAGTCTGCCTGACGTCGTAAAAATGCTGGAATATCGAGATAATCCAGATCTTTTGCAGATTTGACTGCTTTTTGCACGGACTCGACCTCTGGGCGCCGTTTCTCAGGTTCCGAAGTTTTTCCGGCAGCAACTCTGTTAATTGCGGGACGCTCCAGCTTTTTATAATCAACAGATCCATCAGGGCGTCGCGTATTGTCGACAGCCACTTTTGGCTTTTCTGCTGGTTGGCTGGCAACTTCGCCAATCCCTGTAGCCACCACGGTTACACGAATCTCATCTTCCAGTTCAGGATCAATAACCGTACCAACTACAACTGTAGCATCTTCGGACGCAAATTCCTCAATAGTGTTACCTACTTCGGTAAATTCATCCAAGCCCAGATCCACACCGGCAGAAACGTTAACCAGGATACCGCGGGCACCATGCAGGTCGACATCTTCGAGCAATGGGCTACGGATCGCCATCTCAGCGGCACGCTGAGCTCGATCTTCACCAGAGGCTCGACCACTACCCATCATCGCCATACCCATTTCGGACATCACGGTGCGAACATCTGCAAAATCCAGGTTAATAGTTCCTGGACGAACGATCAGATCCGCAACGCCTTGAACCGCATTAAGCAAAACGTTGTTTGCCTCAGCAAAAGCATCAATCAAGGTGACATTCTTGCCTAGAACATTTAACAGTTTCTCATTCGGAATAGTTATCAATGAATCCACGTGCTGACGCAATTCATCCATACCAGCCAACGCAATTTTCATGCGACGACGCCCTTCAAATGGAAACGGCTTTGTTACAACAGCTACGGTCAGGATCCCCATTTCTTTAGCGATTTCAGCAACAACCGGTGCAGCCCCTGTTCCTGTACCACCACCCATACCGGCGGTGATGAACACCATATCTGCACCTTTAATAATTTCTGCAATCTGATCACGGTCTTCCAAGGCTGACTGACGACCAATTTCGGGATTAGCTCCGGCCCCCAGTCCGCGGGTGATTCCATTGCCCAACTGCAAAGCAGTTGTCGCATTAATACTGCGCAATGCCTGAGCATCTGTGTTGGCACAAATAAACTCCACACCTTCGACATGACTGTCGAGCATGTGCTTAACGGCATTACCACCGCCACCACCGCAACCAAATACTTTTATAACAGCACTCTGTGGCTGCTCGTCCACCAATGTAAACATGTCGCCTCCACTTACTTCTGTATCATAGTTTGACATTTTCCCGCTCCTCACGCTCATTTAGTACCGCCTGACCGGTACACCCTGAAATTTAAAAATTTTCTGAAATCCATTTTTTAAACGACTGCCATCCAGATGGTTTGGATCGATTGGCTTTCGTTTTCTTCTTACCAGATTCTAGTTGTCGTAAACCATATTGCAGCAGGCCCACACCTGTTGCATGAATTGGATTTGACACCACATCGGATAAACCAGACACACCCTGAGGAAATGCTAAACGAACCGGCACATGAAACACTTCCTCGGCCAGTTCTACAGCGCCTTCCATTTTTGCTGTCCCGCCAGTTAAAACGATTCCAGCGGGAATCATGTCTTCGAATCCGGTGCGTCTCAGCTCCGCTTTAATCAACGAAAACAATTCTTCGTATCTCGGTTCCACGACCTCAGCCAATGCTTGCCGGGTTAGTTCTCGTGCAGATCGATCACCAACGCTTGGGACTTTGATCGTTTCATGCTCGCCAGCTAACTGTGACAATGCACAGGCGTATTTAATTTTAATTTCTTCTGCATGTGCCGTCGGGGTTGCAAAAGCCATGGCTATATCATTTGTCACCTGGTCACCCGCAATAGGAATGACAGCAGTATGACGAATCGCACCTTCTGTAAAAACAGCAATATCAGTTGTGCCGCCACCAATATCAACCAGACAGACGCCCAACTCTTGTTCATCATCAGTTAACACAGCCTGAGAGGATGCTAATTGTTCCAGAATAATTTGATCCACTTCCAAACCGCACCGACGAACACACTTATCAATATTTTGTACTGCATTTTGAGCACCGGTCACCAGATGCACTTTCGCTTCAAGGCGTACACCACACATGCCCAAAGGTTCTTTAATTCCTTCCTGGCTATCAATGATATATTCCTGCGGTAGAACATGCAGGATATTTTGATCTGCCGGAATCGCAACGGCTTTTGCAGCATCGATGACACGTTCAAGATCCGCTTCTACAACTTCTTTATCTTTTATCGCGACAATACCGTTGCTGTTCAGACTGCTGATATGATTTCCTGCGATACCCACATATACCGAATGAATATCACAACCAGACATCAGTTCGGCTTCTTCAATTGCCCGCTGTATGCTTTGTATCGTGGATTCAATATTGACGACGACACCTTTTTTCAACCCTCGTGAAGGATGCGAACCCAAACCGACAATTTCGAGCCCACCTTCAGCGGTCACCATTCCGACAATCGCAACGACTTTGGACGTTCCGATGTCCAACCCGACCAACATTTTACCTTTATGCGGCGACGTCATCTTCCACCTCTGATGATAAGTTCTGCTTCATTTTAATGGCTACTCCGTTCTGGTATCGTGCATCTATATATTGAACATTCGCTTCCTGAACGCGATCTGACTCAAGTAACCTGACTACTCTTCGAGTACGCTCCAGCACATCCTGTTCACCCAAAAAAATCTGCACCTGATTATCCAATTTCAAACTCCATGAACCTCGCGGCCGCATGGTAACACCTTTTACAGAAAATCCTTTGCCAGCAAATATCTCTGCAAATAATAAATAATGACTCATAACCACCTTTGATTTCGTATCTGGTCCCTTAAGGTTAGCAAGTTGAATATCTGCTGCTGGTTTCTGTAATGGAAAACCCTCTGCATTTAAAACTTCATTTTCATTCCAGTTGGCTATCGGCTCGTATTCAGTAACACTTACGGTGATGGTGCCTGACCAATGTTTTGCCAAACTAACTTTTCGTATCCAAGGCAAGGCTTCCAAATCCAAACGCATTTCATCCAGGTCGAAAAAAAGCAGGCTTCTGCCGATATAATTCGAGATAACAGTGTCATAATCCAACTGGGTCTGATAAATCATTGGTTGAGCCAATGCAACGTCCTTCACTGGTAATGGATGCCAATGTACATGCGTTGCTGCCTGAGCAGCCCAGAAAACAATAAAAGTAGTAGCAACACCACCAATAACCACGCCGATTCGTTTTGCCCAAAGCAAAAACGGAAACGGTTTGCGCCTTCTGGTTGCCCCTGCTGTTTTTCGTTTTTTGGATGCCGCCATCAGTTTATCAACCTGTTTTAAATCCTAATTCGCGCTCTGCAATACGCATTGACAGAGCACCAACATCACCGGCTCCTTGCGTCAGCAATAAATCGCCATCCTGCAGAATATCCGGAAGCACGGTAAAAACATCTTCTTTATCTTCAATAAAAACCGGGTCAACCCTGCCTCGCTGACGAATACTTCGACAAAGACTGCGACCATCCGCTCCGGCAACCAAACTCTCTCCCGCCGGATAAACATCGAGCAACAGCAGCACATCCACTTTCGAAAGCACTTCAACAAAATCTTCATACAGATCACGTGTGCGAGTATAACGATGCGGTTGAAACATGACGACAAGGCGACGATCAGGCCAACCCGAGCGAATGGCTTCAAAGGTAACATCCAGCTCACGCGGGTGGTGCCCATAGTCATCAACCAACATAATGTCACCGCTTGGCGTCTTGAACTCACCATTCACCTGAAAGCGTCTTCCAACACCGTCAAATTCCACCAGGCCCTGAATAATCTCTTTATCAGGCACGCCTTCATCTGTTGCAACAGCGATCACCGCCAACGCATTCAACACATTGTGGTCACCAGGCATGCGCAATGTCACATGCAAATTACTGTGCCCCACACGAGTAACGGTAAAACGAGTTTCATGGCCACGTTTTGTTATATCGATGGCTCGAACGTCGGCGTCTTCGCTGAAACCATAAGTCATCATTTGCCGATTCACCTTGGGCATTATCGAACGAACATTGTCGTCATCAATACACAAAACTGTCAGGCCGTAAAACGGTACATTATGCAGGAAGTCAATGTAGGCTTTCTTCAATTTTTCAAAGTCGCCATCATAAGTATCCATGTGATCTGCATCGATATTGGTAACAATCGCCGTCATTGGTTGCAAATGTAAAAAGGATGCATCACTTTCATCAGCTTCAGCGACAAGATAACGACTTGTTCCAAGACGAGCATTACTGCCAGCACTGTTTAATTTCCCCCCAATAATAAAGGTTGGATCAAACTCACCTTTAGACATAACAGCAGTCATTAATGAAGTGGTGGTGGTTTTTCCATGAGTGCCAGCAATGGCAATACCATGGCGGTAACGCATCAGCTCTGCGAGCATTTCTGCACGGCGAACAACTGGAACACGGTTTTCAAGTGCCCAGTTAACTTCAGGGTTATCTTTGTTAATAGCACTTGATACGACAACCACATCAGAACCAACCACATTAGCTTTGGCATGGCCCCGCAAAACTGAAATTCCCAAAGATTTCAAACGTATTGTAGTTGACGTTTCATTAATATCAGATCCGCTGACCTCGTAGCCCTGATTAAACAGTACTTCTGCAATACCACACATACCAACACCACCAATACCGATAAAATGAATGCGTTTGATACGACGCATCTCTGGTATTGGAAAGCCTTCCCGATAATCACCTGGTCTAATCATGCTGCATTACCTTTAACTGTTTCATTGACGATCCGGGCTATCAACTGTGCTGAATCTCTTACCCCTGCTCGCCAGGCATTTGTTGCCAATAAAATAAGGCTCTGGCGATCATGATTCAGGCGCATAATTTCATTTGCCAGTATTTCTGCATCGGTCTCGAACTGCTCCATTAGTTTAGCGGCCCCTCGTTCAACCAACCATTGTGCATTATGGTACTGTTGTCGATCTTCATGCCACGGATACGGGAACAATAAACTGCCAACACCTACGGCAGCCAACTCTGAAACGGTTGATGCCCCACTTCTGGAGATCACCAGATCCGCCCATTTATAAGCAGCAGCCATATCTGAAATAAATTCAACGACTGTCGCCTCAATACCAAAACTCTGATAATTCTGCTGTACCGTTTCACTTTTATCTTTCCCAGTCTGGTGCCAGAGCTCTGGTCGATTTTTCTCTGCGACCAAGCCAATCGCTTCAGGAACCAGTTCATTAATCGCCTGCGCGCCCTGCGAACCACCAAGAATTAAAATTTTGAGATTTCGGTTTTGCCCTACACCTCGTTGGGCAGGAGCATTAAAATGACACAACCCTTCGCGCACTGGATTACCCACCACCGGGTAATCCCGAGTAAAGGTCCCAGGAAAAGCCTGCATAACGGTTTTGGAGTATTTCTCCAGTTTCCTGTTGGTCAGCCCCGGCACACCATTCTGTTCATGCAACAACAGTGGAACTTGCTTCATTACTGCAACCAAGCCACCCGGTGCAGAGGCAAAACCACCAAAACCCAAAACGACATCAGGCTTTTCACGGCGAAAAATTCTCATGCACCCAATCACTGCACGCAGCAGATTAAAGGGCGCAAATAATTTGCGCAGTTTTCCTCCACCCTGCCAGGCCGTTACCGGCAGCGCACAAAACTGATACCCCATCATGGTAACCAATGTACTTTCCATGCCGCGCTCGGAACCAAGCCAACGAATTTCGAAGGCCTGCTTTTCCAGCGTTTCGGCAACCGCTGCCGCCGGAAAAATATGACCACCAGTGCCACCGGCCATGATCATCACCTTCACTTGCGGTTCTCCTGCTCTAGAGACTCGGCATATATACGATTAACCAAAGCGATCAAGGCCATGCTGACAATCAAGCTTGTTCCACCAGCACTGATAAACGGCAATGTCAGGCCTTTGGTTGGCAAGAGTCCGGTGTTCACGCCCAAGTTAATAAAGGCTTGCAGTGAAAATAAAATACCAACGCCATACGCACAGAACGCACCAAAAAGATTTTCCTTTAACTCGGCCAAACGCCCAATTTTAAATATACGGGCAATCATTAGGCTATAGATCACTAGTAATATAAGTATGCCCACCATACCCAGTTCTTCAGCGATAATGGCAACAATAAAGTCGTTATGAGCTTCAGGCAGATAAAACAGCTTTTGCATTGAATTCCCGAGACCAACACCAAACCACTCACCACGACCAAAAGCGATCAAGCTCTGCGTTAACTGATAACCGCTGCCATAAACATTTTCATCAGACCACGGATCAGTAAATGCCAATAAGCGTTTTACTCGATAAGATTCAGAAACCGCCATTAAGCCAACAGCAGCCAATGCAACGAACATTGCCAGGAAAAACTGACCCGGTTTAACACCACCCAGAAACAACATACCCAGAATCGTACCGAGTATGACAACCACCGAGCCGAAATCAGGCTCCATCAGCAATAACACCAATGCCAATGCCAAGATACAAACCGGTTTTAGAAATCCCCACCAACTACTGATCACTTCCGCGCGTCGCCGAACCAAATAGGCAGCGACATAAAGAATCATGCTTATCTTTGCCACTTCCGACGGTTGAAAACCAAAGGGTCCTAAATCAATCCAACGTTTCGCTCCTTTGATTTCCTGACCAATCCCGGGAAGCAGCACGATAGCCAACAATGTAAAAGCCAACAGCAAGACACCAGCACTGATTTTTTGCCAGAGGCTAACCGGTGTAACAGTTACAACGGTTGCAGCCGCAAAACCCAGCATCATGTATATTGCATGACGTAAAACAAAATGAAATGGCACACCAAACATCTGTTCACTGACATCAATCCCTGCACTGGCGATCATGACCATGCCAAATACCAACAGGCTGATACAGCTGCCTAACAACCACTTGTCTGCTCGCCAGATGGGCTGATAACTTGCGCTGAGTCGATCTGTCAGCATAGGAACACCAGCATTTGTCGTCATAGATGCTCCTCCAGCCAATGTACAAAAGCATCACCACGTGCCTCAAAGTTTTTATATTGATCAAAGCTGGCGCAAGCTGGTGATAATAAAACGACATCATCTGAAGCAGCGATTGTATTGGCCCGACTCAAAGCCTGACCCAAAGTGTCAAACTGTTCAGCCCTGGCATCAAGAGCCTGAAAAAGGTGAGCGTCCTGACCATAAACCAAAATAGCTTTGCAGCTTTTTTCCAATACCAGTTTCAATTTCACTGGATCAGACAGTCCTTGAACCGCAGCCAGTGTCGAACCAACATTGGTTGCTTTGGAGTCATTAAAATAGCGAACCCCGTTGACGTCACAAACCAGCTGACAGCGATGTTTGAGGCCGACAAAGGTCGTCAATGCGTTTACCGTTGCCTCGCGAGGAATATCAAGCGAATCAGACAGGGCAAGTACGGCCAAAGCGTTTTCTATATTATGCTGACCTGCGAGCGATACTCTTCCAACTTCCAGAATCTTCTCGAATCCACGCGCCAGGTAGGTAACAGCGTTATCCTGCAACAAACCATAGGTTTTTAAGTCTGGAGCCGATAATGCAAAACTGGTCACGGCTGTTGTCGCAGGCAACAACGGTTGAGTTAACACATCATGACGGTTAAACACGGCCTGTTTGCAACCAAAATAAATTCTCTGCTTTGCCTGTTGATAGGCGGCGAAACTGTCATAACGATCCAAATGATCTTCTGAAACATTCAGAATGGTCGCCACATCAGCCTGCAATGATTTAACCAACTCTAATTGAAAACTTGACAACTCAAGCACAGCAATATCATATTGCTTATCAAGCCCACTCAACACAGGAACACCAATGTTACCGGCAACCAAAACAGAGACACCGGCATTGGCAATAGCCAGTCCCAGCCAGGCGGTGACCGTTGATTTAGCATTCGATCCTGTAATAGCAACAACCTTGCCCTTAAAAGCATTCAGGAACAGCTCTACATCACTGGTTATGGAAACACCGGCTTCAATGGCAGCCTGAATTTCCGGAGTCGCCAATGCAATACCGGGGCTCATAACGAGAAAGTCAGCCGAACTCAACAGGTCAACATCAAAACTGCCAACATGCACAGCGATGTTCGGGAATTCTTCACGTAAGATATCCAGACCTGGAGGATTTTCCCGACTGTCACAAACCGCAACCTGTTTTCCAGCACAAACAAGATAGCGAACACACGAAAGCCCGGTCACGCCCAGACCAACAACAATATATTTTGTATCTGCCGCAATAATATGCATCAGCGAATCTTCAATGTTGCCAAACCAATTAACACTAGAATGACGGTAATAATCCAAAAACGAACAATTACCCGAGGCTCTGGCCAGCCTTTTAATTCATAGTGATGATGCAACGGTGCCATACGAAAAATCCGCTTCCCGGTCAGCTTGTATGAGCCCACCTGCAAAATGACGGAAATCGTTTCAGCAACAAACACACCACCCATAATAAAAAGCACCAACTCTTGCCGTACAACAACAGCAATGGTACCCAACGCCGCTCCCAGGGCCAGCGAACCCACATCGCCCATAAATACCTGCGCCGGATAGGTGTTGAACCACAAAAACCCCAATCCGGCACCAACCAACGCGGCACAGAAAACTATCAGTTCACCAGCGCCATGCACATAAGGAATCTGCAAATACTCGGAATAAACCGTATTACCAGTCACATAAGAAAAAACACCCAACGCGCCTCCGACAAGAACCGTTGGCAATATCGCTAAGCCATCCAAGCCATCTGTCAGATTAACGGCATTGGAAGTGCCGACAATGACAAAATAAGTCAAACCGATAAACATGACACCCAATGGCAAAGCGACATCTTTGAAGAAGGGTAAAAACAACGTGGTTTCGTTTGGCGCTGACGAACTGGCGAATAAAAATACAGCAGCTCCCAAACCCAAAACACTTTGCCAAAAGTATTTGGATTTTGCAGACAATCCCTTACTGTTGCGCTGAACAACTTTTCGATAATCATCAACCCAACCAATCCAGCCAAACCCGGCTGTTACTAACACCGTAACCCAAACATAACGATTATTAAGGTCCGACCACAGCAAAGAAGAAGCAATGACAGATATCAGAATCAATGCCCCTCCCATTGTCGGTGTACCTGCCTTGGTCAAATGACTTTGCGGACCATCACTGCGAACCGATTGACCAATCTGATAATGTTTCAACATTTTGATCAACTTCGGACCAAAAACCAGCGACACTCCCAATGCGGTCAACACGCCAAAAATAGCGCGTAGCGTCAGGTACTGCAAAACACTGAAGCCAGCGTCAAATTGTTCCAAATAAGGCGTTAACCATACAAACATCAGGCTTTCCTTCTCAGCGCATTAACAACACGCTCCATGCCGGCACTTCGAGATCCTTTTACCAGAACGGCAGTTTCTTTCGTCAACATTGCTGACAACGCCGCCAGCAATTCTTCCAGTGAACTAAAATGGCTACCGCCAAACGCATCCGCAATCTGTTTTGATTGATGACCAATGCAAAAGATATTTTGTATTTTTCCGCGCGCGTATTGCCCTACTTCACGATGCAATGCTTCACTTTCTTCACCCAGTTCAGCCATATCACCGGCAATCAGAATAGTGTTATTGCCCAATTCGGCCAGCACATCAATGGCGGCTTTATAAGATACCGGGTTCGCGTTATAAGCATCGTTAAGCAAGGCACCGCCAAAAGCAGACTCTACAGGTTCGAGTCGACCCGGTTCCGGTTTCATTTCGCTCAACCCCTGAACGATATCCAGTGACGAAACGCCTGCCAACCAAGCGACAGCGGCGGCAGCGGTTGCGTTCATCGCCATATGAATACCAAGCATCGACCAGGTAACCGACATATCGCCATCCGGCATACTCAAAATAAATTCACTGCCATCAGACAGATTCTTAAATGAAAGTAAACAGACATCTGCATCAGAATGCTTGCCGAAGGTAACCACTTCTCGGGATCCCGAACGCTTAAGCCAATGCGTAAAAGCAGGATCCTCTCTATTCAAAACACATCCACCATCATTCATCGTGGCACTAATAATTTCACCTTTGGCGCGGCGTACCCCTTCAATTCCGCCAAAACCTTCGGTATGCGCTTCACCAGCATTCAACAGCAGGCTGATGTGAGGCTTGGAAAAAGCGCCTAACCATTCGATTTCCCCAGGAGCATTGGCACCAAATTCCAGTAACACGCGATTGTGTTTCTCTGTTAATTGGAACCAGGTTTTCGGAACGCCGATATCATTATTATAATTTCCCGGTGTTGCCAGCAGGCCAGGCTGTATAGCTAAAATATTCTGCAACATGGCACGAGTCGATGTTTTACCAACTGAACCAGTCAATGCAATGACCTGCCCGGTAAACTGCTGACGCAGTAATTCGGCAAGGCTACCTAATGCTCGCTTGCTGTTCTCAACCACCAACTGGGGAATGGCAATATCGGCCACTTCCTGCTCAACAACCAGAGCCGCTGCACCTTTTTCAATGGCAGTGCGCAGATAATGATGGCCGTCGAAATACTCGCCTCGCAACGCCACATAAACATCACCCGCTTTCAAATCACGGGTATCAGTGGAAACATTTGAAATAATGGCATCGTCACCAATCAACTCGCCGTTAGCGGCATTGGCCCACTGAGACAACCTCTGTTTATTCAACATCAACATCCTGAACCTCCTGCCATAGGCGAACGGTTTCCTGATCGGAAAACGGATGTTTTACACCATTAATATCCTGATAATTCTCGTGTCCCTTACCGGCAATCAAAATAACGTCATCCCGACTGGCATGAGTCAGAGTCTGCATAATGGCATCTTTTCGATCGGCAATAATGGTGACTTTTTCAGGTGCGCTAAAACCTTTATAAATATCTGCGATGATCGCTGATGATGATTCAGTACGCGGGTTATCATCGGTGACAATGACGAAATCAGCCAACTCTTCTGCCACCGCAGCCATTTCAGGACGCTTACCACCATCACGGTCACCACCACAGCCAAAAATAATACCTAAACGACCATCAACATGTTCGCGACACGCCTGCAATGCTTTCACCAAAGCATCGGGGGTATGAGCAAAATCGACAACAACTGTTGGTTGATAAGGCGCCTTGATAGTTTCCATTCGCCCTTTCACCGGATTGCAATTTGAAACAACCCGCGAGGCAGTATTCAGAGGCACTCCCTCTGCAAGCAATACCGTAAACGCTGCCAGGGCATTGGCCAGATTAAACCGACCAAGCAAGCGCAGATTCAGCTGCACTTCACCCATCTTTGTTCGCACTGTGGCATCGATACCTGCCGAATGACAGCGGATACTGACGGCATAAACATCTGCGACATTTTCAATGCCGTACGTCCAGATATTTTCCGCCTGGATTGAAGAAATATTGTTTCGAACCCAGGGATCGTCCAGATTAACCACCGCATTTTTCAGATCGGGCCAATGCATCAGTTTCCATTTTGCCCGACCATAAGCGTCCATCGTACCGTGATAATCTAAGTGGTCACGACTGAGATTGGTAAATACCGCCGTGGAAAAATGAACACCATTAACGCGCCCCTGATCAAGCCCATGCGATGACACCTCCATAGCACTGTATTCAGCACCCTGAGATTTCTGTCGCGCCAGTTCCGCATGTAACCGAATAACATCCGGCGTCGTGTTCAGAGTTGTTGTTAATTGTCCCCAAAGCCCTTGACCATTAGTACCGATAATACCGCAACGATTGCCAAGAAAATCGAGTGATTGCGCAATGTACTGACAGGTTGAGGTTTTACCGTTTGTTCCGGTAATACCCACTAGCTTCATTGTATCCGTCACTGAACCGTAAAAACGATGCACCAGATCGCCAAGACGCTCACGCAGGTTTTCAATAACACAGATAGGGACTGATCGATCAATCAGCTCAGGAGTACGCTCGCACAAAATAGCGACTGCACCCCGAGCAATAGCATCACCAATAAAAGAGTGACCATCAACCTGAAAACCCTGCAACGCAATAAAAATACTGCCTTTACCAACTTCACGGCTATCAAGAGTAATATCTGTGGCTTTAACACCCGCCAGCTCAGGAAAATCAGGCAACCATTCAAGCATCAACATTAGAGGTTACCTCCCAGTTCCAGCGGAGTTTTATCAGGCTCGACATGCAACAGAGGAAGTGCCTGATGCATAATTCCTTTAAACACCGGCGCGGCAACTTCACCGCCATAGTAAGCATCTTCAGGTGGTTCATTAACAACAACCACAGCAACAACTCGCGGATCCGAAGCCGGAGCAATACCAACAAAGGATGAAACATATTTGGCATCTTCATAACCTGAACGACCGACCTTGTGGGTTGTCCCTGTCTTACCGGCAATACTGTACCAGTCAAGATTGGCCCGAGTTGCTGTTCCACCAGGCTGAACAACCGTTTCCATCATCGCCAAAACTTTTTTTGAAGTTGCTGCGGAAACAACCTGTTGCTCTTCTTCTGGCACTTCGATTCCCATAACCAGTTTTGCATGAACTTTTTTGCCACCATTAGCCAAGGTGGCGTAAGCTTGGGCTAGATGCATCGGCGTGACTGATAAACCATAACCATAAGCCAGCGCCCCCTGAGTAACTCGATCCCAACGCATCGGGTTAGGCAATGCACCTGCTACCTCACCCGGATAACCAAGGCCTATAGATTCACCAAAACCAAACTCATAAAGACTTTTCCAATACAGGTTCTTATCAAGATTCTGCGATACTTTCACAATACCCACATTACTCGATTTTTGAATAATTTGAGTCGCTGTCAACGTGCCATAATTACGAAAGTCACGGATGGAAAATTTTCCAAGACGCAGATAACCAGGACTGGTATTAATTTTTGTAGTCGGTGTGATTTTGTTGTCTTCCAATGCTATCGCCATTGTCAGAGGTTTCATGACAGAGCCAGGCTCAAACAAGTCAGTAATGGCACGATTACGCAACGCTTTCATATCCAGACTGCTGCGATCATTCGGGTTGTATCCCGGTTGATTCACCAAAGCCAGCACTTCACCGGTTTTCACATCTATCATGACTACAGAACCAGAAGTAGCACCAATTTTGGTTATGGCTTTTTTGAGTTCGCGATAAGCCAGATATTGCAACCGCAAATCAATCGTGAGCTGCAAGTTACCGCCAGCACGGGCAGCTTCTAACTCACCAACATCACGCACTGAACGCCCCAACAAATCACGAATCACTTCTTTACGGCCGACTGATGAGGAAAGCAATGAATCAAACGCAAGCTCCAAACCTTCCTGCCCCCGATCTTCGACATCCGTAAAACCAACAATATGCGATGCTACTTCGCCAGCCGGATAAAAACGCTTGTACTCTTCTTGTGAGTAAACGCCTGGCAGGTCAAGATCCAGAACCACATCGGCTTGTTCTGGTGACAAGTGGCGTTTGATATACATAAAAGCACGATGCGTCCGTGCTCTGGAACGCAAGGTTTTTTCACTAACACCTGAAGCTTCAGCCAACAAAGGGATATCCGCAGCAACCAGTTCGCGCGGATCCGCCCATAACGACACCACTGGCGTACTGACTGCAACCGGCTCGCCATATCGATCCGTCATCATACCGCGCGGCGCATTAACCACCTCAACACGCTGCCAACGTGATGTACCTTCATTAATCAGAAAATCTTTCTCTAATACCTGCAAATAAACAACACGCCAGACAACAACTGCTAACAATGTCAGCAGCGCAACCTGTACTGTGATGAAACGCCAGCGCGTTTGTAGCATCCTGTTGCCTTCCTGTTATTTCTGTTGAAAGGTTTGGGTTTCTTCCAAACCAGGCAAAAACATTTTCAATTCTTCACGTGCGACTCGCTCAACGCGAGCCGGTGAAGAAAATGCACTTTCTTCCAGCAACAAACGCCCCCAGTTTTCCATCAATGCGCGATGTTTATTACGCAATTGTTCCAACTGAGCAAACTGCTGTCGCGTCTGATAAGTCACCGTCACGATACTGAAGGTCGTCCAGACCAGCACAGCAGACAATATCAACAGCAAAACCCACTGCAGGCTTGTTATCTTATGCGTCATAGCCGTTGCGCTACTCGCAACATGGCGGACCGCGAACGAACATTGGTGGCGATTTCAGCTATCTCAGGCTTAATCGCCTTACCAATAGCTTTCATCGTCCTGTTAATTTCACTTTCAGTAACAGGCAATCCTGGTGGCAATTCAGGCCCTTTCGTTTGCAATCGAATGAATTGCTTTACAGCTCGATCTTCAAGACTGTGAAACGAAATTACTGCAAGCCGCCCGCCTGGGCGTAGGAGGGAAATTGAGCCTTGCAATACAGCGTCAAGCTCACCCAATTCGCCATTAATGTAAATACGAATGGCCTGAAACGACTTGGTCGCCGGGTGCTTTTTATGATCCCATTTCGGGTGGGCAGCTTTAATCACTTCAGCTAGCTGCAAAGTAGTTTCTATCGGTTGCCTAGTCCTTGCTTCGACTATGGCTCGTGCAATACGGCGACTGAATCGCTCATCACCAAACTGATACAACACATCGGCCAATTCGGTTTCTTTGACATGCGCTAACCAATCTCTGGCACTTTCACCGACGTGCGGATTCATTCGCATATCCAACGGGCCGTCGGCTTTAAAACTGAAACCACGGCTAGCGTCATCCAACTGTGGTGAGGAAACACCAAGATCCAACAGAATCCCGGCGACCTGCGCGGCATAACCTCGCTCAGTGAGAATTTTTTTCATGTCGGCAAAGCCCGACTGAACGACCTGTACTCGCGAATCCTGTTGCGCAAGTTCGTTGGCAACGGCAATGGCCTGCGGATCCTTATCAAAAACCAGCAAGGTTGAATCGGCACTGAGTCTGGACAGCAACAACCGTGAGTGCCCCCCACGGCCAAAGGTGCCATCCACATAAATTCCCTCACCATTGAATACAGCATCAACAGTTTCATGCAGCAGCACAGTGTCGTGCGATAAGTCCTGCTTCATAATGAAATCTGCTCCAGCTCTTCAGTCATTACCTCATCACTGCCTGCAGCAGCCAGATACTCATCTCTGGCCTGTTGCCACAACGCTTCTGACCATAATTCGAATTTATTACCCTGCCCAAGCAGTACCACTTTTTTATCCAACTCGGCATATTCACGTAACGGCCCAGGAATCAATAATCGACCAGACGCATCTATATCCACATCCGTTGCATGACCAATCAGTAAGCGCTGAATACGACGCGCCGCCTTATTAAAACTGGACAAAGCTGAAATTTTTTCCTGGACAACATCCCATTCGGGCAGGGGGTAAATCAGTAGACACTTAGACTCAGTATCGATCGTGACAACCATCTGATTGCCAGCGGTCACTTCAAGGCTCGACCGATAACGACTGGGCACAGCGATACGCCCCTTGGCATCAAGCGCCAAAGAATGTACACCGCGTAACATAACGCTATCGGTTGTCATCATGACTACCCCAGTCAATTTAAGTTAGCGATTACTAACAAAGCAAGAAATTCCACTTTTACCCACTTTCTCCCACATTTTGACACTATAGATTCTCATCTGCGTACAAGCAAGTATTCACTTTCACCAAGGACATTAAAAAAGCGTTATAAAACATGGAGTTAGAAAATTGATCACAATGTGGGGTTATGCAGTTAGCAAGTACTAACAAACCAAAAGAATCACATATCTTCATGTTAAGCGCGATAGTTAAAGTAATTTCTTAAGTGTTAGACTATTTTGGAATTACAATAGTAAGGAAAGGAAGAGTCAGCCGATAAGCCGGGTTCTGTCGTGGACAATCATTCATCTAGCCACCTGATCACTCAGGCAGTCAAGCGACCTACCCGGTTCCGACGCGGGTCACGCCATAATGGAACCCTATTTGGTCTTGCTTCAGGTGGGGTTTGCCATGCCAACCCTGTTACCAGGCTTGCGGTGCGCTCTTACCGCACCCTTTCACCCTTACCAGGTTTCCCTGGCGGTCTACTCTCTGCTGCACTTTCCGTCGGCTCACGCCGCCCAGATGTTATCTGGCACCTTACCCTATGAAGCCCGGACTTTCCTCCCCCCAGAAACTGAGCGGCGATTGTCTGGCTGACTCTCGGTGCGGCAAAATACCGATATTTTTCCAGAAGGCAAGCATTGAAGTCATTTTGTTTCAATATTTTTGGTTTTATAGGTAGTGGCGTAACCGGGCCAGGTTTTGCTGTTCGAGTTTGATTTCCGCGTAAAATGCCGGATTCAGGTACGGATTAACAACCCCACGATCTCTTCTCGGGCTCAACATCTCACATCCAACGCACTTCCAAACCCTAACCCAACTGCAGCAGGTATTCGTAATAGGTCTTCTTGCTGCCGCCAAAAACATCTGCCAGCACGGCGGCTGCTTTCTTGGGTGGCAGTAATGGCTTAAGGTGCATTGCCAGGATATGTGCTTGCTCATCTATGGTTTCAACTTTCTTTTTTTGCGCGCCAGCCAGTAAGATCACGAACTCGCCTTTACGCTGATTACCATCGGCTTGAACCTGTTCAAGCACAGAGGCCAGATCACCACGCAGGAAAGTTTCGAAGGTTTTGGTCAACTCACGGGCAACGACAACCGGACGCTGCTCACCAAAAACGCTCTGCATATCTCGCAGTGACTCTTCGATCCGGTGGCTGCTTTCATAGAAAATCGTCGTGGCCGTTTCATTGACCAGTTTCGCCAATGCCTTCTGCCTGGCCGTGGTTTTATGCGGTAAAAAACCCTCGAAGTACCAGCGATCTGTTGGCAATCCAGCAACGGACAGTGCAGTAATCACCGCACTGACGCCAGGCACAGGAACAACGCTCAACCCAGCGCCAACCACTTCATTAACCAAGACAAAACCCGGGTCTGATATCAACGGCGTTCCTGCATCACTGATCAAGGCAATAGACTGTCCATTTTTCAAACGATCAATAACTGCTGCTGCACGCTCAGCTTCATTATGTTCGTGCAACGACATCAATTCCCGCCGACAACCAATGGCATCCATCAAACGACCGCTATTGCGAGTATCTTCGCAACAAACCAGATCCACCTGCTGCAAGGTTTTTACCGCGCGCTCTGTTATATCAGCCAGATTTCCGATGGGTGTTGAAACGACATACAAAATACCAGGACTCACCCATTGCTGATCCGCCATATTCACCTCTATTCCATTGATTTGCTGATTCAAATGACAAGCTGTGATCGACCTGAGTAAAATAGGCGCAACCATTTGCCATTATCTGATTAAAGACATGAGTTTAACCCGTCGTACCAACCTACTGAATGTGACAGTCACTGTCACCCTGACCATTCTGGCCGGCTGCACTTCTCAAGGTGTAAACACCGGATCGACACCGACGACGCAGACATCGCAGCGCCTGGTGGCAGATCCACTGGTTCAGCAGCAACTGGCCGCCGTCGAAGCGCTCATTCTGCAACAACAAAGCGAAGAAGCCCAAATCATTCTCAACGGTCTCGATTTCAAGCAGATGGCCATTGAACAACAAACACGCTATGTCATCGCAAAAGCAGAAGTTGCGTTGATCAATGGCGACGGCCAGGCAGCGCTGACCTGGCTGAATGGACAGTACGTACACCTATTTGATAGCCTGCCTCAGGAGAAGTTGATCGAGATCAGCCTCAAACGTGCGCAAGCCTACGAATTAACCGGTGACATGCTGGCTTCGACACGAGAACGAATTTTTCTTGATCCAGTGCTTCCTGAAGATCAGAGAAAAATCAACCAGGATCAGATCTGGTACGACCTGGCCCTGGTGTCGGACCAAGACCTGCAAGTTCTGGTGAAAAGAGAATCCAGCCCTGATCTAACCGGCTGGGCCGAGCTCTCCCTGCTGAGCCGTTCGCAGACTGAAGATCTTCACGAACTGGTTGACAGGATTGAGCAGTGGCAACGTGACAATCCGACACACCCTGCTGCCATCAAGCTGCCAGGAAGCTTGCAGATACTGCGCGAAATCGCCACCAGCCAACCACGCAACATCGGCGTATTGCTACCACTGTCCGGGTCATTGGAAAAAGCCGGTAATGCAATTCGTGATGGCTTCCTGGCCGCCTGGCATCAAGCTTCAAACAACCAGCAAACCACACCAAACCTGCACTTTTACGATACCAGCAGCAGTGAAGACATTCAGTCACTGTACAATCGAGCAGTACAGGAAGGTGCTGACATGATTATCGGCCCACTGGCAAAGTCACGGGTGCAGACACTTTCTTCCCTGCCTGATCTTCCCGCCCCTATCCTGGCGCTCAATTATGCAGACCGAGTTGGCACCTCAATACCGAATTTTTATCAGTTTGGTCTGGCCCCGGAAGACGAAGCGAAACAGGTTGCAGATGACATCTGGCAACAGGGTGCTCGTAATGTTCTGGTGATTGCCCCCAACAGTAACTGGGGCATTCGAGTCAGCGATGCGTTCATTAAACACTGGCAATTGAAAGGCGGAACCATCGCCAGTAAAGCCATGTTTACACAACCGGATCAATATCTGGGCTCAATCAAAAAAGCTCTTAACATTGATGCCAGTGAACGACGGCATCAACTACTGCAACGGCGACTGGGCAAAGCGCTGGAATTTGAATCACGCCGTCGCCAGGATGTCGACTTGGTATTCCTGCTGGCGTTTCCAGCACAGGCCAGACAACTAAAACCACTGCTGACTTACCAACGTGCCGGAGATATTCCCATCGCTGCTATTTCAACCATCTATTCCGGCCATAACGACCCAGATAAAGATGCAGACCTAAATGGCATTCATTTTGTTGAAATGCCTTGGCGGCTAAAATCCAGCGACTTGAAAGAAGACATACAAAGCGCGTTTCCAGGCAGCCTGAACAGCTATGCTTCCCTGGTTGCGCTGGGTATTGATGCCTATCGGTTGTACCCGCGCTTACAGCAGATGTCGCTCTATAACGACGTTAGAATTCAAGGCAGCACCGGCCTGATGTCTATGAATGACGCCGGGCAGATTGAACGCTTACTGGATTGGGCGGATTTTGAAAACGGCTTGGTTAAAGCCAAACCAAACGAGCAATGGATTGAACCGTTGAAATCCGTTATCGCTCGTCATCCAAATTTGGCTCCGCCGCAGAAACTGTTAACATCAGTAAACAGAAAAAGATCATTCGGGCAGCAGAATATTTTCTCTGCTGCCATACTAAATACAACAAACACCCCATGCGCTTTGATGTCATTGGCATAAATGCCAGCGACGAAATCGAATGGATCAAAGGAGCATTTTTGTCGGCCGTATGAATCCACAAGAGATTATCTTTGAACAGGTTGGACTGACACTGGAGACCTTCCAGATGGCGGTGGAATCTCTCGGCGAACTGCTCGAACAGACCAGCATGATCATGACAGAATGCCTGCTGCATGACGGCAAAATTGCCGTTTGCGGCATGGGCAGTTCTGGCGCGGCAGGTACAGGATTTGTGGCGACGATGCAAAGCCGCTTTGAGCGCGAACGTCCAGGGTTGCCAGCCATGTCATTAACCAGCGATGGTATCCTGACCAGCGCTATTTCGCATGACAGCGGCCCTGTTGATGTTTACGCCCGACAGATTCGTTCACTGTGTCACGAGCCCGATATTTTGCTGGTCATATCACCCACCGGACAATCATCAGCCTTGATCAAAGCCATTCAGGCAGCACACGACCAGGGCGTTTGCGTCATTGCCATGACTGGCGGTAACGGTGGCGATATTGCTTCAGTTCTGGAAGGTAATGACATTGAATTGAGAGTGGAAAGTGATCGTACAGGCTGTGTTCAACTGACCCACAATCTGTTACTCAATTGCATTGTCGACCTAATCGAAAACGCACTATTCGGACATGAGTTATGACTCGTTTAGCATATTTAACACTGACATTTGTTTTACTGACCAGCTGCACCACTCTCACCAGCTCAATGACAGACAAACCCATAGAGCCAGACCCCGAAGGGCGCACAATGGGTGAAGTCATTGATGATAAAAACCTGCGCACTCGCCTGCTGGTGAATCTGAGCAAACTGGATAAACGTTACGAAGAAGCCAATATCGATATCCAGGTAAATGCCGGTATCGTATTACTCATTGGTCAAGTACCAGTTGAAGAGTTGATTCATGAGGCAACTGATCTGATCAAAAATGACCCACAGGTCAAAGCCATTCACAACCATCTGACTGCCGGGCCAAATCTCGACACCAGCGTCAAAGCCAACGACAAGTGGCTAGGCATAAAAGCGCGTTCGCGCATGTTCACAACAGATTACTTTCCTTCATCCAACATTGATATCGTCGTTGAAAACGGCGTGGTTTATCTTATGGGTCGGGTAACGGAAAAAACCGCGAAAAAATCGGTCGAAATAGCCAGTGAAGTCAACGGCGTGCAAAAAGTCGTTATGGTCTTCCAAATCATTCCTTGATCTGAATCAGAGCGGTTTAACCAGTAAATTCTAGGCTATAGGTAACATAAGCCTGAATCCGTGACTCCTTCAGAGGATGCAGAGTGTAAGAGCTTGATTTCTATTTGCTTTTCAAAAATTGCAGGTGCACCCATAGGTTCACCCCAGTTTTTGGGAAGCAAAGAGGAATCAATGGCTTGCGCACTGCGCCGCTATGGAGTCACGGATTCAGGATAAGTTCAGTAGCAACACGACACTGTTGCTGATCGGAATATAAGCTTTCTGCTACACAGGTAGAAAACATAACTCCAATGAAAAAGGTACCAGCCATGTTTAAACACCAACATATCATCGTTTTGATGGATCAGGGTGAAGACAATTCCGTAGCAGTCGGGAAAGCGGCTCAGCTGGCCAGAATTTCAGGTTCCCAGCTGACTTTATTCAGTTCAGGGTACGATGGTGCACTTAATTCAATTCATCCAAATTCAGAACACGCGCGTGACTCGTATTTGTCCCGCTTGCTCGACAGCCTGGAAACACTGGCAAATGTAGCTCGCAATCAAAATATCAAGGTTCGAACCGAAGCGGTTTGGGACAAGCATGCAGGTACAGCACTGCTCAATTACCTGACGGATAATCCTGCGGATCTGATCATTAAAGCCACGCATCATCAAAATGTCATTCAGCGTACTTTTTTCAGTCAGACAGACTGGGAGCTGATTCGTCATTGCCCCGTGCCATTATTGTTGACCAAAGTCACCAACTGGCACGATTCAATCAACATTACAGCCGCTGTTGATCCGGTCAGAACTAATGACAAGCCAGACTTTCTTGATGATCACATCATCAAGTGCGGCATGGACCTGAAAGACCTGCTGAATGCCAAGTTGAATCTGTTGCACGTATACGATCCAACGCCATTAATGATTTATCTTGATCAACCAGCGATCAATTCAACAGATATCGGAGAGGAAATTCGCCAACAGCACCAAGATGCACTGGCAAAGCTGGCCGAAGCCAAAGGTATTGATAAATCAGAGGCAAACCTGGAAATGGGCGCTCCAGTGCAGGTGATACCGGATTATCTATATGAAAACGATATTGATATTGTCATTATGGGCGCGGTTTCACGATCCGGGCTGGAAAGATGGCTGCTTGGCCACACAGCAGAGAAGATTTTAGACCGAATCACCATTGACATTCTTATTGCCAAGTAGCCGGATGATCAAAGAACCTTAGCCTAATACCTGAATCCGTGACTCCATAGCGGCGCAGTGCGCCGCTATGGAGTCACGGATTCAGGTTTAGCTCTGCATACTGACAAGTAATAACCCATTTGTAAAAAACGTCACGTCTAAGCCAAACATTCATATTGAATATCTAGATATTCTTAAATTCGAGGTTATTTTTTTGGAAGAATGCCTGAGGCATTTATCCAGAGAACTACATTCTGAATTTTAAACC
>JARRJP010000037.1:0-46724 GCA_037389025.1 Reinekea sp. | reverse complement strand
GAAAAGCCTGAATGATCTGTTACGCTGATCTTCGAGGAGCAGTTTTTACCATTGAACTTGGTTAACGATTGGATCGAGTTTCTGATCCTGCGGGGAATGTTTGACGGGTGATAGACTCGGATAGTCCATAAAGAGATGTGATCAGTCCACTGATCGTGAGTATCTATCTGGAAGCGTTCGACTCAGGAAATGCTCTGGCGAGGACTCTAAATCGTGCACTACGCCGATGATATTCTGATCTTTTGTCGTAGCAGAGTCGGTGCAGAAAACGCACTGAAGCAAGCGACCAGGAGACTGAAAAAAAGAGCTGAACAAGCCATTGAGTCAAGTAACTTTAGCTGACTGTTGAACAATATTTTTTATATCTTCCCACACTTCTAGCGCATTGGTCTCATTAACCAATTCATGTCGAGCGCCAGGGTATAATTTAAAATCAATCAAATTTAATCCGGCGGATTGAATGTTGTTTTTCAGCCTTGTAATTCCCTTACCCCTTTCTCCCAGAGGATCATCTGCACCGGATAATAGATATAAAGGAAGTTGCTTAGGCCACTTGTGAATATCTATTGAGATAAAACCGCCCAGTAAGTCCCACCACATCTGGTTTGTACATAAAAAGCCGCAGTAAGGGTCATTAACATATGCATCAACATGAGCGTTATCACGGCTTAGCCAGTCAAAATCGGATCGGTTTGGTTTGAAGTGACTATTGAATGAACCAAAGCTCATTTTATCAAGGAATTTACTTCTAGCTTTTGGACCCTGGATTAATTTCAGAAGTCCAACAATGGCTTTTGCTACTTTAATCTGACCATATTTGATTCCATTCGTTGACATGAGTATCAAGTTATCCACAGCTTTAGTATGTTGCTGAATATAGCTTTGGGCGATAAAGGAGCCCATACTATGTCCCAATAACGTGATAGGTATTCCTTTCATTTCACTTTTTGTATATCGAATAACTGCGTCCAGATCATCCAACACTTTTTGCCAGCCATGAGATTCGGCAAAAAAACCTAAATCTCCTTCGTGGCAATCCATGCCGTGGCCTCTATGGTTTAGCGCAACAACTGCAATATTGTACTCTATAAGCCACTCTGCCATGGCTGAATAACGTTCACAGTACTCGGCCATGCCATGAGCAATAACTAATATCTGCGAAACATTTTTTGGGCGCCATAGTCTCAGGGGAATATCGTGCTGGTCCTCAGTCCTAAGGAATTCTTCTATATATTGCATGCGTCACTTCCACTTATTATTTTATTCACAGTAACTCACAGCTTATTCACAGTATAAGCGCTGTTCAATCCACAGCTTATGCATTAGATTTAAGAACTGCGAGATGTATTGTACTAATCCTCAGAGGTGTCTCTTAATTTGATACTGTGCTGTTGTTGCTCGACTTTGGCACGCAGGTAATTAGCATTGTGCTGATTTACATAGACCCCCGTTTCCACACACTCCGTGACTTCGACGCCTGCAGCAGTTAGCTCTTTCGCTTTATGTGGGTTATTTGTTAGTAATCGGATTCGATGAAGTCCGAGTGCATTAAGCATATGGATAGCAGGTGTAAAATCTCTTAAGTCATGATCGAATCCCAGCATTTCGTTTGCCTTATATGTATCGATACCTTTGTCTTGCAAGGCATAAGCATCTAGTTTGTTATAAAGCCCAATGCCTCGACCTTCCTGTCTCAGATATAATAATACGCCTCCTTCAGCAGACATGATGCGTTGCGCTTCCTGTAACTGCTCCCCACAGTCACAACGCTGTGAACCAAAAACGTCACCAGTCAAACACTCAGAATGAATTCGAACCAACGGTGCGTGTTGTTGATCTGGATGACCATAAATAACTGCTATATGTTCTTTATTGTCTGATAGTCCTTCAAAACTGACAAATCGGGTTGGAATTGTTTTTTCTGTGAGCGGTATCGGTACTTCGGTGCGGATTTTTGCAGAGTCTGAAGCTGACATAGGATGTCCTTCAAAATACATAGTCTATCAATATAGGGGCTTCTTTTACGCATTAAAGTGCAAAATTAATCCAAGTATCTGCTTTACTTTAGCGTATAGGAATCTATTACCTGAATCCGTGACTCCATAGCGGTACAGTGCTCAAGCCATTGATTCCTCTTTGCTTCCCAAAAATTTCAATGAACCTATGGGTGCACCTGCAATTTTTGGAAAATAAATAGAAATCAAGCACTTACACCCTGCATTCACTCTGGAGTCACGGATTCAGGTATTAAATATGAGTCACTTAAGGCGGAATAGGTGGGGATATGACTCGTTTTGCTATTGTTGGAGCCGGTATAGCTGGGGTCAGTTTGGCACATAGGCTTGTCCAGTCAAATCATGACTGCACGGTGTTTGAAAAAAGCCAGGAGGTTGGTGGGCGCCTTGCCACTGAGCAGTTTGAAGATTGGCAAGTCGATTATGGTACCCAGTATTTTACTGTCAGAACATCCAAGTTCATGCAGGAAGTTGAGGTTTGGCATTCAAACGGCTGGATCAAACACTGGTCCGTGACTCCCTGGGTTTTGGAACGTGAAACCTTTAGTCCATCACCAGATGACCATGTTCGTTACGTAGGAACCAGAAGCATGAATTGTATGGTTCAGGAAATGAGTCGTGGACTGAATGTCTATCTAAATACTCGTATTGACCGTTTGGAACGCCAAAACGATCAATGGCGTATTTGGGATGAGCACGGTGAACACTACGGCATGTTTGATATTGTATTACTGACGGCACCCTTGGCTCAATCGCTTGCGCTGTTACCAAGCGGGACGATTGCAGAAACGTCTCTTCGAACGTCTGCAATGTCACCGATCTGGGTTTACGCTCTGTCTCTCAAACAGGCCAGCGGTATTGAGGCTGATGCATTATTTTCCAATGATGGATTGGTTACTTGGGCAGCAAAAAATTCTTCAAAGCCTAATCGGGACGCAACTTACGAAACCTGGGTTATGCATTTTGCGCCTCAATGGACAGCTAATCACCTTGATGCATCGGAGGAGTTATTGAGGCATCAAGCCATTCATTTGCTCGACGTTTTGGCGGGTCATGATGTAGGTCCAATACATGGCTCTTTCCGTTATCGCTGGCTCTATGCTCGCGCAAGCTCCAAAGAGATCACCATTCCTCAATGGGACGCCAATATGAAAATTGGCTTGGCTGGCGATTGGACGCTGGGAAATTGTTTGGAAGATGCTTGGTTAAGTGCTCAGTCACTGGCAGACCAATTATTGGATTTCTATCTCTGATACTTGTCCTGTTGTTCTCAGGTGCAATTTTATTCAATAAATCTCTCTCCCTTATCTTTAAAGTTCATCGCCTGTGGATATTTAGAGGTCAGATGGATGGAAGTAACATTAATTCTTTCAATGATTCTGTTTATCTGGATTGGGGCAGTAACTCCTGGTCCTGTTAATTTGGTATCAGTTTCATCGGGTGTCACCTATGGCTGGATTAAAACTTGGCCATTTGTAGCTGGAGCTAGTGTTGCCTATCTGACGGTTGTGTTCAGTACGGGTATTGGTTTAAGCCGGCTTCTTCTGACAATACCGGCGATAAAAGCATTATTGGTTTGGCTAGGTGCAGCTTATTTGCAGTATATAGCCTTCAAAATGGCTTCAGCCAAACCGAGTGAGTTGCAATTGCAAGCGTTAAATAGTCCTCCATCTTTTATGCAAGGTGCTTTAATGCAATGGCTGAACCCTAAAGCCTGGATCATTGCTTCATCAGGTATTGGGTTATTTGTCACTAGTGAGCCGAATACCTCAACGGCTCTGATGGTATTCTGTATAGTAGCACTAACCTTTTGCATTATAGGTGTGGGAACATGGATGATTTTAGGACAACTCCTTGGGCATTTGCTTTCTAAGCCGATTCACCAGGTTTGGCTAAATCGGGGAATGGCCGCATTGCTTTGTATTATTACGATCCCCATGATCATGTCTCAATAGCCGGATCATATATCATGTCTATGCCAGTATTATCTTTTAGTAGAAGTCCTGCCTTACCTTTTGTCGAGATGCGTCGAGCTCTGAATTCAAACGCATGTTTTCATACTCATACTCATGATGAATTCTCTTTCGGGATTATTGATAACGGAATGGCAACCTATCAAAACCAGCACAAGGCTAACCTTATCGGAAAAGGGGTGACCGTCATGATCAATCCCGGTGAGGCTCATTCTTGCAATCCGGCAGAGAATGAGTGGTCTTATCGAATGTTGTTTGTTGATACTGGATGGATCAGTCGATTGCAGGAAGAAAGTGATTATGCAGCCTCAGCAGACTACACACCTTTTCCCCAGAAAATGAAAAATGATGCCAATACCTGGCAGGAGGTACATTATCTCTACTTGGCATTAGCTGAAGCAGGCAATCAATTACAGGCAGAGACCCAACTGGTGTATCTGTTGAACGAAGTAATCGGTAGCCCTAAGACAAAAACTTTAACCCATAATAATCGTTGTCTTAAGGTTGCCCGTGAATTGTTGTTAGATCAACCAAGTGAAAACCTTTCGCTGACTGATATATCCAGGTCAACAGGTTTAAGTCGTTTTCAATTGATTCGATCTTTCAAGGCGATATATGGACAGACCCCGCACGCCTATCTGTTGGACTATCGAATCAAGCTGGCAAAGAATTTTTTACAGCAAGGGCGAGGCCTATCTGAAGTTGCTGCTGATCTTGGATTTTCAGATCAGGCACACTTTCAGCGTCATTTCAAAAAACGTGTTGCGGTAACACCTAAACAATATCAGAACTTTTTTTCCAATTCTGCGTTATAGGCGAGTACAAAAAAGCAAAAATAATGAAAGAGCTAGCATAAAACCTTGAATCAACCCTACGGGTACGTAACTCATACTGTGTTGCTGACTTTCTGGGCGACCTTCAGGCCTTGGATCATCGGTACTTTTCGTAAAATCATCCCTACAGCGATTTTAATCTATACGACTAAAGTCGAATATAGCTGAGCAACTGATTTCAGAAAAACACACTTTTTAACCTTGAACTCTGTTATTTCGCCTTGATAGCCTGAATACCTACTAAAGAGGCTTCACTTTTTTGTGAAGAAGTGTGACTGTGAAGAAAATGACCATTGAAATAGCATCAGATGTCATGTGTCCCTGGTGCGTTATTGGCTATAAAAATCTATCGAGTGCGTTGGAACGACTTAAAGATCAGTTGGATGCTGACATTCAGTTTCAAGCATTTGAACTGAATCCCGATATGCCCATCGAAGGCCAAAGTACACGGGAGCATATTGCTGAAAAATACGGCGCATCAGCAGAACAGAGCCGTGAAAATCAGAAACGAATTACTGAAATGGGTGAAAATGCTGGTTTTCACTTTAATTTCACTGACGATAGCCAGATGATCAATACTTTTGACTGCCACCAATTGCTGACTTGGGCAAAACAGTTTGATAAACAAGTTGAATTGAAAATGGCCATGTTCGTTGCTCACTTTACTGAAAATCGTCGGCTGAACAACATTGATGAGTTACTTAAGGTTGTAGAGTCCGTTGGTTTGGATCGAGACGAGGCTCAAGCTGTGCTGAGCAATGGAACCTACGCTGAAGAGGTTCGAAGTGAACAGGCGCAGCTGCAACAGATGGGTATTCATTCTGTGCCGACTTTTATTATCAACCAGAAATACGCCATTAATGGCGGCCAACCTGTGGAAACTTTTGTTCAGGCACTGACACAGATACAAAGTGAGCAGTTACAAACAGAATAATGCGCATGCTAAACTGCGCGACCCATTTTTATCTCTCCGACAATTGGATGCAAAATGTCTAAATACGATACTCCCGAATTACGTGTAAGTTATGGAATTGGCCGTCAAATGGGTGGTCAGCTGCTGGAACAACCTTTTGAAGGCCTGGATATCCAGGCTGTTGCCGAAGGTGTGATTGACGCCTTCAATGAAGTGGCTGATCCAATCAACCCAATAGATATGCAACAGGCCTACGACGTGATTCGTGAGCGCATGGCGGCAGCTCAGGCAGAAAAGACAAAAGTACTGGCCGCTGAAGGCGAGACTTTCCTGGCGGAAAATGCCAAGCGTGAAGGCGTTAACGTGACTGAATCGGGTTTGCAGTATGAAGTCATCAACTCTGGTGATCCTGCTGGGAGTAAGCCTGCCGTTAACTCAAAAGTAAGGACTCACTACCATGGCACTCTCGTTAACGGCGAGGTTTTTGACAGCTCCGTTGAACGTGGTCAACCGATCGAATTTGCGGTTAATGGCGTGATTGCCGGCTGGACCGAAGCTCTGCAAATGATGGTTCCTGGCGATAAATGGAAGCTTTATGTACCGCATAACCTGGCTTATGGTGCTCAGGGTGCCGGCGGTGCTATCGGCCCGTACCAGGCGTTGGTATTTGAAGTGGAATTGCTGGGTGTCATCTAAGCGCTCTGAGTCCAGGATATATGGGTGCTTTTTCAGCACCCATAGGGTTTTACTTTTTCTTCCTTTCGGTTAACACTTTCGCTTTGCCATAAACCACCTGAATTCTCATGTCCAAGAAAAAAACCAATTCTCTATCGGATCTTGATTCCCTGTTTGGCGATTCATCTCGTGTCTACAGCACTGAAGAAGGACGAATCTGCCCTGACTGTGATGAACCAATCAATGATTGTTGCTGCAATGAAGAGGTAATTCCTGAGGGAGATGGCATTGTTCGTGTTCGGCGTGAAACCAAAGGTCGTAAAGGTAAAGGTGTTACCTTGATCGATGGCATTTTGGTGACACCAACAGAATTGAAAGTGTTGGCTAAGGAACTGAAAGCAAAATGTGGAACCGGCGGAACGGTTAAAGATACTGTGATTGAAATTCAGGGTGATCATCGAGATCTATTGGTCACCCTGCTAACTGATAAAGGCTATACAGTGAAAAAGGCTGGAGGATAGATTTCCATGGATAAACAAACCCAAACTGAAATTGAAGCAGCTGTATTTCGTCGCCTGCTGGGACATCTCGACAGTCGCAAAGATGTGCAGAATATTGACTTAATGAATCTGGCTGGCTTTTGCCGAAACTGTCTATCCAAATGGTATGCCGCTGCAGCTGAAGAGAAAGGTGAAATGATCGATAAAGAAGCAGCGCGCGAAATTGTTTATGGAATGCCTTATGAGCAATGGAAAGCGCAATATCAAACAGAAGCCAACGCGGAGCAACTATCAGCTTTTGAACAAAACAAACCAAAGGATTGAAGAAAAGATGTCGCAGCAATGGGCAAAAAGTTTTAGCTATCGCGAAGCACTCGATGGTCTGAACGAACGTTTTAACGTACTGAGTGCAATAGATCGTGTGGTTCGCCATGAGCTAATGCCTTGTATTGAATCTTTGGATGGTTATCTGTTTGCGATTAATGCGGTACCTGCCAGTATTTCACCAACAGAATGGCTGGCCGATCTGTTACCGTTAATTCAGCAGCCAAATGAAAACCCCGGTGATGTCGTCAGTTTGATCATTTCCTATGCGCAGCACGGTAAGAAACGCATGCAACAGCAAAGATATGCATTGCCACCTGAGCAGGATCCGCTCAAGGCTCTGCAACCAGGCAGTCCATTAAACTGTTTTAGCCATGGTTTTGAGCTAGGCTATCAAAGAATAGAATCTGTCTGGTCTGCTGTATTGGCCGAAGAGCTGTGCGGTGAATTGCAATCGCAAGTTTTTGCACTGAAATTTTTTGCCAGTACTGAGCATGCAAACCGCTACATAAAAGAAAAATCTTTGACCATCAGGCCTGACCAACTGGCTGAGCAGGTATTACAAAACCTGCCTAAAGCGGCAGATTTACATGTGCGTTTAGGAATGGCCGCTGAAGTGGATCGCAGTCAGACCCACTAAAATCGAATATATGCGCCTAATTCAAAGGCCAAGTGCTGGTTCAGACCTGGCGCATTAAAATGTTCCCACAATGCTTGAGCTTCAGCCGGATTTCGGTAAAGCACGCGGGCGTCAAAGGCCAGTTTTTTATAGTTGTGAATGACTCCTGCGCCAACCTGATAGCTTCTAAGGGTGTAGATAGGGCCGTCATCAAGTGCCAAGTTTTCGTTGAACATGCCTGCAGTAAGATAAGGATGGGTACCTAAACGGGCAATGAATCGACCGAGCTTGATACCTGCACTCCAGTCGGAGAGAGAGAAGTTTGGGTTACCCGACCAATGTGGTTTATAGCTGAACTCTCCATAAGCACCAATGGCGTTATAGGCAAACTCGACGCTCAAGCCACCGCCTGCAAAAAAATTACTGGGTCCGTCACCGTATGTCCACAGGTCGCTCGCCAAGTTTAAGCCAACCAAGGTATGCTGCATTTTAGCTTTATCAAGATCACCGTGACAGTGGTAATATCGAGTGATTGGATCCTTGTGACAACCATATGTATCCAATGTGCCAATAGATGCAAAAGTGAAGCAGGGAGCGATAAGGACTGATGCCAGAAGGGCTTTTCTCATTAAAAGATTCCGAAAACTGTAAATGGCTGCTTTCAATCTGTTCGCAGGCTGAATATCGAGTTGAAGCGATTACCGCTGTAATACCATTGATCAACGACAGAGCAAATCGACCTTTTCAAATGTAATTCTCAGCATCTGAAATGAAATATCGTCTCCTGAAAGAAGCAGAGTTTTGACCTTGAACTATAATCTGAATCCGTGATCCCTAGCAGCGCAGTGCGCAAGCCATTGATTCCTCTTTGCTCCCCAAAAAATGGGGTGAACCCGCAATTTTTGAAAAACAAATAGAAATCAAGCTCTTACACCCTGCATCCACTGAAGAAGTCACGGATTCAGGTATTAGTCAAAGCCCCACTAGAGACACAAAAACGCTTAAAAGCGCCAACCAAGGGAGACGCGAGTGTCGAAGCTGCTGACTTTGTCATAGTATTTATTCAGCTTGCTGCTCAGATATTCTTTGACGACATTACCATTTCGCATGGCAATCGCGATATCGAATACCAGCGTGTCAGTATTGAAGCCATAACCCAGGCCCGCGTAATAGCTGCCAATCGAGCCATCATTTGAACTGTTATTACTATCTTTGATGCTAGGGTTGCTCCAACCAGCCATCAGGTAATATTTATTACCTTTACGACCCACACCACTGCCTGCTTTTGCTCCAAGTTCCCAACCTCGCTGAACGACTTTGGAATCAAATTCAACGCTCTCGCTATTTACCCCAGTGACCAGTGGCATATAAAAGAAGCTGCCGGTTGCCGCAAACCATCGGTAGTTATATTCAGAATTTACAGCAAAACCAGCAAACATATAGGAGTCACTATCGGCAGACCAGATCTGCCCACGAACATCCGCGCTAACGATCAGACCGCCAAGCTTGGCGAAATCCGCAGGTCCATGACAATGATACTCGTTAGTCTCGTGGTGATTGTGGCATTCGTACTTATCCAGCACGCCAACATCAGCTATGGCAGTTGCCATCATTGCTGAAGCCACTACCGTTGTGAATAAAATTGTTTTTTGGATAGACATATCATTGCCCTTTTTTATGAAAAGCTGGTTTCAGTGTAACACACGTAGTTCCGCTACAAATTTGAACCGGTTCAAGATTAATTTTTTCCGGTCGTTGATTCAAATTATGGTTTAATGGCGTGAGATTGCTTTGGAATATGGAAAATGTTTAACGCAACGCTACTGGCCGCTTTTATTCCGACATTTATGCTGGTCTCTTTTACCCCTGGGTTATGTATGACTCTAGCATTGACGCTGGGTTTAACCATAGGTGTGCGCCAAACGCTGTGGATGATGTTTGGTGAACTGGTTGGTGTTGGCTTGGTCGCGGTATCGGCAGTGATGGGGATTTCTGCCATTATGACGGCAGCGCCAATGTTGTTTATCATATTTAAATTGGCTGGTGGCTGTTACCTGGCCTACCTTGGTATTCAGATGTGGCGCTCGCATGGTCGTGTTTCCATTGATGCAGATACTGAAACAGCGGATGCTAAAACTCTAGCCAAGTCAGGTTTGATACTACAGGGCTTTGTTACTGCAGTAGCAAATCCCAAGGGTTGGGCATTTTTTATGGTGTTATTGCCCCCCTTTATTGATGGTAGTCTGCCGCTTGTCGCACAGCTAATGGCTTTAATTGGAATAATTCTGATTATTGAGTTCATAGCTTTACTTATTTACGCCACCGGTGGCCGGACATTGAAAGCCTGGCTTCAAACTCCATCCGGTATCCGTAAGTTAAACAAGATATCCGGTGGCTTGTTAGTAACTGTGGGAGCCTGGCTGGCTCTCGGGCAATAAATACAGACATAGTTAAGATAGGCTGATGGACATTTTTTCTTTCCCGCTGGTGACAGCTTTTTTTGGAAATATCCTGGCTCAGGCTGCTAAAGCGTTGATTCAGGCTATTACTCATCGCAGTTTCAATCCAGATGTTGTTTTTGCCTCTGGGGGGATGCCCAGCAGTCATTCATCGACTGTTGCAGCATTAACCATGGCCATTGGTTTAAAAGAAGGCTTCGAATCATCGGTCTTTACCCTGTCACTGATTTTTACATCGGTTGTTGCCTATGACGCAATGGGTGTTCGTCTGGCGGCTGGACGTCACGCTGCAGCCTTGAATATCCTGATGGATGAATTTATGGAATTGCGCCAGCTTGCCATGAGTTCTGAACCCAATAAGGGGCGATTGGTAATTGCTCGTTTCCGTGAGCGCATCGGTCATAGTGTTGGTGAAGTGTTTGTCGGCCTGACATTAGGCTCTGTTGTTGCAATGGTTATGTACCATTTGGTGTATCAGGGCGAGGTTTAAGCCAGATATAGCACCAGCTTCACCACAAATGCCGCGATCGCGAATGCGATGACCATCCAGCCTATAAACAGTATATTTTCCCATTGATGAGTAATCCAACCGGATACGCCTTTTGCCTCCGGATTGTAATGATGTGCCAAGCGAATCAATGCATAGGTCGACAGCCAGAAACCAAAAAGGGTAAGGGACAGAAACCAGAATGCATTATCAAGATCTGGTGCAGCAACGGGCAGAACGATACAGACTAATAGTTGTAAAATGGCCAGCACTTTAAAAGCCCGGTAGTGTCTTGACCAAGGAACCAGTCGCGAAAAAACAGCGTGTTTTATTTTCATCAGTGAGTCACCAGAAAAATCAGATTGGTGCCGATAAAAACCATCAGCGTAGCAAAGAAGGATACCAGAGTTGGTAACTCCTTTGTGGTCACCCAGAGGATGGATTAGCGTGATCCCAGTATCTCTAGTGTAGTGTCCTAAATAAAACCTGAATCCGTGACTCCATAACGGATTCAGGTGCAATATATCGGGCCTAATATTGTCTGACGGGTTCGACTGACAGAACCACTGAATACCCTGTAGCAAGCTGCGCTCAGTGCAGCGAGATAATCACATCCACAGCAAATATCCCGAAAATAAAAACAGGGCAAGACAAGCCCGTCTCGCCCAAAATGATTGGTGAAGTACTTACTCTGTTACGATAGCGTCAAGCGTAATTTCAACACGGCGGTTTGCCGCACGACCTCCAGCAGTGCTGTTATCCTGGATAGGTTGAGATTCCCCGAAACCTTGTGCGGCAACGCGTTCAACCACAATACCTTCGGCCAGAATAATATTGGCAACTGATGTAGCACGCTGCTCTGACAGTAACTGGTTATAGCTCTCAGAACCGCTGCTGTCAGTATGGCCAGAAATGGTAACCAGAGTGTTTTCATACTCATCCAGTACCTTGGCGACTGAACGCAAAGTTGGTAAGAATGACTGAGCGACATCGGAGCTGTTAACATCGAAAGTAATGTTGCCTGGCATGATCAACTGAATTTGATCATTATTCGTTCGATGAACTTGCACGCCACTGTTAACCAGTTCTTTACGCAGTTCTTTTTCCTGTTTGTCCATATATAGACCAGCGCCGCCGCCAGCAACACCACCAATACCAGCACCGATAATGGCTCGTTTGGCCCGTTCACTTTTCGGCGCAGTTGCCGCACCGATAACAGCACCGATCAGGCCGCCAGCGATAGCACCTTTAGAGGTATTACTGACCTGAGTCTGGCCGGTATATGCATCAAGAGTGGTGCAACCAGACAAAACAGCACCCGTCAGTGCCAGTGGCAGACCGTACTTAGCCCAACAATTCATAAAGAAACTCCTTATTGAAGTTAGTGGAGGTTGTTTTTTGTACTGGCAGTTTACTGCCAACCATTCAATTCAATTTTTAAAACGGTGACCGACCAAATCCAGTGGCAACGAAGCTTGTTGCTTGGCATCTTCCATGACGATGTGGCTCTTCGATTCGCGTACATGCGGTAGAGCAAGCAATAATTCACCGAGGTATTTGCGATAGCTTTTTAAATCCGTCAAGCGAAGTTTTAGCAAATAGTCTGACTGACCAGATATTAGATGACATTCCTGAACGTAAGCTTGCTTTTCCACGGCTTTACGAAACTCGGTAAACGCCTGTGGTGATTGACTAGCAAGCGTAATCTCCAGAAACACTATCAGTTCCAAGCCTAACGCAGTCGCATTAAGTTGAGCATGATAGCCCTGAATATATCCATTTGCCTCCAATCTTTTCACTCTTTCCATACAGGGTGTCGTTGATAGTCCAACTCTTTGAGCAAGTTCAACATAAGACAGACGAGCATTATCCTGCAGAGCTTTGAGGATTTTCAGATCTATACGATCCGGTTGCCGGTTTTTGGAATCAGCAGGCATGGTTCTTGTGCTTACTAAGACCTGAATCCGTGACTCCATCGCTGGGGTGAACCTATGGGTGCACCTGCAATTTTTGAAAAACAAATAGAAATCAAGCTCTTACACCCTGCATCCACTTTGGAGTCACGGATTCAGGTAAGATACAAAAAGACCCGACACTTGGCCGGGTCCTGTATACAGTAATGGCGCATTAAACAGCCATATCCTTTAATCTTTTCAAAGGACGGATTTTTACCGTAGTGGATGCTGGTTTGGCAGAAATCATGATTTCTTCACCTGTAAACGGATTAACACCAGGACGGGCTTTTCGTGCCGGCTTTTTCACTGTCTGAATTTTCATCAGGCCAGGCAGGACGAATTCACCACAAGCGCGCTTTTTAATATGGCGCTCAATGACGTCGGTCAGCTCATCCAGAACCGCCTGAACGTCTTTTTTGTTCAGTTCAGTGTTTTCTGCTATTTCATTCAGGATTTGAGTTTTAGTGTAGCGTTCTTTAATGGCGGTGGTTTTTTTAGCCATTGTGATGTCCTTTACATGAGGGATGATTAGTTTTTTTAAAGAATAGCGGAGTATAGGGAGTGTTCACAATCTTTTCACTAAAGACGTGCCTCTCAAAAACAGGAATCTATCGGGTTTTTTAATAAAAAAGTCCAACTTTTCACAACCCTTTAAATTCACTGCCAATGACAAGGATTGATATATGCAATTATCCAATTTCCAGCACTCGTCTGGGTTGTCTTATTGGGAATGTTTTTTTATGGTCTGGCTGTTTATGGCCGTGATTCTGCATTAGAAATTCAGTCTGCCGCAGTCGCAGATTGGCGCCATTGATTCCTCTTTGCTTCCAAAAAATTGGGGTGAACCTATGGGTGCACCTGCAATTTTTGAAAAACAAATAGAAATCAAGCTCTTACACCCTGCATCCACTGAAGGAGTCACAGATTCAGGTTTACGTTCTCAGTGAACAGAAAATGCGTATTCGAGAAACGTCGAGTGAACTTGTCAACAGCCAGCCTGGGCAAACTTTAAACCGGTTAATAGTGTGAATTAGATAGTAAATTTTCTTAGAAATCAGCCAGTTAGCTTTTGTAACCAGACTTGCAATCGTGCTGCATTAGCACAATGATTCAAGCCTGTTCAGCTTTTCTCATCAGGTATTGGAATCAGCATGTCATCAATTGAACAAAAAATTGCCAGTGAATTACAGGTACAGGATCGCCAAGTGTTGGCCGCCGTTGCGTTATTGGACGAAGGTGCCACCGTCCCGTTTATTTCCCGTTACCGAAAGGAAGTAACCGGTGGGCTTGACGACGGTCAGCTGCGGACACTTGAAGACCGTTTGCGTTATTTACGCGAACTGGAGGAGCGTCGCACCTCGATCTTGTCCAGTATTGAAGAACAAGGCAAGCTGACTGATGAACTGAAGAGAGCCATCAATGCATCGGAAACCAAAACTGAACTGGAAGATTTGTATCTGCCTTACAAGAAAAAACGTCGCACTAAAGGTCAGATCGCAATCGAAGCCGGTCTCGAACCTTTGGCAGATGCGTTGTTGAAGGATCCATTAATTGACCCTGAAGCCATGGCGGCCGATTTTTTCAATACGGAAGCCGGTATCACCGACACCAAATCCGCACTGGATGGCGCCCGCTACATCTTGATGGAACGCTTTGCTGAGGATGCTCAATTGCTCGGTCGACTGCGTGAATTCCTTTGGCAGAACGGCCAGATGCAGGCTCGGGTTATTGAGGGTAAAGAACGGGACGGTGAGAAATTTCAGGACTATTTTGAGTACAATGAAGCCATTAACAAGGTGCCAAGCCATCGGGCACTGGCCATGTTCCGTGGTCGCAACGAAGGTATTCTGGCCTTGAGCCTGGTTGTTGAAGGTGAGGATCCTCGCAGTGGCGGTGCTGGTGCTCAGATGGTAGCGGAACATGTTGGTATTGAAGATCAGTCCCGTCCGGCGGATAAATGGCTGCTGGATGTTTGCCGCTGGACCTGGCGCATCAAACTGTTAACGCATATTGAAACTGATCTGTTTGGTCGTGTGCGCGAAGCGTCCGAACAGGGGGCGATTGATGTCTTTGCCAAAAACCTGAAAGATTTACTGCTTGCGGCGCCGGCCGGTCCAAAAGCCACTATCGGTCTTGACCCGGGTTTGCGAACTGGAGTGAAGGTCGCCTGTGTCGATGCCACTGGCAAAGTGCTTGATCACGGCGCAATTTTTCCGACACCACCGCAAAACCGAATTGAAGAATCTGAGCAAGTGCTAGCAGCACTGTGTGCGAAACATAATGTCGAATTAATCGCTATCGGTAACGGTACGGCATCGCGTGAAACTGAACGCTTTGTCAAAGACATGCTAAAAAAATATCCACAGATAAAAGCACAGGCGGTTGTTGTAAATGAATCCGGTGCGTCGATTTATTCGGCGTCTGAATACGCTGCTAAAGAATATCCCGATCTTGATGTCACCATTCGTGGTGCTATTTCCATTGCTCACCGCTTGCAGGATCCATTGGCGGAGCTGGTAAAAATTGATCCGAAGTCCATCGGTGTGGGCCAGTATCAACATGATGTTTCCCAGGTCGCATTGGCGCGTCAGTTGGATGCTGTTGTCGAAGATTGTGTAAACGGTGTCGGTGTCGATTTGAATACTGCATCAGCCCCATTATTGGCTCGGGTCTCTGGTTTGAGCAGTACGATTGCTAACAATATTGTGACCTATCGCGATGCCAATGGCGCGTTCAAATCCCGAACCGAATTGAAACATGTGCCGCGCCTTGGGCCAAAAGCCTTTGAACAAGCGGCTGGATTTTTACGCATTATGAATGGTGATAATCCTCTGGATCAGTCAGGTGTGCATCCTGAAGCTTATTCGGTTGTTGAGCGTATTCTGAAAAGCAATAGTAAAACGGTTGAATCGGTAATCGGTGATACCCGTTTTCTGAAAGCTTTGAATGCGGCTGATTACACTGACGACACCTTCGGGGTACCGACCGTCACAGATATCATTAAAGAGCTGGATAAACCTGGCCGGGACCCACGTCCAGAATTTAAAACCGCCGAATTTCTGGATGGTGTTGAAACCATTTCTGATTTGCGGCCAAACATGACATTGGAAGGAGTGATCACCAATGTGACTCACTTCGGCGCCTTTGTCGATATCGGTGTGCATCAGGATGGTCTGGTGCATATCTCTGCATTAAGCCATACCTTTGTTGATGATCCATCCAAGGTGGTCAAAGCTGGTGACATCGTTAAGGTTAAAGTAATGGATGTTGACGTAAATCGTAAACGCATTGCCTTATCGATGCGGCTTGATGATGATGCTCGCGAGCATGCTGAGTCCAGCTCGTTAAAGGTCGGTGCTGGTCAGAAACGCAGTGCGCCAAAACCAAAACAGAAAACCGCATCGGCGAGTACGCTGGACTCACTGTTTGACGCGGCGCTGTCAAAGACAAAAGGGCGATTGTAATTTCTGCCAGGTCGAGTGCTGAACCTCAAGGCTGAATGCTAGTGTAGTGTCCTAAACCTGAATTCATGACTCCATAGCGGCGCAGTGCGCAAGCCGTTGATTCCTCTTTGCTTCCCAAAAATTGGGGTGAACCTATGGGGGCACCGGCAATGTTTGAAAAACAAATAGAAATCAAGCTTTTACACTCTGCATCCATTCTGGAGTCACGGATTCAGGTTCAAGACACTACACTAGCGTCATTCAGTCTTGACGATACTTCGAATTGTTCTTACTGCATATCTGGTTGTTACTCCGCCAAATTGTTGAGCCATGCCTTTCTTGATCTTCAACAATAAAACCCCATACTGACTCGCGACCTAAAAAGAGGATTTTCCCTTGGCCGCGATCTCCCGCCTGCAGCAGTTTAAAGAACTGCACAATAACGCCTTTGTATTCCAACGTGGTATTGAACGTGAAACCTTACGGGTGACGCCGGACGGACAGATCAGTCAGAAGCCACACCCCAAAGGGCTGGGATCTGCACTGACACACAGTGCTATCACGACCGATTACTCTGAAGCACTGCTAGAATTTATTACCAGTGTTCATACCGAACGTACAACCTTATTGCAGGAGCTTGATGAGCTGCATCGTTTCTCTTTCAGCAAGCTGGATAACGAAATGTTCTGGAGCGGCAGTATGCCTTGCGTGTTACCGGAAGAAGAGCAGATTCCGATTGCTCAGTATGGTGACAGCAATATTGGCAAGTTAAAGACTATTTATCGCCATGGCCTGTGGCATCGCTATGGTCGCAAGATGCAAACCATTGCCGGGCTACATTATAACTGGTCGCTGAGCCCGGAATTCTGGCGACAGTGGGCGCTGGTGAATGGTAAGACTGGTGACCTGACTCCCTTTATGACCGAAGAATATTTTGGTCTGATTCGTAACTTCCGGCGGCACAGCTGGTTGCTGCTGTATCTGTTTGGTGCTTCTCCGGCGGCAGACAGCAGCTTTCTGGATCATCCTGCAGATGGCCTGGAGAAAATCGGTTCTGACACACTTTATGCACCTTATGCAACGTCGCTGCGTATGAGTGACCTGGGCTATTCCAATCAGGCACAGTCGGAATTGTTTGTCTGTTTTAACTCGCTGGAATCCTACGCTCAGACGTTATCCGGTGCTATTCAAATGCCTTATCCGGAATATGAAAAAATTGGCCTGAAAGATGGCGAACAATACAAACAGCTTAATACCAGTATTTTGCAGATTGAAAACGAATACTACTCCGATATTCGGCCTAAGCGGGTTGCCTTTTCGGGTGAAAAAACATTGCACGCTTTACTCAACAGAGGTGTGGAATATATTGAAGTGCGTTGCCTGGATGTCAATCCATATCTGCCACTTGGTGCAGATGAAACGCAAATCAGTTTTGTTGATCTGTTTCTGCTCTGGTGCATGGTTCAGGACAGTCCACTGATATCAACGGAAGAGTGTGCCCAGTTGCAACGTAACAGTCAGCGAGTTGCTTTTGAAGGACGCAATCCTGAGCTTGAAATTATACACAGAGGACAAGCTCGCAAATTGCCGCAGCTGGCTCACGAGATGATTGACTCTATCTGTCAGTTTGCGGAGATTATTGATCAGCATCAGCAAACCAAGAGTTATCGTCAAAGTTGCCAGCTACAGCGTGAAAAAGTTGATGATGTGAGTAAAACTCTTTCTTCCCGCGTTTTAGCCGATGTACACCGGTCAGGTTCTTATCGGCAGTTTATTTTGCAGCAGGGTTCTGCATTCTATAACTGTTTTGCGCAGCCTATTTCTGAAGACCGGATACTGCATTGGGAAAATAAATCGTTGGAAAGTTGTCAGAGCCAATACGATATTGAAGTTGCTGATCGAGGTGACTTTGACGAGTTTCTGGCGGAGTATCTGATTCAGTAATGAAGTGGTATGTTTTTTGATAGTCAGATTCAGGAATGAAATAAAGCCTGAATCCGTGACTTCAGGTAAAAGTGATAAAAAGGTGACGTATTATCTATCATTATGTGATCATGTTGTCATCTTGGAGATATTGTTCCGCAACAATGCCTTTTTTTATAAGTCCTCTTCTATACTCATTCCGTTAGCTTATTTTATTAGTGGTGTTTAACACCTTGATCATTATGAAGTTTGCTCGTTAGGCCGAGTAAGGAGAACAGTTAGGATGGCTGAACCACAGTGGACATTGGAATCCTTAAACAAGTCGTACCAGCAGGGTTACATGACCGGCTTGGCAGGTAAAGAAGAGGTTGAGTGCCCCTACAAAAACGACATTCTCATCGCAGCTTGGGAGGCAGGATGGGATGATGGTTTTACGCAATATCAAAAAGCCATGAAAGGTCGTCGTCAGGTTAGTTACGCATCCTGATCTGAAGCAACAGGATACCGTCCCTTTCTCTGGCATTACCCCTGCAATATGAAAGACGTGAACAGCACGCGGTCAATCAGTGGTTCTCCGGTTTCTTTTAACATCAAATCCTGAAGTTCACGCAGTGCCTGGTTCAAAATATCATCACGTCCGGCACTGGTCTTCAGCTTGTCTTCTGGTTGCCGTGAAAACAGCATGATAATCGTATGTCGAATAGCATCTGAATGAGCGGTTACTTCCAGTGCAGCGGCAGTATCGCGCACACGCAGTGTTATTGAGGCTTGCAGGTAACGAATTCGTCCTGGATCACCATAGTTCAATGTGAAGGTCGGCTCCAGGTCGACGTAGTCCGGCCCGGTCGAAGCAGGTGGATCTTCGGCGTTTGCGACTGCCAGGACAGCTGACAAAACGCAGCAAATGAACGTTTTATAGAAACGAATGTTAGCAATCAACATAAATCTGTCCAGGGTATGACTGGATTTAGTATAGACCTGAATCCGTGACTCCTTCAGTGGATGCGGAGTGTAATAGCTTGATTTCTATTTGTTTTTCAAAAATTGCAGGTGCACCCATAGGTTCACCCCAATTTTGGGGAAGCAAAGAGGAATCAATGGCATGCGCACTGCGCCGCTATGGAGTCACGGATTCAGGTATAGAGTATCGATCAATATCATTGGGTCTTTATCATTTCGTTAATGGTAGTTGTACAGCAGAAAGACTCAGCTTATAGTTTTATAATGATTCTCAGACAGGCTAGAACCTATGTTGGAACATTGCAAAACCGCGCAGGAGCGCTGGGGCGGAACGAATGAAATCCTTGATCGCTGGTTATCAGACCGCAAGGGTGTACTGGTGTCATTTTTCAGCATTCAGGATGCTGAAGGTCAAGAGAAACTGACTGAAAATCTGCAGGCCTTTTGTCAGCAACTTGTGGATTACGTGTCCGAGGGGCACTTTGAAGTATTTGAACAACTGTTCCGTGAAGCAAAAGAATTTGATGATGGCGGGCTTGATCTGGCCAAAGAGTTATACCCTCAGGTTGAGATGTTGACTCAGCATTTCCTGGATTTTAACGATAAGTACATCTCCTCTGACCACGTTGAAATGAATATTGACTCATTGCATGAGGATTTGTCCGAGCTGGGTGAGAAAATGACTGAGCGATTTGACATTGAGGATCAATTAATCGAACGTCTTCACACAATACACCAACAGCGATTTGCCTGAACAGAGAATGGTTCTGCTATCCGAAAGTGTCATCTGAATCCATGAGACTCCATAGCGGCGCAGTGCGCAAGCCATTGCCCCATTTTGCTTTCCAAAAATCGGGGTGAACCTATGGGCGCACCTACGATTTTTGAAAAACAAATAGAAATCAAGTTCTTACACTCTGCATCTACTGAAGAAGTCACGGATTCAGGTGTCAGTTAAGAATGTAATAGCACTTTCGAACTTGTCATTCCTGATTCTGATTGAATAAACCTCTATCTCCCTCTTTCACGGAGCAGTTTATGTTCCGTAATCCATCGTTTAAGCCATTTGCCCTGCCCGCGAGGCGAACTACACTGAAAAATACTGATGTTTTTTGTGTTGCCTATGAACCGTGCTCGCCTGCTTTTAATTTTGCTTTGCATTTCGTTGATCTGCGCTTGCGCCAAAAAGCCGGAGCAGCGCTGGCAGGTTGCGTTGAACGGTGCCTATTCAGCGGCAATTGGAACCAGCGGTGGGGTCTTGGTAGTAGGATCATTTCAACAGGGTGGCTCATACTGGGACATCAATGCGTTTGAACGACTCTACAACTGGAATCATCGTGAGGGGTACTTAACAGAGATTCTTTATACCGATATCTCTGAAGATGGCCGTTTCGCATTGACTGCCAACTATTACAATCTGGTTTTATGGAATACCGAAACGGGCAAAGCAGTTTGGTTTTGGTCAGCTCCGGCCCGGATAGAAGCGGCAGATCTGTCTTTTGATGGTCGCTTAGCGTTGTTGGGGCTCGATAACGACAAAGCCGTATTGTTTGATATTCAAAACGGGGGCGTGCTGCGGGTGTTTGAACACCAGGGACCGGTAACTACGGTTGCGCTCAATATAAAAACAGGCCGTGCGCTGACAGGTTCAGAAGATACTCTGGTTCGGTTATGGGATATTCGCAGCGCCAGTTTGATTCGAAGCTTTGATTACGTTAATCATATCGCCTTAGTGAAATTTAGTGACAATGGTGCTTTAGCGTTAATGGTGCCGGCAAATGAAGAGGCCGAGTTGTGGAATCTGGCAACCCGAAACAAGATTGCCAATCTGTCCATAGCTCGATACCGATTATACAGCGCCCGCTTTATAGGGGATACTCGTTTGCTGGCTGGAACCACGCATCGGAATATTTTTGAGTTTGATACACGTACTGGTAAAAAAATTGAGACCTGGAAAATTGGAACTGAGGGCAAGCAGGCGTTCAAAAGTGCTATCGTTTTGGATGTGGGTTGGCGCAACAATCAACCGTTAGCAATTGGTTCTAATGGGTATTTGTACGCTTTTTAATGCGGGGAGTCTGATAGCATGATCTTCTTAAACAGGAGTCTTATTGGTGATGTCAGTTCCTGACAGTACGACCCGAGCCAGGGTGATCAACTTACCCAAGCCCAAAAGAATACTGGTTGCCAACGCCAAAGGGGGGAGTGGTAAAACAACTATTGCCACAAACCTTTCCAGTTACTATGCCGCACGAAATGAGCATTGTGCCCTGATTGATTGTGACCCTCAGGGGTCGGCGATTCAGTGGCTGCAACTGCGGAAATCCGATCGCAGGAAGATTCATGGAGTCTCCGCCTATAAAAAATCGACGGCTCAGGTAACCCGAACCTGGTATCTTCGCAGCCTGCCTGCTGAAACTACCAAGGTGGTTATCGACACACCAGCAGGTCTGTCTGGTATGCTGTTGAATGATCTGGTGCGTGAGTGCGATGTCATTGTTATTCCGGTGACGCCGTCGCCTATTGATATACGAGCAACGACTCACTTCATAAAAGAGCTGTTCCTGACCCCAGCGTTCCGTGCGCAACCGCGACGCATTTCTGTGGTTGCCAACCGAATTCGAAAAAACACCCTTGTTTACTCCAAATTGGAACTGTTTTTAAAAAGCCTGAAAATTCCTTTTATCGCCTCCTTTCGTGACACCCAGTTTTATATCCGGGCATCTGAATATGGCCTTGGAATTCACGATTTAAAAAACTCGCAGACATCAGATGTCAGTGATTGGGAAAAACTTGTAGCGTGGATAGATTCATTCGAAGATGAGTGAATCATTCACAAAGTTTGATGAGATAGCAAAAAACCGTAGAAAAAATGCTTAAAAGTAAAACAAACGCTTGAATTTTTTTATCCACGTGACAATAGTACGACGTCGAAAATCAATCATGTAAAAAGCGTTAGCTGAGCTTCAGTTCGGTTAACGAATAGCCAAAGAGGACTGGGGTCATGGTCGCTGCAAAAAAATCTACTCGAAAAGCACCTGCAAAACGTGCAGCTACCAAAAAAACGGCTGGTCGTAAGGCCGCTGCTAAAACCGAAAAAGAAGCGGTATCTGTTGTTGATCAACTAAAGGCAGAGCTGTCTGCCCTGGAAGCGAAATTGGAAATTGCGCAGAAAAAAGCAGTTTCCGATGCTGAAAGTGCAGTTACCAGTCTGACTAAGAAAGTGGGTGCTGCAGCGAAAAAAGTGACCGCTGCCAATACCCGTAAGTCAAAAGCGGCTGCTAAGGCGCGTACCAGCAAAGCAGCAACTGCGCAGACGGCATTGGAAAAGGCCAGCGTAGCAGCAGCTGACGCCAAAGCTGTTGCTGATGCTCTTACGGAAGAGTTGAAAGCTGCCAAAGAAGTCCTGAAAACTGAAAAGTTTGAAGCCAAGATGGCAGCCAAAATAGCTAAAGGTGTCGCGGCACTGCGCAAAGAAGAGCAGAAGGAGCGTGATACCATTGCCAAAGCAGAGGCCAAAAAAGCGGCTGCTGAGGCTAAGAAAAAAGCCGATGCTGAGAAGAAAGCGGCGGCGGCTGCTGCCAAAAAAGCGAAAGTAGCAGCCAAAAAGGCAGCGCTGAAAGAGAAGGCTGCTGCGAAAAAGGCCAAGGCTAAAAAAGCACCGGCGAAAAAGGCAACCGTCAAGAAAGCAGCAGCGAAAGAAGCCGCCCCAGCCAAGGCTGCTCAGAAAAAGGCCCCAGCCAAAAAAGCAGCGACAGAGAAAGCACCAGCAAAAAAAGTCGCCGCTAAAACCCCAGCCAAAAAGGCAACAGCAGCAAAAACTGCCGTGAAAAAGGCACCAGAGAAAAAGGCTACCCCAGCCAAGGCGACCGCAAAAAAAGTACCTGCGGTAAAAACAGAAGCCAAGCCGGCTACTGAAAATGAACAAAAGGCCAAAGCACCAAAAGCTGCCGCTGCTAAGAAAGCCGCTACCAAAAAAGCCCCAGCAGCGAAGAAAGTTGCACCGAAAACAGAAACATCTAAGAAGAAAGAAGCCGCACCTGCTGCTAAAAAGGTAGAGGTGAAAAAAGCACCTGTTGAGCCGCTTGTTGAGAAAAAACCGGAACCGGCAAAACCTGTTGATTCAAAATCAGCAGAAGCGCCAAAGCCCGCTGCCGAAACACCAAAGCCAGTGGAACCAAAACCTGCAGAGGCACCAAAACCTGCGACTCCAACAGTTAATACTGTGCCACCAATGGAAGGTCGCAGTCTGTTTGATCCAGATAAAGACGCCTAATTCGCAAGCTTTTCAATGAAAGGGGCTAAGGTCCCTTTTTTTATACCTTGTTGCTTTTCATAACCGAGTACAAAGTCATTATGATTCAACTTGCCCAGACAGCCGGATAGCAGCATGAGATCGACTCCTTCCAGTTCCAGCTCCAACTTTTTATAAGAAGCATAGGTCAGTTCATTTTTGTGCTCACGACGCAACCGGCGAACACGTGCAATCAGGACTCTCGTTTGCTGGATGGCCGGTCTTTGCCACCAACCAGAGGATAAAGACTTCTTTGTGCGGAGCGCATAGGCCATCAGAAGAAGATCATTTACAGCCAGACCAAACTGATCCTGCCAGTGTAAAAGTGCAGATTGATGTTCGGTATAGCACTGAAAAGCGAAATGCCACAATGGCGTCCGCTGCAAGGCGTTGGTAAACTCGCACTCCATGATAAAGCTCTCAAATATTTCTCTTCAGCTTGGTGGAAAGCCATTGCTGAATCAAGCTACTGTAACCATCAATCCTGGTGAACGCATTGCGCTCATTGGTGCCAATGGCAGTGGTAAATCGACACTTTTCCGGGTGCTGCAAGGTGAACTGGCGGTTGATCAGGGGGACTGTGAAATCCCCAAAGGTTGGCGTCTGTCGCATATGGCTCAGGAAATTACTGAGGTTGATCGTTCAGCTATCGACTTTGTGATTGATGGTGATATTCATCTGCGCAAACTCGAAGCAGAGCTGGAAAAGGCTCAACAGCAACAGGATGATGATGCGGTCGCTCATGCACTCGGTGCGCTTGATACCTATCATGCCTATAACAAGCGGCATCAGGCTGAGCAGTTACTGGCTGGCCTGGGGTTTGCCCAACACGAATTTGAACAACCTGTAGCCTCCTTTTCTGGTGGTTGGCGTGTGCGTTTGAATTTAGCGCGTGCACTGATGTGCCCGGCGGACATGCTGTTACTTGATGAACCGACCAACCACCTTGATCTGCACACCTGTTACTGGCTGGAAGGTTGGCTGAAACAGTTTCAGGGGACTCTGCTGTTTATTTCGCATGACCGTGATTTTATCGATGGTGTCGCAACCGCAGTACTGAGTCTTGAACATCAGAAACTTGATGCCTATCGCGGCAACTACTCCCAGTTCGAACGACAGCGCGCCGAGCGTCTCAGCCAGCAGCAGGCAGCGTTCGATAAACAGCAACAACAGCGTGAACATCTGGAATCCTTTGTGCGTCGTTTCAAAGCCAAGGCCAGCAAAGCCAAGCAGGCTCAAAGTCGGGTGAAAATGCTTGAGAAGCTGACTATGGATGCACCGATGATCATGAATCACAGTTATGATCTGACCATTCCTACGGATGATCGGGTGTCTGATCCTGTTATCAGTTTGCACGATGTATCACTTGGTTATGGTGATAAAATCATTCTGTCCGGCGTAAAACATAGCCTTCATCCCGGCACTCGTTTGGGGTTGTTGGGGGTGAATGGCGCAGGTAAGTCCACCTTGATCAAAGCGCTTTCTGGAACTTTGAAACCCAGTGTCGGCCATGTACATCGCGGCCAGAATTTGCGTGTCGGTTATTTTGCCCAGCATCAACTGGAGTCGCTGGATAATGATGCCAGTGCGTTTTTACATATTCGTCGCCTGGACAGCGAGGCTCGCGATCAGGACATAAAAAACTTTGTCGGTCGGTTTGGTTTCTCTGGTGAACGCGCCGACGAAGCTATTCGTCATTTCAGCGGAGGGGAAAAAGCCCGTGTTGCATTGGCGATGATTGCCTGGCAGAAACCAAACCTGCTGTTGCTCGATGAACCGACCAACCATCTGGATCTGCATATGCGTGAGGCATTGAACCTGGCGCTGCAACAGTATGAAGGTGCCGTTATTCTGGTGTCGCATGATCGCTACTTATTGAACACCACGGTTGATGAATTCTGGTGGGTGCGTGATGGTCGCGTGGAAAGTTACAGTGGTGATCTGGCTGATTACTTTCAGGCGTTACTGAAAGCGCCAGCGACCAAAACAGTCGACAGCGTGGATACTATTGAATCCACTGCCGATAAAAAAGCCCAGCGTCAGGCCCGGGCAGCGGAACGACAAAAATTGAAACCGTTGCAGGATCGTATCCGTAAAGCTGAAACGGTCATGGAAAAATGTCAGAGTGCTTTAAAAGCGATTGAAAACGACCTGGCGGACGCCACAGTATATTCAGCAGAACACAAAGAGCGTTTGCAAAAGTTGTTGAAAGAACAGGGTGACCTTCGTTCTGCTCTGGACGAAGCCGAGATGGACTGGATTGATGCTCACGAATCGCTCGAAGCGTTACAGTCATCCACATAAAATGTGGATAACTCGTTGAATAACATCTTTGTATCGTGCGCAAAGTGGTATGGTAACTGGGTTTAAGCTGATTGCCCTCAATTTGAACAAATTTCAAAAAATGACGCAAATTCAATAGCTTAGAGAGAAGTGCCAGACCTGTGAGTAAATTCTAATGAAAAGCTAAAGGGTGTGCGTCATATTGTGTATAGGTACTGAATAAAACCTTGAATCAAGAGGTTGAACAGAGAAAGAAAAACCATGAAAGCCTTATTAAGCGCGCTATACTGCCGGTATGGCGTCCCTTTTTACCTAAGGAGAATTTAGTGAAAGACGAAAAATCAGAAAAGTCTTTAGACCCGATTAATGAACATCTGTTTTCTGGACGCAAAGTTTTGATCTGTGAAGAGATCAACCAGACCATGGCAAAAAAAGTCACCGCGCAGTTGCTGGCCTTGGCTGAAGAATCGAATGATGATATTACTCTGTTTATCAATAGCCAGGGCGGTCATGTCGAAGCTGGGGATACTATTCACGACATTATCCAGTTCATTACACCGCGTGTAAAAGTAATCGGTACCGGTTATGTCGCCAGCGCCGGTACGCACATCTTCCTTGCGGCAGAAAAAGAAGATCGTTTCTGTTTACCAAATACCCGCTTCCTGATTCATCAACCTTCCGGTGGTGTAGGTGGTCAGGCATCAGATATAGCCATTCAGGCTGAACAGATTATTCGTATGCGTGAGCGTCTGGCACGGATTATTTCTGAGCAGACTGGTCAGTCGGTTGAACGGGTACGGGTTGATATTGAACGAGATAACTGGATGACAACTGAGCAGGCTATTGAATATGGTATCGTCAGTAGAGTCATCAAGAATGCCACCGATTTGTAATACGGCAGAGCCGGGTCACAGTAAAACAAAACTCAAAATTAGGAGCTGTCCATGAAATTAGTGACTGCCATCATCAAGCCTTTCAAGCTGGATGATGTCCGAGAAGCGTTGTCTGAAGTGGGTGTACAGGGTATTACGGTAACAGAGGTAAAAGGCTTCGGTCGTCAGAAGGGGCATACAGAGCTGTATCGTGGGGCTGAATATGTGGTTGATTTTCTACCCAAAATAAAACTGGAAATTGCTATTGATACTGATCAGGTCGACACCGTCATTGAAGCGATCACAGGTGCTGCGGCTACCGGAAAAATCGGCGATGGCAAAATTTTTGTTTCGTCACTGGAGCAGGTGATTCGTATTCGAACTGGTGAAACCGGTATTGATGCGGTGTAGGAATTAAGGAGTTGAAGCTGCGGTCCCCCGCAGCTTAGGTTTCTGTTAGAAGGCGGCACTGGCCATTTCAGGCCATTTGGGCAACCACGCTGGCATAGCGGATCGATGTCAGCCTTTGCACAATATGATTCATTGTAACGATAATTGTTAGAGCTTGATTTCTATTTGTTTTTCAAAAATTGCAGGTGCACCCATAGGTTCACCCCAATTTTTGGGAAGCAAATAGGAATCAATGGCTTGCGCACTGCACCGCTATGGAGTCACGGATTCAGGATTATGCTCAGGCAATCGGTGTTTACGGCTTTTCGTTTTCTATGTGCGGGCCACTATTATATCTGATGGGGAGCGTATGCCTGCTCCCTTTCTTACTCTGTCACTCAGCTATATTACTTCTATTGCTTTGGATCTGCCGGATGCGATGCTGGTATTGGCCGTATATGCGAATTGAGGTTGATTAGCCGCTGGAATCGCTTGGGGTCGGTAATCAATTGACGATAACCTGATTGCGCTGGTGGCGATTGGGTTTGCTTATACCTGAATCCGTGACTCCAGAGTGGATGCAGGGTGTAAGAGCTTGATTTCTATTTGTTTTTCAACGATTGCAGGTGTATCCATAGGTTCATAGAAATTTTTGGGAAGCAAAGAGGAATTAATGGGCTTGCGCACTACGCCGCTATGGAGTCACGGATTCAGGTTAAATACAAACACAGGGGCAATGCGCTGACATGAATATAAATACGAGTATACGGAAATGGTTTAGCAGAATCCTTTTTGCCTTGGCTGTTATTCCGATAGTTGTCGCAGCGGAGGGTGATGCAGTGGTTCTGAAATCCGACACTGAAGCAGCGAATCAGACTGTTGAGCAGTTAGACCAGCCGTTGTTCGCTCCATTTACCGAGCGCTACATTCTGGATGATCTGCGCTCCCTGCGCACAGAAATGGCGGCACAGAAAGTAGAACTGTTGCAACAGATAATGGATCGTGAACACTCGGCGATCGATCGTGCCATTACCTACTCCACTGATACCGTCACTTATTTTTTCTATATTGTGGCTGCAGCATCTTCTATTCTGGTGATGGTTGGCTGGACATCCATTCGTGATGTGCGTGAGCGTGTACAGTCATTTGCCAATACTGAAATTACTAAGCTCATTACCGAGTATGAAGACCGGCTGGCTAATATCGAACAACAGCTATTGCTAAAAACGCAGGATATTGAAGAAAACCGTGAAGAGATTGCCCAGGCCAGAGAAACCCAGGCCTTATGGTTGCGGGCTCAGCAGGAATCCCATGCTTCAGGCAAGATTTCCATCTACGACCAGATTCTGAAAATCACCCCTGACGATGCAGGCGCACTGACTTACAAAGCTGATGCTGTGTTGGAGCTTAATGAACCACAATGGGCCATTAACTTGTGCAGTCAAGCCTTGGTGATCGATTCCAATAACTCACATGCTTACTATCAGATGGCCTGTGCCTACTCTCTGATGGGGTATCCTGACATCGCCATGAAGAATATTCGCCAAGCGATTTCGATCAACAGCAGTTATCGCGAAGATCTTGATAAGGAAGTGATGCTGGTATCCCTGCACGAATTACCTGAGTTCAGGCAACTGATCAGCGGTGATGTTGCACCATCAGAGCAAGATGTCTGACAGTAGCAAGCTTTACCCCAACCTGAATCGATATATTGAAGCAGCAAGTGCAAAGTAATCTGCAAATCGCTGCTTCAATTTTTCAAATCTTGAAAATATTCGCCGAAAGTACTTGAGCCAGCCAAATGTACACTCGATTGTACGTCTCTCTTTATAGAGATGGCGATCATGGTCCCGAGGCTCTTTTCGGTTTGATCTGCCCGGAACGACAGCAACAGAGCCCCTCAGTTCAATGTGCCTGATAATCTCATAAATTGGGGTGAACCTATGGGTGCACCTGCAATTTTTGAAAAACAAATAGAAATCAAGCTCTTACACCCTGCATCCACTATGGAGTCACGGATTCAGGTTAGAAGAATGATCCTTCGCTGGCAATAGTATTAATAACTGTCAGTGTTTTCACACCATCGGCGGTGCCGAGCAATAAAACATCGGCGCCTCGATGTGCAAACAGGCCGTTGGTAACCACACCGGGAATATTGTTCAGTTGCGTTTCCAGTTCTTTGGCATTGGTAATCTGCAGGCCGTGAATATCGAGAATAACATTGCCATTGTCCGTCACCACTCCCTCACGATACACCGGGTTACCACCAAGACTGACGATTTTACGGGCGACGGCGCTACGAGCCATGGGAATGACTTCTATCGGTAACGGGAAGGCACCGAGTGTTTCTACTGCCTTGGACTCGTCAGCGATACAGATAAAGGTTTTGGCAACGGAAGATACGATTTTTTCTCGAGTCAATGCTGCACCGCCGCCCTTGATCATCTCCAGCTTGCGGTTGGCTTCATCGGCACCATCCACATAGACGGACATCTGTTCGACCTCATTCAAATCAAATACCTCAATACCATGGCCTTTTAAGCGCTTGGCGGTTGCATCGCTGCTGGCAACTGCACCCTTGAACTGCCCGGCGTATGCAGCCAGGGCGTCAATAAAGAAATTTGCTGTCGAACCAGTACCGACACCAACGATGGCCTGTGCGGTCAATTCCGGTTTAATGTAATCCAATGCGGCTTCTGCCACCTTTTGCTTGAGTTCGTCTTGAGTCATGCTGAGTTCCTGACAGAGTATTTAGGGGAGATTATAGTGATCACCCAGCCGCAAGGCTATGTGGCAACAATTAAGATGCTGCGAAGACTGCTTTTCCGTACACTGTCCCAGTCAAATCACCTTTACAGGGGCGGACATGCTCGAAAGATACGTCAAGAAAATCCTAAACGCCAAAGTTTATGAAGCGGCCATTGAAACGCCTCTGGACGACGCCGTTTCACTAAGTCGGCGACTGAACAATCAAATTCTGATCAAGCGAGAGGATTTACAGCCTGTATTTTCGTTCAAGTTGCGTGGCGCCTATAACATGATTGCCAACCTGTCTGATGAGCAACGGGCCGCCGGAGTTATCTGTGCCTCTGCGGGTAACCATGCTCAGGGTGTGGCGCAGGCTGCAAAGCTGATGAATATCAAGGCAATTATCGTTATGCCGGTGACAACACCGGAAATTAAGGTCTCTTCTGTGCGTGCTCGTGGTGGAAAGGTGGTGCTGCATGGTGATTCATTCGATGACGCTTATACTCATGCCTGCAAGTTGCAGGAAGAAAAAGGTTATACCTTTGTTCATCCTTATGATGCACCTGATGTCATTGCGGGACAGGGGACTATTGCTCGTGAAATTTTACACCAGCATGGTGCTGGTAACATTGATGCGATTTTTATCCCGGTTGGTGGTGGTGGTCTGGCGGCCGGTATTGCTGTTTATTTGAAATATCTGCGACCTGAGATCAAAGTTATTACCGTTGAATATGAAGAAAGTGCCTGCCTGGCAGCCGCGATAAAGTCAGGACGTCGTACCCAGTTAAAAGAGGTCGGTCTGTTTGCCGATGGTATTGCGGTTGCCCAGATTGGAAAGGAAACTTTCAAAGTATTGAAAGATCTGGTTGATGAAACCATGACCGTGAGTGCGGATGAAATCTGTGCTGCAATAAAGGATATTTTTGACGATACCCGATCGGTCGCTGAACCCGCTGGTGCCACCGCTACGGCCGGAATGAAAAAGTATATTGAGCAAACCGGCGCTCAGGGGAAAACCTTTGTTACGGTCTGCTCTGGTGCCAACATGAATTTTGACCGGCTGCGTTATGTGGCTGAGCGAGCGGATGTCGGTGAGCAACACGAGGCTATTCTCTCGGTAACCATTCCTGAGCAAATCGGTTCTTTCAAGCGCTTTATTACGCATATCGGTAAGCGCGCCATTACTGAATTCAATTACCGTTATAACGATGGTGAGCAGGCACATATCTTTGTTGGTCTGAAAATCAACTCCAGTGAAGAGCGCGAAAGCATGGTTCAGCAACTGAAAGACGACGGTTATGATGTGTTGGATCTCACTGATAATGAAGTTGCTAAAGGCCATGTTCGCCACATGGTGGGCGGCCACGCCAATGCTGTCGATGAACGTTTGTTCCGCTTTGAATTTCCTGAACGACCTGGCGCATTGTTGAAATTCCTAAGTGCTTTGGGTGGGCACTGGAATATCAGTCTGTTCCACTATCGGAACCACGGTGCAGCTTATGGGCGTGTGCTCAGTGGTATTCAGGTAGCGCATAGCGAACTGCCCGCTTTCCATCAAAAGCTCAATGAGCTGGGTTACCGGTATTGGGATGAATCAGATAACCCGGTGTATAGCGTGTTTTTGGGGTAATCAGGTTTATGTATGAGTGCGCTTCGCTGTCATTATCCGCAGAGGTGGACTCTTGGCCGATGTGAACATTTACCTGAATTCCGGCCAGCATAGCTATTTGACATACCTTTCGATAATCCGCCTGTAGGTTCCGTCTCGTTTCATTTCAGCTAGCGTTTCATCAAAACGTTGCAGGAATTCAGGTGAATAGTTTGTACCTGTAAATGCTATGTAGGTCGGTACAATTTCTATAGGCGGGTAAAGAATACGAACTTTGTCTCTGTAGCCTAATTGCTGCAATCCATACAGCAGTGTCAGTCGTGGACCGATCATGACATCTATGCGTCCACTGATCAGCATCTTTATGCTTTGCTGGTATTCGTGAACATACTCAAAGTTGGTAATGACGCCATTTGTGACAGCCTCTTCATACTTCTTGCCATAGGTTGCTTGGGAAATAACGCCAAAGGTGTAGTCGTTCAGTACATTAAAGTCTCCCTGATATTCGACAGGATCATTTTTACGGACAATCAATACGGCTTCCTGGTCTAGCAGTGCTTCGCTTGTAAAGGTCAGATAAGCTTCCCGTTCCTGATTTTTGACAATAGTCAGAATACCATCCGCCTGCCCCTTCTGAACCATATTCAACGCTCTTGGGAATGGCAGTAAATGGATGTCGAAGGGTTGATCCATTCGGGCAAAAACCTCCTGAACGAGATCAATAGCGATTCCTTTAACCTGGTCTCCAACTCGAAGCTGGATGGGAGGTTGTTCCAAGGTTACCAGTGTCAAAGGCTCAGCCTGACTTTGCGCTGTTACTAATAATAGTCCGATGAGAACAGTTCCTATTATTGTTTTTATTAGCACTGGAGCCATATCAATGCCCGAATATCTGTGAAAAATAACGCTATACGAAATGATAGTGCAGCCAACAAGATATAAGGTTGCTTTCCTTTGCGAAAGACTAATTAGGGAATATTTCGATTAGTTTTTTTCTTCCTGAATCCGTGACTCCATAGCGGCGCAGTGTGCAAGCCATTGACTCCTCTTTGCTTCCCAAAAATTGGGGTGCACCTGCAATTTTTGAAAAACAAACAGAAATCAGGCTCTTACACCCTGTATCCAATCTGGAGGCACGGATTCAGGTTCTTGTCTTATCCATATCTTCTTACGATCTATTGATGATTCGAATGTCGTGACGCAAATAGCGGTTGTCAACAGGATCAGTCGTTATCCCCGCCATAGATTTGTATCTTTTTCAACCATTCGCAGTATAATCCGCGCCCTCAGTTCACAAGCGGAATTAATACAGTGATCGAAAATTTGCGGAACATCGCTATTATTGCCCACGTTGACCACGGAAAAACAACTCTGGTTGACAAGCTCCTGCAGCAATCAGGTACGCTGGGCCGTAAGGATCAGGATGCTGAGCGCATCATGGACTCCAATGACCAGGAGAAAGAACGCGGCATTACCATTCTGGCCAAAAACACCGCCATCAAATGGAATGATTATCGCATCAACATCGTTGATACCCCCGGACACGCTGACTTCGGTGGTGAAGTTGAGCGTGTATTGTCGATGGTTGACTCTGTATTACTGCTGGTGGACGCGGTAGATGGCCCGATGCCGCAAACCCGTTTTGTGACATCCAAAGCGTTCGCCCAGGGCTTGAAGCCGATCGTGGTCATCAATAAAGTCGACCGTCCGGGTGCGCGTCCAGACTGGGTCATGGATCAGGTTTTTGATCTGTTTGATCGTCTCGGAGCCACTGAGGAGCAGCTGGATTTCCCAATTATCTACGCGTCTGCCTTAAATGGGATTGCCGGTGATGATCCGGAGAACATGGCGGAAGATATGACACCGCTGTTCCAGATGATTGCTGACGTTGTTCCGGCTCCGGCGGTTGATTCCGAAGGTCCTTTCCAGATGCAGATTTCCGCGCTGGACTACAACTCATATGTGGGCGTTATCGGCGTTGGTCGAATCAAGCGTGGCAGTGTCAAGCCGAACGATCAGGTCAGCATCATCAGTGCGGATGGCAAAACCCGTAAAGGTAAGGTTTTGCAGGTTATGGGTTACCATGGCCTGGAACGTGTAGAAGTCGATCAGGCCAGTGCCGGTGACATTATCTGCATAACCGGTATCGAAGGTCTGCAGATTTCCGACACCCTGTGTCACCCGCAGAATGTCGAAGCACTGCCTGCGCTGTCCGTTGATGAGCCGACAGTGAGCATGACATTCCAGGTCAATGATTCACCGTTTGCCGGTAAAGAAGGTAAATTCATTACCACACGTAATATTAAAGAGCGTTTGGATCAGGAACTGATTCATAACGTCGCTCTGCGTGTCGAACAGGGTGAAACACCCGATAAATTCCGCGTTTCGGGTCGTGGTGAGCTGCATCTGTCGGTTCTGATCGAAACCATGCGTCGTGAAGGTTTCGAGCTGGGGGTTTCCCGGCCAGAGGTGGTTCAGAAAGAGATCGATGGCAAAATCCAAGAGCCTTACGAGCAGGTTGTTATCGATATCGAAGAAGAACACCAAGGCCCGATTATGGAAGAAATGGGTCTGCGTAAAGCGGAATTGAATAATATGGAACCGGACGGTAAAGGCCGCATCAAGCTGGAATTTATCGCACCATCACGCGGCTTGATCGGTTTCCGTGGTCAGTTCCTGACACTGACCAGTGGCTCGGGCATCATGACCAGTATTTTTGATCATTACGGTCCGATCAAAGAGGGTGAAGTCGCCAAGCGCCAGAATGGCGTGCTGGTTTCCATGGTGAAAGGTAAAACCCTGGCCTATGGTCTGTTCCCGTTACAGGATCGCGGCCGTCTGTTCCTGGGTCATGGTGTTGAGATCTATGAGGGCCAGATAGTGGGTATTCACTCACGTGCCAATGACCTTGTCGTCAACCCGACCAAAGGCAAACAGCTGACTAACGTTCGTGCTTCCGGTACTGATGATGCGCTGACTTTGTCACCGCCGATTCGTCACTCGCTGGAACAGGCACTGGAATTTATTGAAGACGATGAACTGGTGGAAGTGACTCCACAAAGCATTCGTCTGCGTAAGAAGCTGTTGACTGAAAACGAGCGTAAGCGCTCTAACCGTAAGTAAGTTTCAAACAGTTGAATGAGGCCGCCGTTGCGGCCTTTTTTTGCGCTGTGGGCAATCCTACCCAGGTGATACACTACCTATCACCTGAATCCGTGACTCCATCGCGGTGCAGTGCGCAAGCCATTGATTCCTCTTTGCTTCCCAAAAATCGGGGTGAACCTATGGGTGCATCTGCAATTTTTGAAAAACAAATAGAAATCAGGCTCTTACACCCTGCATTCACTGACGAAGTCGCGCATTCAGGTATCAGCTACAGCAAGACCTGTGTGCATGTGTCAGAGTCTGAATGCTCGCAATGAATCACCGGTGATTGGTGCATCAGGCGAGTTGCCAAAAAATACCGGTCTGAAAATATCAACGACTCACAAACGGGTACTGAGTAAATTTTACTCCCAAAGGGCCTCTTGACACTAAATTCGCCTTGCAATGACCGAAACACAGCAGCCAGCAATACTCAGACCACCGATCAGAATCAGCAGGCCAGATTGGGCGAATAGATCAATTGAAAACGCAAACATGGGCGGCCCGATGGTCGCCCCCAGATTACCGAACTGTGCGATCGACCCGTTGCCCATGGCCTGGTCTGACTCATGCCGTGAAAGGTATGGAATCAGCGTAAAGACAGAACCCTGCACGGTGCCGGCAATTAACAGCAGCAAAATTGCGGCACCAGCAAACAGATAACCATAGCTTTGCAGCATAACCGCCAACACAGTGGTCACTAGAATTCCAAGATAGGCAAACATCAGCAGGCTTGGTGGCTTAAGTACCCACTGCGACAGAATGCCGGATAAAAAGGTGCCTGACATGCTGCTGACTGGCAGTATGATAAACAGGAAATTCATGATGGATTCATTGGGTGCCATGCGTGGAACAAAGGTTAGCAAGGCAACATACATACTGGTATGAAACATAAAGACCCAACCAGGCAAGCTGGTGCGTGGACTTTTATAGACCTGAATGGTTGCTTTGAGCAGGTTGGCGGCACTCAACGCTTTCGGGACTTTGCCCCCAGGTGGCTTATCTGCGATAAAAAAATAGCAGTACAGTAACAATGGTACTGCCAAAGCCGCATGCAGCAGACAGAGCGTATTGAAGCCCTGAGTCTTGAGAATATGATTGCCCAGCCCACCGGCAACGGTAAAGGCAACGCCAAAGAAGGTGCCCCATAAACCCATGACCAGAGCATGGTGGCGTGGTTCTGAGGTCTTCAGCATCAGGGTTGGCGCCGCCACGACAATGCCCAGTTGGGACAGCCCTTCAATAAAACGGCTGATGAGTATAATGGAGAAATTCGGCGTCATCGATTGAATCAGTGATGTACCTGCACCGATGATCAGCGACGTGATCAGAACACTGCGGTAAGATAGCGTATTGAAAACCACACCGGCGGCAGCGCCGAAAAGCAATCCAACGACACCAACACTTGAGACGCTGAAACCAATTAAAGTGGGTTTGACATGGTACATCGCCAGTAGGCTATCGTAGGCGATGGAGAATTTGGCAAACTGCATGGCAGCAAAAATACCAATGACCCAAAGAGTGACAACGTTGCCCCATTGAGTTTTTATACTAAGATTTATTTGGGCTTCCATATTAGCATTCATTATCTGTCTATATCCTCGGTAACGGATTGCCAGCTGGGTTAATCAAAGTCCAAACAGGCAGCCCGATACATCACCTCCTTGTAGAGTGATGTATCAAGACTAAGGACAGACACGGAGTTAACGACTGGGTAATAATCCCAGGCTAGTCAGCGGTACACCGGCTTTCTGCAAAGCCAACTGTAGTGTGGAGCGGATAATTTTCGGGTCATCCAAATGCAGTAAACCATTGGCAACGGTTTCTGCCCAACCCGCGTCAATTTGACGCAGTACCGACTTTACGCGCAGTAGATTAGCACTACTCATAGACAAATGGCGATAGCCTAAACCCACCAATGTGACTGCACCGACAGGATCACCGGCCAATTCACCGCAGATACTGATTGGTTTACCAATGTCGTTGGCCTCATCAACTACGGTTTTCAGCGCTTTCAGGACGGCAGGATGCATACTGTCGTAGATGCCAGCGACTCGGGGGTTATTTCGGTCTACCGCCAGTAGATATTGAGTCAGGTCGTTACTACCAACGGAAAGAAAATCAACCAGATTGTTGAATTCGTGGATCAGATAAAGTGCTGAAGGGACTTCGATCATGACGCCAAACTCCGGCATCTCCACTTCCAGCCCCTCTTCATTTAATTCAAAAACTGCCCGATGCAACAGCTCCTGTGACTGTTCGACCTCACCAACACTGGTGACCATCGGCAGCATGATGCGCAAATTATTCAGACCGACACTGGCGCGTAGCATGGCGCGCACCTGCACCAGAAAAATTTCCGGGTGATCGAGTGTCACCCGCAGGCCACGCCAACCCAGGAACGGGTTGTCCTCTTCTATCGGAAAGTATTCCAGGCTTTTGTCACCGCCGATATCCAGGGTTCGCATGGTGACCGGTCGGGGATGGAAGGCTTCCAACTGATTGCGGTAGATTTTGGCCTGTTCTTCTTCACTGGGGAATCGGCCCAGCATCATGAACGGGACTTCAGTACGGAACAGACCAACACCGTCAGCGCCGGTATGCTGTGACCGGACTATATCGGTTTGCAGGCCAGTGTTGATGGTCAGATCAATGGCCAGACCATCCGCCGTTTCGGCGGGCAGATCAGCAAGGGCGTCAAGGCCGGTGACGCGGATTTTCTCATCGCGTACCAGATCTTCAAAATAGCTTCGACGTTCATCGGTAATCTGGAAATAAACGTGGCCGCGATATCCATCGACCACTAGCTCTTTGCCATCCATTTCCTGCCACGGTATTTCCTGGGCGCCCAATACCGTTGGGATGTTCAATGCACGTGCCAGAATGGCCAAATGGGAGTTCGCTGAACCAAGTGAGCAGGCGATGCCGCCGATTTTATCCGGCTCCAGTGTGCCAAAAATGGCTGGAGAAATATCCTCACCAAGCAGGATGCAGTTCTCCGGAGTGACGCGTTCATCCTTGTCAGACAGCAGGTGGCTGAGCAGACGCTGACCGAGGTCGCGCATATCCGATGCCCGCTCTCGAAGGTATTTATCATCCATCGCCTCGAAATGTTCAACATAGCTCAGCATGGTCGAAGCCAGTGCGCTCTCCGCTGATTCGCCTTCGCTGATTTTATTGCTGACGGTGCCACCAACAGCCTGATCATCAAGAATACCGGCATATACATCGAACAGCGCCAATTCTTCCGGGCGCAATTCGCTTTTCAATTGTTCGCGGGTCTGGGCCAGTTCTGTTCTTACCGCTGAAAGGGCTGCGCTGAAACGTTCCTGTTCTGTGGCGGTATCGTCAGACTTGGTAAAGCGAACGCTGTCCAGCGATGTCGCCGGTGACACAACAAAGGCTGGACCAATGGCAACACCAGTGGAGCAGGCAATGCCGTCAAAACGGATGTCGCTGTCGGCCTGCGCACCGACCAGGTTCATACCGGATAGAGTTCCGGTGGCTTCGGCGTGGGCGATAATGCCGGCTAACTGAGCCGACAGAGTGACCAGAAAGGCTTCTTCTTCGTCTCGGAAACGTTCCGCAATGCAACGCTGAACAGACAGCACACCGAGCATTTTTCGGTTGTGGATAATGGGTACTGCCAACAGACTATGGAACAGTTCTTCATCAATGGCAGGCACATGATGGTAATTCGGGTGGATGGTGGAATTCGCCAGGTTGAGCGGTTCTTCGCGCTTGCCGACCAGACCGATCATGCCTTCGCGCTGTTTCATGGTGATTTTGCCTACCGCGTCCTGACGCAAGCCGTTGGTGGCCATCAGGACATAGCGTTCAATATCGGAATCCCAAAGAAAAACCGTGCAGGCGTCAACCTCCATTCCGTTCTTAACCATGTTCACCAGCCGGTTCAAGGACAGTTTCAAGTCCTTGGCGCTGGTTACCGCTTCGACGACGCGGCGCAGTAAGTGCAATAAATCAGCCATTAGCCACCTGTTGTTGACGAACTACTCTTGGGGCCAGCTCCGACAAGGCCCGACGATATACATCTCGTTTAAAGGACACCACTTTTGAGAGTGGATACCAGTACGATACCCAGTTCCAACCATCGAATTCAGGATCATCACAGGCATCAAAACGGATGCGTGATTCATCGGATGCCAGTCTTAGCAGAAACCATTTCTGTTTTTGACCCACGCAAATGGGCAGTGTATTGTGGCGAACCATGCGTTTCGGCAACCGATATTTTAACCAGCCGCGAGTACAGGCTAGCACCTCTACATCATCTGCGCTCAACCCGATTTCTTCCTTTAACTCCCGAAACAGGGCTTCCATTGGCGTCTCATGTTGTCGTATACCGCCTTGCGGAAATTGCCAGGCATCCTGACCGATGCGACGAGCCCACAATACCTGGCCTGCGTCATTGGCGAGGATTATGCCGACGTTAGGTCGGTATCCGTCTGAATCAATCATTCCGTTATTCCATAATGGTCTTAAAGTTGTGGATAGCCCTACGACTTTAGCATGGTTGTAAGTACTTGGCGAAAGCACAGTCAGGAAAATATTTCTGTCTGGTACTGCATTCAAGGTAAGATTTGCTGCTAACCTAATAAAATCAAGGAATTAGCTGTGGCACTGGCCATCTTCGACCTCGACAACACATTGATAGCTGGTGATTCTGATCACGCCTGGGGTGAATTTCTGATCCAGCAGGAGCTGGTTGATGCTCACCTGGTCAAACTCGCCAATGATGAGTTTTATCGGCAGTACCAGCAGGGGGGGCTCGATATTCAGGCGTATCTGAAATTCGCGCTGAGCTACCTGGCCGGAAAATCCCCGATGGAAGTAGCTCCACTGCATGCCCAGTTTATGACTGACGTGATTGAGCCGATGTTACTGCCCAAAGCGTTCGAACTGATTGAAAAACACCGTGCCGCTGGCGATACTTTACTGGTGATTACCGCAACCAATCGCTTTGTTACCGGCCCGATCGTCAAGCGCCTTGGTATTGAGCATTTGATCGCCTGTGAGGCGGAGATCCTGGATGGTCGTTATACGGGTCAACCAACTGGTGTGCCCAGCTTTCAGCATGGTAAGGTAATCAGACTGGGTACATGGCTGGCTGAGCAACAGCTCGATCTGGACGGTTCGTGGTTTTATTCTGACTCCCACAACGATTTACCTTTGCTGGAACAGGTAGTGCATCCGGTCGCGGTCAATCCAGATGATAAACTGACTGCCATTGCGCAACAGCGCAACTGGCCAATACTGGACTTAAGGGCACCTTAGTGAAGCATACTGCGTTTTGCGCTGTTCTATGTCTTGGTTTATTGGCTTCATGTGACAAGCCTGACAAGCCAGTCATGTCTGAACCTCCAGTGGTTAAACCTGCTGAAGAGGCTGAGGCGACACCGGTCGCCGAGCCGGGAAGTCAGATCCTGAATTTCGCCGACGCCGCCAACGATTTTCACCACGCCGCCCAGCAAAGCACTAAACGAATGCTGTCACTGTGCAGCCAGATGAAAGCGGACATAGACACTTTCCTCAGAGCCCCAACTGACAAAGCCCAGGTAACCGCGCAAGCCAGTTACATTCCCTGTTACCAAAGCTGGATATCCTCATCGCTGTTTTTTCAACAACCGTTCGACCTGGCTGAGGCTGAAAGCTTCAATAAATTGATCGATATGCTCGATACCCGCCCATTCCTGCCAGGTTATATCGATGGCATTCCCGAGTACCCTTTTTCCGGGTTGATTCATGAAGTGGATATGGAAATTACTCTTCCCAATTTGCGCGGTCAGCACCGGCTTATGGATGAAGAATCGGCATCGATTGGCTTCCCTGTGATCGAATATTTTCTCTGGAAAATGCCAGTTGAGTCAATCTGGACTACAGCGCAAACAAATGATGACAATGAAATTGTCAAACGTCGTAAAACTTATCTGAATGTTGTTTCCGAGCTGCTTATGGAGCAGTTGAGTCGGGCAGTGCTTCGTTGGCAGCCGAATTCCGCATATGCGTCATTGCCCGAGCGGGCACAGCTCAGTCTGGTACTGAAAAGTCTGCAGCGCAGCGCGCTTGTTGAACTGTTGAACCATGGTTTTGACCAACCGGTTATTAACGATCCAGAATGGTATCACCCGGCGCTGATCAGTGGGCATGGTCGTGATTATCCGATTCTGCGACTCACTCGAATCGAGAATCTGCTTGATGCGCCCGCGTTTAGTGAATGGTTGAGCAAGCAGGTTGATATGCCCGTCTCTACTGAAGAAATGGATGTGGCGCTTGAAAACAGCATCAGTGCGATTAAGCAGTTACCGGAAAACTATCCGTTGCAAACCAGTGAAGAGAATGAGAATTGGGCGAGTGCACGGCAGGAAGTCGCCAAGCTGGCTGTATTGTTTAACCAGCTTTCAGAATATTTTCAGGTCAGTGTTGTCACCGAGTAATCTATATACCCGGTAATACCTGAGCAAAAATCGCCTTGATATAGCGTGTTTCCTTTACCGCAGGTAAGACCGGGTGGTCTGCACCTTGTGAGCCTTCGGCGATGATTTTAAGATGCCGGTCCAGCTTGCGGGCGCTGGCACGGAGCATATCACGCAAGCGATCATTCTCCAGATGCATGGAGCAACTGGCACTGACCAGCAGGCCTCCGTGCTTGACCAGTTTCATTGCTTGATCATTCAGCTTTTGATACGCGCGTTCACCGGCGTCAATATCCTTGCGCCGCGCGATAAAGGCCGGTGGATCAACGATCACCACATCAAACTTCAGTTTCTCTTGTTGCAATGCGTCGAGCGTTTCAAAGGCGTCCCCCGCTCTGGTGATGATACGGTCTTCAAATCCATTTAACCGGGCATTGTGCTGTACACCCTGTAGCGCCAGTTCGGAGATATCGCAGCACAAGACTGATTCAGCACCGTTGGCTGCACAGGTCAAGCCCCAACCGCCGAGATAACTGAATACATCAAGAACCGTTTTCCCCTTGGACAAGGCCGCGGCCAGGGCTCGATTGGGGCGATGATCGTAAAACCAGCCGGTTTTTTGCCCGGTCATCAATGGCGTTTCAAAGCGGACACCATTTTCGATCAGAGCGACCTGTTCCGGTATCTCGCCAAAAGCGGTTTTGACATAGCTGTTCAACCCCTCGACTGCGCGCATTTTGCCATCGTTCTTCAGCAAAATACCCGTTGGCTGCACCAGGCGTTGCAGGTTTTCAACAATGACATCAAGTTGTTGCTCCATACCTGCGGTTGACACCTGGACGACCAGAGTGTCGAAGAACCGATCCACCACCAGACCCGAAAGCCCATCGCTGTCACCATACACCCAGCGGTAGCAGGGGTTGTCAAAGCACATTTCCCGTAGCGCCAGCGCTTGCTTGAGCCGATTCTTGATCAGTGAACTGGACAGAGTCCGGTTGGCTTGCCGCGAAATCAAACGCGCGCAGATTAATGCATGAGGATTGACCATAAAACTGCCCAGAGCTTTGCCATGGCAATCAATGACATTGACAATGCTGCCAGGTTCACAGGCTTTGAGCGGTGTTTTTGAGTTATCCACTTCATTGTTGTAAATCCAGTGGTGGCCGGCACGGATGCGTTTCTCCGCACCCCGGTTTAATTGAAGAGATGGCTGAGTCAAAATGAAATCCTATAACAATGAAATGAAAAAATATTCGTCTATTGATCACGCAGCAGTTTTGGTGGACTGCTACACTTTTGCTGTTCCCGCTCCCGGAAGTATCCACTATGAGTGTCGAGTTAGATGAACAGCAGATCGAAGAAATTCTGCGTGGAATTATCATCCCGCCGCAGCCTCAGATCATGGTCGATCTTCAGATCGAACAGCTCCAACCGATTCCGGATATTTCGCGTATTGCAACGTTGATTGCCCAGGATGTCGGTTTGGCAGGCACCATGCTGAAGATCGTTAATTCAGCCGCCTTCGGGCTGGCGAATAATATCACTTCTGTACAACAAGCGGTGATTCTGCTGGGGACAAAAACCGTTGTGAATATTGTCAACGGTCTCAGCATTCGTGGAGAGCTCAGTGATGAAGACATTATTCGGCTTAACAGCTTCTGGGATACCTCAATGGATATTGCAGCGGTTTCCCAAAACATTGCTCGACAGGTTGGTATGCCTGCACCGGAAGACGCCTATTCGCTGGGCCTGTTCCATAATGCAGGCATCGTGTTGATGAACAACCGTTTCGAAAATTACATGGACTGTGTGAAAGAAGCCTATAGCGGCAAATACGAGCGGGTGATTGATGCTGAAAACCAGCGTTTCAGAACCAATCATGCGGTCATCGGTTATTACACCGCGCGCTCTTGGCGGCTACCAAAGTTAATCTGTGATGCCATCAGCGACCATCATAATATCACCAGTGTGTTTGGCCGGGACTCTGTCAGCGATGGCCCCAGAAAAACATTACTCGCGGTTCTGAAAATTGCCGAATACATCTGTGGTAATGCAAAAGTGCTTGGCCATACTGATGTGGATGTTGAATGGGAACGCATCCACCAGGATATATATGAATTCATCGGTTTGGGGGATTACGATATTGAATCCATGATCGATCAGTTCAAGGAAATGGGCATTGCTTCTGTGATTATAAATCAGGTGTGAGATCTACCCACTCAAGTCTAGTGTCTTGAACCTGAATCCACTGAAGAGTCACGGATTCAGGTTGAATAAAACCTACATTAAGAAAGCCCCTCCAGAAGTTCACCGCGAGGCGCAGCTCGAAGGCAATGGCCCCTCCCTTGTCAAGAGCAGGAACGAAGCGGTGGGCTTCTGGAAGGCTTCTCGAAGAGTGGGCCACCGTTTTCCGTATAATACCTATGCCGCAACTTTAAACCGGCGGGTCATCTTAATATACGTTTTATTTGAGATGCAGTTTTTGCTTGTACGAGTCCGTCAATACCGCGCCGGGCGACACGGTATTAACGCGAACACCCTGATCAGCCAGTGTCACCGCCATGCTTTTGCCTTGCCCCAGTTTAGATGTGACTGTCTCGATTGATAGTATGGTAAAGCCTTGCTTGCTGGTAAAACCGCTCCATTTCAGGGTGGTTATAACATCGCTCTTGTCGTAAACCATAATTGGTTTGCCGAACGGTTCGTAGCGCAGATGCTGGGCTATCCGTCCATCGTAAGTCAGTATGGTCGAGCCAACATTATTGCCGATGCTGTACTGTGTTTTCGGTTCTGCATTGGCGCCTTCGGCAACTATTACTAATGATGACCAACCAACCGCTTGCTTTGCGGTCTTGTATGCAAAGCATGTGAGTGCAGCCGTGGGCTGGTTGCCAGTGGCACGGATTTAAAAGAAGAAAAGCCCCGATCCGGGGATCCGGGCTTTTTGGTGAAACTGAGATCAAAAGTTAAAAAAATCAAACGACTCTGACCCCTTCGATTCCTGACCCCTTCGATTCTATTCAGAGTAGAGAGCTCATCGACCTGTCTAGCATGCAGAGCGCTATTTACCGCGCTACTGTTTGGAACAACAAAATCAACTACACAACTTCAGCACCAACACCACTTACAAGAAGCTCTTCCAATGATGCAGATATATACTCAGCGTCATCTGTATCCAAATCACCGAATCCCACCTTATATAGACCAAATCCTTTGTTTCCAGTCATCAAAATTAAAGCTGATCCCCCTTCATCATCACCAATCGCTAATGAATTTGGTATATGGTTTTGTACTTCATACTCCTCATTCATTTCGATACAACCAGAAGGACTCCAAATTCTAAAATACTTATTGTTATCTACAAGTATTTCCACTTCTGTCTTCTCGCGGACAATGCTCACAAAATCCGCAGGAAGTTCTATTTGGCTAAACTCCTTCAAGTCTTGCAAATCAGTTTCGCTCGAGGCTGGCTCACTTGCACCGACTCTAAATCGCGAATTTAATTTATATAGTAGACTCATAATTTTCTCACTGATTAATGATCTTCTGATAAGGGACTTCTAACTTGTCGAACATCTTGTATTGTTGTTCAAGAACCTGATCGATAGTCTGTTTTTGAAACCCAGCGGAACTCATGTCGTCAACAATGTATAGCAGTTCTTTTTGTAAGCTTGAGCTCCATTTCCCTTCTCCGGCAGAAACTCGTGCGTCCCTTCTAGCATTCTGCGCCTTACTAATTGCTGTGTGAGGATGTCCTCTACCAGTTTCAATTGTTATTGAAGGTGCCAAGTCTGCATCGTAGCCATACTCTGCAAGATTTTCTTTTGCCCATTGCTGTTGCAAACCATGGTGAGATTGCAGTCGACCACCATTTAGACCTCGGCCTTTGGGCTTTGGTAATGAATCTTTATGTGTTTTGTTAAAGTACACATAATTCGTTTCAGCATTGTCTGGAACTTCCTTACTGCGGATCATAAAACCGATGCAGATTCTGATAAAGCCCCGTCTCCAAATCCTCCCACTGCCCCTGGAACCGAATCTTCGGATCAACCGCCTGCCCCGTTTTCGGATGCGTTTTCAGGCTGGCGTTATTTTTGGTTTTGCCATACACCTCATGCTCCGTTGACCAGATTTCCCGCCCGGTCTCGTGGTCATACAGCGCTTTTGGGGTGCCGAGGTGGTCGGTTTCAATATCGAGTATGCCGAGGGCTTAGTCAATGATGGCGAGCACGTGGGGCGTGTGGTTGATTGTCCGATGACACGGGCTGGGCGACTGACACAAAACAAAGCGGCTAAAGAAAAAGCCCCGATCCAAGATCAAGGCTTTTCTGCATTAAACTGTTCAAAACTCAAATCAATCGAGTAACCCCTTTGATTCTGGTTGTCGAGTAATTGGTCGAGGTCGCTGTGTGTTCGGGCAGGCGGTTACCGGCAGGGTCGGTGCTTAGGGATTGGTTGTCCTATGGTAGCGGCTAAAAGAAAAGCCCCGGTTATGGGGCTTTTGCGGTGGGTGTCTGGGTAGCGGCTATAGAGCTTTTTCGATGGGAGTCTGGGTAACTTATCCTTTTGTGTCAGGATAGTTGCCCGGGACGCGAGAGCGAACAGCTGATGTTATTGCTATTTCCCAAAATCAAACCAACAAAGCCCCGATATGAGGATCAGGGCTTTCTTTTAACACGAAGGTTAGAGGTTAAAAATAAAACTACTCTGATTAATTTTAGCCAAAGAAAAACTTAAAAAAACCCTCAACTTCATCTGGATTCAGAATGTCACTGGCTATTTTTCGTAGACGTTCTAAAAATTCTGATTCTAGATTACAATCTTCATCTTCTGTTTCCATATTAAACTCGGAATATTCACATTCCATCCAACTGACATACACATCAAAGAACTTTTCCAATGAATCACTAATTTTAAAGTGATCACTTTGTATAGCACCGTAAACGGCGCTATTTTCTGTTGACGTATCCACAATAAGAGCATCACCGTTTCTATTCCCGATTACAACCCAAGCCTCATTCCACCGAGAGCTGAACTGAAGGTCTTGTTTATCATTTAAGATCCATCGCCAACCATGCTGTGCACCTTCTAATTTTTCAGTCGATTCTAGTTGTAAAAGCATCTCACCGCCCACGATAATATGACCGTTAAAATTGACATGCCCATATAAAGAATCCAGATCTTTCGAAGTGGGTAAACTTGCAGGGTAATTAAAGCTCATTTGATCGTTATAAGCGACATGCCCAATATCGAAGTCATTGCGTCCAAATATTTCACAAAATCTTTTAAGCGAATTTTCTAGTATTTTCATTTTTTTCTCTAAGAGCAGTCTTTCGGCTGGCTTTTATGGAATTGGTCTAACATCGCTTGTCTATCAATGAGCCGTCCATTTCCACTGTTGTTGTAATCACCCCTATGTCCTTGATCAGAACTTAGGTGTTCGTTAAGAATGGTAGAACCATTAGAGTGATTTGCATTTTCTAAAAATACGATATTTCTTGGATCTCCTGCCCACTTTGTCCCGAGTTCACCATTACCATTCACCGAATTTATGTGATGACCTGTATAACCTTCATTAGCCATACGAGAGGTTAACTGCTTACTATTTGAAGTTGCCTTGATAATTTCCAACTCTTTTGGAATCCAGTCTCGTGTGCCTTGTCCAGTTTCAATTACAAGCTGTCTTTCAAGTGCCCAAGCCCTATTTATCGCACTACCTCTACTACCAGCTTGAGAAGTTAAGCTCTCAACTGGCTTATACCTTATTAAGTCATCAGGAGCCAACCCCAAAGGATCCACCCACCCCACCGGATTCGGACAATACTGATAAGCATTCAGCCCACCCATCAACCCAATCGGATCATGATTAATATA
>JARRJP010000036.1:0-35841 GCA_037389025.1 Reinekea sp. | reverse complement strand
TTTTTAACGGTAAACTGGGTTTTAAAATCATGACCTTTCAGTGCTGGATTATCCGCCCAAAGCGAACCATCTATCTGGATATAATTTTCATCCGAGGCACCAATCGTTGCCGTTGTTGGCTTAAAACCAGCGATAAAGTTTGGATCTGTAAATGGAACCGTCTCGCCAGGGCTGTCAGGAATCTTTATTTTTCTGGCTCGGCCTCCGGTTGAGTTGTTATAAATAATAAATTCACCTTCACCTGGGCTTAAACCTGCTTTAGTAATCGCTTTGCGACCCATTGGATAGACACCTTCCATTTGTTTGGCGTCTTCGGCTATGTCCTTAACCTCATAGTGATCTGTATCCCCCGCTGCTTGATCCCAATGAATATGCTTCAAAGTAACCTTGTATGTATTGCGCGCGGTTGTAGAATCGGGTTTTGAGGTAGAGTTCCATTTGCCAAGTACCTCTGCGATGCCTTGATTAATTTTGGAATTGATTGTGGCGCCTGCACTTCGGTTACAACTGCTTTCCAGTAGCCACAGATTGCCATCAGGTGAAAGATCGTGACCTCCTAGCTGATATTCTTTTTTGTGGTCAACATCGTAGGTTTTGATTGTCCCCTTTGATGTCCAGTAGGGTCTGGATACACGATCTCTGATTATCGTTTTAGTACCGATGACAAAATTGGTTTTGTCGTTGTTTATTTTGCCGATACGTAAAAAATAAGTCGGATTAGATTCACTTCCGGTATGCCAGGATTTGGCTGTCTTTTCATCAATTGTCTTTGACAGTCCTGAACCGTTTTTTGTAAGACGAGACCACTCTGTAATCTGCTTGGTATTCCGTTTCTCGCTGCCTTTTCGTATAACGACATCGGAACTGCCCGTTTTATTTTTCTTTTCATCAATATTAGGAAAGTGAATATTGGCAATCTCAATGGCCCCAGGAGCACCATCGACATCCTGATTGGTTGCCGTGCCCTCTGGACCATCGTAGCGAGTATCAGTATTAATGACTGTTTTTTCCTCTGCCCGATAAACCTTCCGACTCGCCCCACTTTCCTGCTGCACCACATGCGTCAATTCATGCGCCAGCAACTTTCGCCCTGCTTCCGAGTCCGGTGCGTATTCTCCTGCGGCAAAGAAAATATCATTACCGACGGTAAACGCCCGCGCACTGAGCTGCTTGCAAAGAGCATCCGCTTCGCCGCTGGTGTGGATCGAAACGTCGCTGAAATCCGCATTCATTTTTGCTTCCATTTCCTTGCGGATGCTTTTATCCATTGCCTTGCCCTGGCCTTTCAGGGCATTGATCTGTTGTTCTGTTTCGTCGCTGACCATAGGTGCAGATTCGCCATCTGCGGCGTCATTCTCGTTCTGGCCAGTTTCCAGTGCGGCTTGTTCGGCGGTTTCATTTGTTGCGGCCCGATCAGCCATCTCATCATCCCCGGCACGGGAAATTTTCGTGGCTAGCTGTTCTTCCGGTTTTGCTTGACGTTCGGCTGTCTCATCGGCTTCGCGCGCCAGTCTGCTGGCTGATTCTGCGTCATCACTGACGCGGGAGATTTTGGTCTGTAACGATTGTTCATCAGCGGCATGGTTGTCCGGCTTTGATGAACCGGGCGCGACGCTCTGCTTTTCACTCGCCTTGCGGGCAACACCACGCGGCATCCGGCTGACTTCCTCTGCCACCCGGTCGGCTTCCTGCTCGTGAGCATCGCCGGGGGTGCTGACATCCATCTTGGTTTGCAGCTTTTGCTGCGCTTTCTTAGATAGATAGGCGGAGCGTGCCAGTTTGGTTTTGGCCTGTTCGGGCTCTTTCGCCTTATTGCGCTGAGCGCGCGGCTTTTTCGCCGTTTGTGTTTTATTGGTTTGGGTTGTGTTGGGCATCGTCTGCTACTCCGTAGCTGTCCACCAATTGCTGCAGTTTGATCGGCACTGGCAGGCCGAGTTTGTGATATTCAAGACACAAAGCTGTCAGCAAACAGGTTTTTGGAATCTGGCTGAAGGTCTCCACCGGGGTGGCTGTTGCTGCACTGATCACCGCGTTGCGGATAAACCCACCACTTAAGTCGGCGTAGGCAGCCAACAGGCGGCAAAACTGATCATCGGGATTGCGCGCGCCAAGATGATTGCGCCAAAGCTGAAAGCGTTCTGCCACGCCGGGCTGGGTAAATTCGATGATGGCATCCAGACGGCGGGTAAAGGCGGAGTCGATGCGGGCGCGGCCGTTGGTGGTCAGCAGTACGATGCCGGGGTGGCTTTCGATGCGCGTCAGCAGGTAGTTGGTCAGTGAGTTGGCGAAGCGGTCGCCAGCGTGGTCGCCATCGGTACGTTTGCCGAACAGGGAGTCGGCTTCATCCATCAGAATAATGGCATCGGTGTCGGCGGCCTCGTCAAGCAGCAGGCCAAGGTTCTTTTCGGTTTCGCCGATGTATTTGTTCATGACTGAGGCCAGATCCAGCCGAAACAGTGGCGCATGCAGCTCGGAGGCTACGAAGCTGGCCGCCAGGGTTTTACCAGTGCCGCTTTCGCCGGAAAACAGCGCGCGCACGCCAGCATTACGGCTGGCTTTGGAGGTTACTCCCAGATCTGTCCAGAGCTGTTCACGACGCTGACAACGGGTTAATAGTTGCTCCAGCGCGACCGATACCCTGTCGGGCAGCACCAGGGCATCGGCGCTGACATGGCGTTTGACCGGGTGGGCCAGTCGTCGCAACTGACCACCATAAAGTTGTTCACGTGCCTGTCGAATCGTTTGACCGGTGACGATAGCATCAGGGCTTAACGTCTTTGCTGTCTGGGCGATACGGGAAATGTCCTGCGTGGCGATCAGGCAACTGCGGCTGAGTCTCTGCGCCTGCGGTTCCGGTAGATAGTGACGCCACAGGCCAAGGCGTTGCTCGATATCGCCGCTAGACAGGTTGATTTCGGCGATATTCTGGCCGCTGATAACGCCTTCCCGACCACTGATCACTATTTTAATCAGCTTATCCACGGGCATCGCCAGTTCATCCGCTGGCCCCAGTTGCAGTTCAAACACGGGTAACCAGTGTTGCGCCGTGGATATCTGTTGCAGGCTTTTCTGTTCCTGCCACTGGCTGAATTCCAGACTGACCGGTTTGCGGTTCAGGCAGTGGCCTATTTCATAAGCATACTGGCGTGCGGCGCTGCGGTTACCACGGATGACCAGCGTCTGAATATGACCAAGCCGGATGGACTGGCTCAGAGCCCGTACCGTATCAAGATCCGCTTCCGACAGTGGCTGGCTGGTATCAACGGCGAGTTCGGTACAGGCAACGCTGTGGCCGCAGAGTGCCTGCCATAAGTGACTGTCTATCGAAAGGCTTTGTGTTGGTGCCGGGCCTGAGCCGTGTTTCTGAAGAATGCCGTCGTCAACCAGCGGGTGATGCACCAGAGTCAGCGGGTTTATGGCGACTTGAAACAGGCTGTTCAGAATGTCGCTGACCAGATGCACGGGCAGCCAGGGATTGTTCATGGGTGCCTGCAATTCGGCGATAGCGAGGTTTAACCAGTAGCTCTGCTCCAGAGACCCAGCCAGACAGAGCAGAAACAGCTCGGCATCGTTGAGCTGATATTGGCTTTCGAGCTGGCTCAGTGCTGCCGGTAGCTGAACCACATTGGAGATTCGGTGATCGTGATCAGTAAAGGTCTCGCTGGGTTGATCCAACCGGGCAAGACCATAGGCGCAGATCTGGTTTTCCACCCAGTTCAGATAGTTGTCGGCGGCGGCTTGCATAGCCAGGTGAGTCTGGGGTGTCACGGCATTCATAGTCGAGGTGTCCTTTGGGGTGCCCTTTGTAGATATTTGTCGCGCCGGGCAAATTCCGGGTAGTCGCCGAATTCGAAGGTGATGACTTGGCCGAGCCAGGGTTGCCAGCCGGGGTTGATGTCCAGTCCATGCAGGCGGATGTCGGTACGGACCTGGGACAGATCGGTCACCAAGCGGATGTTTGGTCCCTGTACTTTGATGCGGGCGGGTAACTTGATGAGTTCTGGTTGCCAAAGGCCGGTTGGCTGGTAGAAATGTGTCAGCCTTTGCAGTTGTTTTTGCAACGGTTCTTCCACGAGAGACTGTTCATGTAACTTGTTAACTTGGTTTAACAGGTTGTCGACGTCGCATTCGGCCTGATCGGCGATGAACTGGGTGATTGACGGGTCTGGCTCGGCTAAGGTTTTGGCTACACGGTAGATAAAAACCCAGGGTGAGATGGTCGATTTCTGTACCATCTCCGTGACTCGTACCTGTAGGAAGGCGTTGATCAGGTAGAGGGTTCCGGCGCATTGGGTTGTGTACTGAGTTTCGTGCCTGTCCTGGTTAGTTTTGAACTCACCCCCTCGCTCCTGAGTGCTAACGCCATGGATTTTCGTCTGGCTAAATGCCTGTCCTGATTGGCTAAGTGCCTGTCCTGATAAGAAACCATCCTGAGACTGGGTGGCATGCTCACGCATAGGTTCCGTTTCGGATCTGCGGCCTGGGTTAAAGTGACTGTCCAGTTTTGGGTTACTGTCCAGTTTTGGGTTCTCGGATCTTCGGCCTGGGTTAAAGTGAGTGGCGGGTTTGGTGCCTGAGCTGTAGTGCAGGTTGCAGTAGAAGGTATTCAGACAGTCACTCACTATGCCTGTCCCATTTCCCATGCCTGTCCTGGTAAGCAGATGGGGTTTGGTTTGCCACAGGTAGCACAGGGCGATCAGTGGTGTGCTTTGCTGGCAGTGCCGGTCGAGCTGGTGCTGGGCGTTTTGCCAATGGTTGGGGGCGGCTGGTTGGGCACTCTGGGGAGCCGCATCTGGCGGTGGGGGTTCCAGCCTAAGCGCTTCCGGGGCAATACGCAGTTGCGATGCCACGCGTTGCAGCAGTTGTTGCCAAGTGGTTGGGCTGAGTTGCCTGATCAGCGGTATTAGCTGTTCGCGATTGCTCAATCGGCTCAATAAAGCCGGTAATAGCGTGATCTGACCATCGAGCAGGTTGAGCAGATGGTCTGGGCGTATCGTCTGGTCCGTATCGAGCAGTAATGGCCAGTACCACTGGTTTAGTTGGGTCTGGCTGCTGTCTTCGGCGAATCGGCTGAGCAGTTCAAGCCTATCGGTAAAGCGGATGACGCGCTGGCTGTTATCGCCCTGCCCTTGATTGGTCTGTCTTGGGTTGGTCTGCGCGATCTGGTCGGCGGCGTCAACCGCTTTCTGGCCGATCTCCCACCAGGGGCCGCTGACGCTGAGCTGGTCGATCAGGATGATCTGTTCGCTGTCTTCACCGGGCCACGGCTGACTGTCCAGCGAACTCAGCAGTGCGCGGCGATGTGCCTGGTCGCCATAAAGGTGAAGCTGTTCGATGAAAACCCCCTGCTGCCATTGCATACCTTAAGCCACCTTTAGCGCACAGTGCCCGGCAAGGCGTAGCCGGTCACAGTAAAGTTGGTGTTCGGCATAACGCTGCTGTTGTGCATTTGGGTCAGTGTGGTGACGGCGCCGTTGTCGTCGAAGTCATCAACACGCAGGGTTGCGACCAGTTCGTTCTGGCTGCCAACCAGTTGCAGCAGTGTGCCGGGCAGTGCTTCGCGGTTCAGGGTAACGCGCAGGGCGTCGCCGAGCTTGAAGCGACCGGGGATGGTCTGGAGCTGACCATGCAGTATCTGTTCTGGGTCGTCAGCGGCGGAAAACATCAGGATGGCGCGCAGCAGGTTGCGCACCGCGCTGACGGCGTCGCTGCTGGCATCATCGGTTAGCTGTCGCCACCACCACTGGACCAGTTCGACCAGAGTGCGGACGCTGTTGAGGTCGCGCGCTTCGGCTTTGCCAAGACCGGGCCAGCGTTCAGGTTTGCTCATATCAAGGGTGTCGGCTTCGGCTTCACCGGACCAGTCCAGCCGGATTGCAGGTGACACATGGCGCAGTGTCTGCAACAGCGAGTGAGTTGCCTGATCAATGCGGTTGCGTTGCCGTTGCACCAGTCCACGCAGCCGATGCGGCGGGCCGTTGAGCAGGTCTTCCAGTGACAGCAGTTTGGCGGACTGGCGCTGATAGGCGATCAATGAAGTCGCCTGAAGTCCAATGGCGCGGGACTGGCTGCGCTGAATGGAGCGGTTGAAGCCACGCATTCCGAACAGTTTGTAGCCGAGCGGGGTGTAGAATTGCGGTGCGGGCTGTTCGGCCAGATAGGCCAACCGGACGGCACGCAGGCCGACCATTCGTTTCAGCAGCGCCCGCGATGGTAATAGCTGGCTGTAGCGGCTGAGCGCACTCCAATCGGCCATCGGAATATCCAGTACGGCTTCGATAAAGGGCTCCAGCTCACCGGGCAGTTCGGCGTCGGTCAATGGGTAGCCGGGCACCAGATCTTCCAGTCGGCCCGGGCGCAATGGCAGGTCAGTCACTGGCCGGTTATTGAGTGGCGTTTCGCGTACCCGGGCGTAATAGATACCTTTGTGGCTGTTTAGAATTTCGGCACGGTTGGCGTACTCTTTTTCCACATCGGCCCAGTTTTCGGCGATCAGCATTCGTGCCACCTGGTAGTCGGCCAGGCTCTGTTGGCGCTGGCGGTTCAGGCTGGAGAGCTGGCGATGCGCCTCGGGCAGCTCATTTTCAAGTTCTGCCAGTTCGGTGCGGGCTTTGGCGAGTTCTCTGACCTGGTAGTTGTGCAGGTCGCTGAGTGCTCGTTTCAGCCGTCCGATGCGATGCATGTCTTTGGTCAGTACGTCGCTGGAGCCAAACAGTCCTTGATAATATTTGGCCGAACCGGGCAGCGTATCTTCGTTGATTTTAAATTTCGCCTTCAGCGCACTTTCATCCAGTGCAGTGCCTCGCTTGAAATGGCTAAACAGCAACTGGCGCTGAGTAAGGAAGGAACGCGCCTTACCAGTGGGATACACCGCTTTATTTTCTACCTCATTGAAGTAGGAAAAAATCCGCTTGATCAGCGCATCCTCTTCATCGTCACTGATGTCCTCTTCGTTATCATCATCATTGAGAAACGACTCGCGCAGGGTTCGAATACCTTCCCAGGCATTGGTAAAAAAGGCATCGGTGCTTTGGATATGTTGCAGCGCTCCAAAGCTGGTACCTTCAAACCCCACAACGTCGCTTTTGATGGTCGCAGTGGCGCTATAGATATTATCGATCCGCGCAATCTTGCCGATCTTCAGCGCCTGCGCGACAAATACTGGGTCCTCCAGAGTCTGCGGAGTGCCGATGTTGACAGACTGCACACCGTTGATCATCAGTCTCTGCTGCTCTTGCAGTGCTATGCGTTGTGCATCCTGAGACTGATCACGTTGTGATCTGCCATATTTTTTGATAGCCATAGTGCTGCCTCCGTGGTTAAACGTCGTCCGGTGCGGGTGGTTCTGGTAGCTGATATGTCAGGCTGCCAGCGCGGCGAATTAGCGACAGACCACTACCATCGCCAGGCACACCACCGGCCAATATCGAGAAGGAGGTGGTGATGTTGTCCAGTTGATGGCGCTGCTGCACGATAAAGTCTTTGGTTTCATCGAGCAGGTCAGAACTTTTCTCAATCAGTTTTTCAATGGTGTCGATCCGCTCGCGCAATTGCTCGCGGCGGGTGTAGAGCCCATCGACATCGGTATCGGGAAAGTCGGAAACGATATCGACCGCCGGTAATTTCTCGGCAATGCTGTTATGACGGCTGTAAGGTCGGGGTAACGACTGATCCGCCTGACGTCTCTGCTCTGCCAGTTCTGCCAGATAGTCCGCAATAGCCTGTGGCTGGGGTAACTGCGCGCGCAGATTGAATGCCTTGGCCTGATCATTATCCAACAATGACAGGGACTGCTCCGGCCCCTGCACGACGTACATTGTTTTCAGCAGAGCCTTCAGATCGTCCAGCTCGTCGCTGTCCAGCGCGTTGTTACTGTTTTTATCAAAGTGACTGTCCAGATTGCCGTAGATATGAAAATACTGTTCGGCCCATTGGTTGTAATCACTGGCGGCCTCGGCGTAGCGTTGCTGAGCCTCGATCAGCAGATCCATATCGACACTGGGCAGGTCAAGCAAATCGGCCCGGTAATCATCCGGCTCAACGGCGACCATCAAGCGGATGCGGTCGCGTTCATAGTTGACCAGATCAACAACACCGCGAGCCAGCTCAGTCGCCAGCGTGCCTTCGACCGCGTTTTCCGGCACCGGCAGCAGTTCAACCTGCAGATCATAAGGATCAAAGTGCAGTATTGGCCGTGACCATAGCCCGGCCTGATCGCCCTGCTGCTCTATCTCAGCACCAGCCAGATTGCTGATCAATACATCCGGAAACGGCCCGGCTGCTGGCATATAATCGCAACCGGTCAGCTCAGTCAGTGACTGGCTGTTGTCAGGCGGTAGCGTGACTGTCCGTACAACCCGCTGCCACCAGTTGAGCATATTGTTTTCGACCGGGTTCGGCTCAGACAGAAACCGTCCGGCCCGCGTATCAATCCAGCTCAGCTGATCGTTATCGATGCGCATCAGCGCCAGTGGCACGGCGGCGTTATCGGCAATAAAGGGTGATTCACTGATTGCGCGTCGCAGCACTCTTGAGGTCACCTGACGTTGCCCGGCACTCATCCACGATGGGATATCGCTGATGAATTGCAGATCCAGCGCGGCGATGGTTTCCAGCCGGGAATCGCGCAGTGGGTCGGGGTCAAACCGGCAGCCAGGATCGGCATCACTGCTGTCATCGAGTCGCTCGATCTGGCGTTTAACGGTCAGAAAATAGAAACCATTGACCGGGTCCGGGGTTGGCGGCGGCACCTGATCGGTCGGGGTGATTCGGCGTTGGTAAGCTGAGATCAGCTCTGCCCAGTCCAGATGAATCGGCACGGCCAGTGAGACGGCGGTGCCTGCGCCAGTGACAGCCGTACCGGGGCGAACCAGAATGCTCAGCTCGCCGTCGTTATTGTCGGCCTGTACCTGCAAGCCTTCGACAATGCCGGGCAATGACGCACGCAACAGATCTTCGCACCGTTCCAGCACGTAGTCCTGCATCTGGTCAAATTCCTGCTCGGACAGATACCGACCAGCGAAGTGGTTCAACCGTGTGGTGTTGCTGTCTGCCACCACGGGGGACAGTTTGACGGTAGAACGGTTATCCGTTGGATCTTTTCCAAAAAATCTTGTCATTGGGTGCCTCCCTTATGTCAACTGGCGACGCAGAAAAATCTTCTGCCATTCTTCCTGCGTCTCACTGGAAAACGGGAGATTCTGGATGGCATGATCGATGACCTTTAAGAAATCCTGGCCGATGCCATCACGTAACAGCTTAAGCAGTTCTTTAACTACATCGGCTTGCACACTTTCTGCCACGGTCGGCCAGTTGACGGCATCATAGGCTGAGGGCATCAGCAGCATCGTTTGCCAGATCGGTGTGACAAAGTCGGGCTTGTCGCGAGTCAGCGTGAGCAATTGTTTAATTGCCTGTCCTGATCGGCCACCATTCTCAGGTCGCACGGCGACAAGATCCCGCATCAATGGCCCTGAATCCTGGTTTTGCAGCTCATCAATCGTTTGATTCAGCTTGGTGATCAGCTGATTAAGTTTTTGGACCTGCCTGGCGTGACTGGCTGCATCGGCCTCCAGTTTCGCTTCCAGTTCCTCATCCTGTTTTTGCAGCTCTTCAATCGTTTGATTCAGATTGGTGATCAGCTGATTAAGGCTTTGGACCTGCCTGGCGTGATTGGCTGCATCGGTCTCCAGTTCCTCAATTTGGTCTGTCATGGCCTGGATATCCGGTGGCATACCACCACTGTCGGCAATCTGCTCAAAATCGCCTTTCGCCAGTACCACGGCACTGACCTGGGTTTCGGCGACCCGTGTCGGTCGGCGCAGGTAATAGACTTCATCGGCTTCAGCCCAGATGTCCTGCCAGACCGCCGAGTCGGTGTTTTCCTTATGCACCACGCTCTGGCCGTAGGCGGCAAGCTGGTAGTCATCCAGATGCGCAGGCTGCACAAACTCGGTGGTCTCGCCATCATCGCCACTGCTGTGCGTAACGTGTTGCAACTGGCGGGCGCGGAAGGCGAACTGAACGTCGGACATCGGCACCAGAATCATGATGTCCACATCCTGGTCTTTCTTCAGGTCGATAATGGACAGCGGCAGGCTCTGCTGAACCAGTGCTTCCAGGTCATCGTTGCGTACCGGCGAGATCGAGACTTCGAAGCCTTCAGGGAAGTAATGCTGGTAGCCATTGATCGGATCGACACAGTCTTTGGGGATCGAGCCAAAGGGTGGCAGAACATCGAAATAGTGCTGTGCTTTGAAGGCACTGCCGCGTGTGCTCTGCTGGCGCAGGGTCAGCACATCACTGAGCAGCTCTTCATAGTGATGGAACAGATCGGTCTGCAATGCATTACTGGCCAGTGGCTGACGATGGGGTCGCCGTACCAGGCCGTGATCGAGCCAGACCGGCTGACCGTTTTCGACCGCAATCAGCCCCAGTGCAACGCCCTCTTCGCTAATGCCCAACGGCTGACCACGATGCGGCAGTATCATTTCCCGTACCAGTGCAGAACGCGACATGACACTGTTATTGAGTCGGTGATATTCATGCTGGCGGCCATAAGGCAGCCGGGTATGCAGCGGTGTCAGTACCAGTTCGACGCCTTCGGCGAAGGCATTGAAGTGGAAGCCACGTTCCTGTTGCAGATCACGCGGGTACACCTCGGCACTGCCACGCCCCTCTTCGGCGTATTGCAGTACCACTGCGTAGAGGCCGCGCTCCAGGCGGCGATAGCCCTGGTTCAGCGCGGCGATGGCCGCACTGTCGAGCAGGTTCAGTTTGAAGCTGGTATTTTCCAGCTCCAATACCCGGCCGGACGGGGCCACGGCAAGACCGGGGCTGACGCTCAGTTCGCCTTTGCTGCTTAACGACAACAGCAGACCTCGCACAATACCCTGCCCCAAAACGCGGCCGACTTCGCGCAGTCGTTCGTCGAGGTAGAGCTGGTCACGAATCAGATCGGAGGCTTTAAGCAGCCGCCCATCGTAATAGTTGGTGCGCGACAGTTTGGCGTCGATGCTGGAAATGGCCGGTTGCTCAGGCTGTATCTGTTCAGGCTGGGCCGGATGAAAAGGACTGTTCAGTAAGCTCATGATGTCGTCTCCGTTGCTGCCAGCCAGGCGAACTGGTCTGCGGTGTTTACAAAGGGTCGCACCAGGTTGTTGATGTCGATAACCTCGGGATTGATGTGTGGGTCGTAGTCCGGCAGTGCGGCGGCGCGTAGCGGCACCGTTACCGTGGCCAGCAATACCCGGGCGAGATCTTCGGGGTCGCCGTGAAGTTCGAGTCGGCCAAGATCAGCTTCAATCCCGTAGAGCATTTGGGCTTGCAGCCGGGCCAGTCGGGCGGCGTCACCGCTGAGGCTGGCCAGATGGGCCTGCTCTGCGCTGGTGGTGTCGGTATCCGGGTCGATATCGGTCAGGGCCAGGCCAGGCCGGGTGAAGATGGCGGCGGCGTCAGGTCCCGGTGCGGGGATAATGTCCAGTTGCAGACTGTCACGGGTGCGGCTGGCCTGTACCGGGTCGGTGCCAGCGTTGACTTTGCGGGCGAGAACCGGTTGCAGGCCGGTGGTGCAGGCACTGTATTTCATGGTAATCAGCAGGTTGATGGCTTTACCGCTGCCGGTTGTGGTGTTGATTTCGCCGTCAGCGAGCCTGTTTTGGGGGTCGGCCAGTTGGTCGGCGAACCAGTCACCCAGGTTGACGCAGTAAGGTTCGAAGCTCATGACTTCGCGGCCAAGGCCGTCAATGCCGATGCCGGGGCTGACTTTAAGCCGTGTCGTGGTATTGCTGTTGGCGTCGTCAGAGCTGACCGGGTCGAGTGTTACGGCAAGGCCGAACAGCGTGCCGACACCGTGAAACCAGTAATTGTGTCGGCTGACGCGCATTCGGTGGTAAGTCTGTTCGGCGACGGTGGCGTCAACGCCAAGCATCATGCCGGGGGCGAAATTAACTCGTTCCAGGGGTACGTGAAGGTCGGCGTCCCTGGACGTGGTATCGGCTGTGGTCACTTCACTCATCTGAACTTCTCCTGTCCTCTGGGTGGTAGTTTGTTTGGTTCTGGTGAACATCCGCCGGTGACAGCGCGGCGGGGTTATGAATCAGCCCTTCGCGGCCAAGCCAGGTGTCATTCAGTACGATATTGCGGAAGGCTTCGGCTTGCTGCAGGTAGGTGTCGATGCCCAGCAGTGGTGACAGCCCCAGTACAAAGGGTCGATCAGTTTCCAGAATGACGCTGTGTACCGAACCGGGCACCATTTGCTCGATGATCTGTTCAACGGCTTTACGCCACGGCCTGGCGTGCTCGTGTATAACGATGCTGATGCGATGGGCGTAACGGTCGAACAGCCCCTGTACGGCCTGTTGCTGATCCTCGGTTTCGGCCAGTTCCGGGGCGAATAAGGCGAGAAAATCGGCGGCGTCTTCATCAGTCAGTATTAATGACTGGCCGACGATGCTGTTGCCGCTGAGCGAAGTGCCCAGTGTCAACGGGTGTGCTTCATCATCGAGCGAGACGCCGATAATGGTCGCCAATGTGCGGCGCAGCCGGTAGTTTTCCACCGGTACGATCTGGCCGAGACCAACGGCGCCATCCGTCGCAATATCCAAGGCTACAGCAAGCCCGGCGGCAGTACCTTTATTGGCCTGTAGCCAGCCAGTGGCGGCGAGCCAGCGCCGCTGGCGTTGCAGTGGCCAGTATGACGGTGGCGGTGTGCCAAGCAATCCGGCCAGTTGAGGAAACTGCTGGGCAGGAACGGCATCGGGGTAGAGCCAGCATTCAGCATTGACGATGCGTTCTTCGACCGGAGTCATCAGCCCTTCAAAACTGGCCAGTAATCGTTCGCGCAGATCCGCCCCATTGGCGGCGGATTCATCCTCGATATCAACGCTCTGATATTGATGAAACAATGCTGGCAGGTAGTTCTGTTGCCAGGAGAAACGCGGATAGTAGACCCGCATTTCGGCAATGGCCGGGGAATGCCGACCATCGCCAGTCATTTCAATACGCAGTTTCAGATAACGACCGCGAATCTCGCGAACGGCGCCACTTTGGCGTTGCAACAGAATTTCATAAAGCCCGCCGTGATCGACGCTGCTGGTTAACCGGCCGCTGTAAAACGGCAGTTCGGAATGGAGCGACAAACGAATGGGAGCCGCTTGTGGCTGCCAGTCTCTACCTTCGTGGTCATAGTCATCAAAGGCTTTAACCTGAATATTCAACGAACAGCCCGGTGGGATGCTGGCATCGAGATAAATGCGGTGCCAGACAATGTCATAGTCCCCTGAGTCCAGTGTCTGATTCAAAATAGCGTGGCCTTCGCTGAGAAAGCGTGCCTGTGGCAACGGCACCAGTTGGCGTGGGCCGGTGCCGGACAAATACCAGACCTTGCTGACATCGGCCTGGCCGAGAAAGCGGACGCGTGGCTGTCCATCCAGCGGGCCGTGTCCATCCAGCGGATAGCGCCGCGCCAGCACGGTGCTGGTGCCATCGGCATTCAGTTGCAGCGCGGGCTGATCGAGCAGATCACTGTCGTCAGGCACGACGATCATCAGCGCCAGCGTGGCATCGGACAGCACACCGATATCGACCACCAGCGGCAGCTCAGCCGGAACCAACCAGCTTTCCAGCACTTGACCGGATTCGGCATTGAGCGGGCGTTGCCAGATTTCCTGCACACCAGTGCCATTATGCTGCATCAGCAGATACAGATGGCGTTGATCACAGCACAGTGCCATCAGCGTGCGATTCGCCGGTAACGGTTGCTGCCAGCGCAGTGCCAGCCGGTTCGGGTTGACATCGACCGGTTCAAAACGGCTCGATTGCGCTTGGTAGTCTTGCGGCAAGGGTTCACCCGTGCACAGCGCCAGCCTGTTATCTCCGGCCACCCAGATGCGGTTCAGGTCATCAACCGCAGCGCGTACCGGTACAAAGGGCAGATCAACGGTGCGCTGCCAACGGCGGCTCAAATGCACCACACAAACAGCGTGGCGGTCAATGCCGTTGCTGAACGGGAGTGCGACGCGGCCATCGCCACCAATGGCGAGGTCACGAAACTGGGTATCATCCGGGGCATCCACCGGGTCCAGGCTAAGCTCGGAAGCATCGCCGCCGACGCCCTGTTCGCTGCTGGCGGTCACCTGCCCGGCAACGGCTTGCACATCGGCGTCGAGAAAACGCTGGTAGTGAGCCCAGTTCAAGGCGTAGTGCAGTTGCTTGCGGTCATCAGACAGAAAACCGAGCTGGCCGTAGCTGTCCATCACCATGGCAGAGGCGCTGCTCCAGGCAGACTGTGCCTCACTCGCATCGGCCTGGGCCAGACGCGGGCGCTGATTTTCCATCAACCGGAACACCTGGCGCTGTTCATCCCAAACGCAGTGGTCAGCGGCATCGGTACGGAAATCCTCAGCCCGGCTGAGCAGACAGAAACGAGTGCCGTAGCTGTCAGTGGTGCTGTTCGTGGTCATCATCACACTCCTCAGCACAGATCCGGAATGACCGGCACCGGCATGGCGTCGTCATCAGCGTCACTACCGCCGGTGCCATTCGGGCCGGATTCGGCAATGGCCGGTACTGGCGGCAACTGCTCACCCTGCTCGACCTCAATACTCAGCAACTTTGGTAACTGATAGCGCAACAGGGCTACGCGCTCGGCTTCGAGCCAGTCATCGTCCTGCGCTTGATAGAACAGCCGCAGATGATTGACCGCCAACACGCCATCAACGCGGGCGGCGGCTGTTTTCAGTTCATTCACTTCCACTGTCCGCCCCATCGGCCAGCCCTGCCCGCGCGGGCCTCCGGGCGGCAAGGCCCAGAGAAATTCCAGCACTGCGTTCTGGACGGCATTCAGGGTCTGGGTGGCGGTGCCTGGGTCATAAACTTCGATGCTGACGGCAAGCGCCATATCAATAAATTCAGGGCTGAGCACATATAGCTCGGTCGCCAGCATCTTGCGGGCATCGAGATAGTGGTACACATCACGCAGCAGCCCGGCGCTGGGTTGCGCGGCCCACCCCAGAGCCGGTTCGGCTGGCGGCATAACGAAGACACTGACCACGCCGGGCACATCAAAGCGGATGCTGTCGCGCTGATTGCCAGGCAATAAACCGCTGACCGCTTCCGCACGGGCCACGGGGCTGATCGGGTTATCACGTGCCAGAAGCTGAAAATCCTGCAACGTCACTGCGCGGTTACGATGGCTTAAATGGGCCGAAATACGCTGCTCGGCGGCTGAGACCGTTTCGGCATCGACACCATAACGGGTCGGCCATTCGTGGCGTAACTCATAGCGGTTGGCACTATTGCTCAGTAACTGTTTGATGCTTCCGGCGGGCAGATTGCCAGCGGTGCCGCCGCCACTGCGATAGAAGGCGGCGCGGATACGGGCTTCTGATTCCGGTCTGCGGCCGCGAAGACCATCACCAAAGGTGACGGTGCCGGAAGCCGGATCAAGCCGGTACACCCGGTCATCACTGTGACTGGCGGCGAAATGCTCGACCTGACGCCAGGCCACATAAGAGCCGCGTTCGCTGACTTCCAGAACCAGGCTGTCCGGTTCGATGTCGGTGTTTTTGAGACTGGCTGACTGGCCGGGGCGGCCATTGCCAATGCCGATAATCTGATCACGAACAATAGTTTGCGCGACCACTTCAACGGCGTTCACACCGAGATAGGCCAGTTCCAGGTTTTCTTCGGTTGGCGCGCTGAGGCTGATCCAACCGATCACCTGTTCCGGCAGCACATCCGCTGGCGGTGGCGGCGGTGTGTTGTTGATACCGGCGTATTTGCTGTCGGTGGCAAACTGGGACTTCAATACAGCGGTACTTTTCGGCAGCCGTAACCGCGCCACCCCGGTCTGGCGACCGCCACGGGAACTGTCGTCGATCACTTCCAGTGGCAGATAGGTGGCTTTGCGATCATTACCGTTGGCCTGCCAGGCCAGATGCCATTTCAAGGTGCGCGGTGGCAACTCACGGGCGATATCTCCCGCCTGGGTTTCATCCGGCGCAAGGCCGATATTGATAATGGTGCCTGCCATGGCATCCAGCAGTGCATCCTTGTTTGGAATCAGCTTGGCATCGTTCAGATACAGCAGGCAGTAAAGCCGTTTGTCTTTTTCACCATCAGCGCCATGGCCAGCGGCACCGGTTGAATTTCACTATTGGTGGAAAACTGTACTTTGCCAGCGGCCAACTGGGCTTCGGCAGGCACCAGAGGTGGCAGTGTGCCGGTGCGCGATTTGGCATCGATGCTGACAATACCCCGTGCCGCCATGGCCGGACGCATCGGCAGATGCAGCAGATTCAGAAAGGCGCGGCGCTGACGCTCCGGGATCAGGTTGGCGCGGTAAATGACGGATTCGGTCATCCAGGCAAACAGGTCGGTCAGGGCGTACAGCGGATCGCCTTCGGCCATCTGGGTGGCATCCGGCAGATGCACCTGCAACCGTTGCCGGGCTTCAGCGACGATGTCTTCAAAGCGTCGGTCGTCGAGAGACTTAATCGGTAGTGGCATGATCTTTCCCCTGTCGTGTCAGCTTAAAACCCAAGCTGGAGTCCTAGTTGCAGTGTGTCTTCTGCTCCGGTGGCGCGAGTGCGGTATATCACGGTGACAGTGACCTGATTCAGCTCGTCCGGGCGCGAGGTGGCTGTCAGTTCCAGAATGTCGATTCTGGGTTCCCAGCGGCGTAGCGCATTAAGCGAGACATCGGCAATCAGCCGCCGCGTGGTTTCGTTGTTGGGATAGTGGATGTAGCGGTTCAGCCCGGCACCGAATTCCGGCCGCATCAGGCGTTCACCCGGCTCGGTCAGCAGAATGTTCCAGATCACCTCACGAACGCTGTCGCTATCGGTTGACCAGTTCAACATGCCGTCTTCATTGATCCCGGTTAGCGGGAAACTGACATTAGGGTCCATCGTTATTTCCTCCCACAGCGTCTTGGCAGTACCAGAATGGCCCACGGCAGCCAGCGGAAAACAAAGTTCAGCAGGTTGAGTACGATCATCAGCAGAATCATGGCGCAGATGGTGATGATCGGAATGCTGAAACTGATGCTGAAGCCGAGACAGGCATCCAGATGGCTTTTCTTGTTTTGTTTTTTGAACTCCATATCCGGCACCACGCTTTGCAGTGCGTCGGCCATGGATTTAGGTGTCAGAAAGGTCACCCCTTTGGTGAAGCCCTTTTTCAGATCTGAAAGTTCGGGCAGTTGAATCACAGAGGGCCGGGTGGCCTGAGCATCCAGCGGACTGACGACGCGGAACGGGGCACTTTTCGGCCCCCAGACCACGCGCTCACAACCGCAGTGATCGAGATAGCGGACAAAGGTGCAGATAAAGTACTGGTCACCCTCGCCTTGGGTATAACGCGGTAACGGCAGTGAACTTTCTACCAGTTCCTCAGCACGTTCGGCGCGCAGCAACAGATATTCACGGGCGTCGGCGGCCCAGTCTTCGCTGATGTGGAGAGAACCAGGGTCACCGGGCATGTCCGGGTAATAGCTCGGCGGCACGAAATTCTCGGGGTCCGCCTTGGCAAGGTCGCGGTTACTCTGGTCAATCTGAGCAAAATATTCCTGCAACTCATCGGCATAATAAATCAGGTAATCGAGTAGCGTTTGTCCGTGATCTGGTCGGCCAGGCCAATGGTTAAACACAACGCGTCGGCACAGGGTACGTAATGCTTCGTTATCGGCGATGCTGGTATTGAAGATCTGGTAGCGATCCATCAGTGTGCGCAGAAAGCCGACCATAGCGCGGCTTGGCTGACTGCCCTGATTCTTCACCGCCCGGATCGGCATGCTGGCATAGCTGTCCCATTGGAAATGATCACAGGGGTTGTGGGTCACTTCATCCAGACTGCCTTCGCAGGTGCAGACCGGCTCATTGCTGACACCATCCCAGGAACCGAACGGCCATTCATGTTCCGCCAACTGGCCTGACGCCTGAATGGTCGAATTCACATGACTGTCGGGCTGGCGGTCGTCCGGCTTGACCAGATTGGCTTCCACACTGCCGCCAAGCGGAACATAACCATAGATCAGGGTGCGGTTACGTTGTTGGCTGTCCTGTACCAGTTCGGCATGCATCGGATGGGTTTGCTCACCACTGAACGGTGGTGTATGGCGGCTCGGTTCGATCAGTTTTTTGCTGAGCAGGCGGCGGTAATGGTCCGGGTCATCACTGCCATCACTGGGGTACGGGTCGCGCCAGCCGATGGCGACACCATCGCGCACCTGCCAGGTCTGATAACGGTTCGGGCTGCCTTTGCGCACCACCAACCCGGCGGAGACGATTTTGACCGGATCAAAAGCCGGGCTGCCCAGCCTGTCGCAACTGACTTCGCTGCAGGCGACATAAAAGGTGCGGTGGATTGGCAGTCGCAACGCCACGGTGTCTTTGCCAAAGCGGTCCTGCTCACGCCAGGACTGGTGTGCGGCACCGACCAACTGGTCGTTATGCGATTCACGCACAAAGCGCTCGATAAACTGATCGTCCAGATAACGGTGCAGCATGACACCGTCATTCACCTCGGCGTACCAGGGCGCGGTCAGTTTCGGGGTGTGATCCACCCGCATTGCGCTACGCACAGTTGCTTTTGTGAGATTCGCTCTACCAGACATTGCCTGCTCCCGGTGTATAGGTGGTGCCAACCACAGAGGTGGCAATCAGCGAGTCGCATTTGACCACGCCGGAGAATTTGCTCATGGCCGCATCGACACTGACCATCGAGGCGCTGACATCCACCTTGGCAGCCTGCACGTTAACGGTGCCGGAACTGACGATGCTGATGCCGGATGAGGACAGCGTGATCGACTCAGTGCCCTTCTCAATGGTGATTTCACCGCCACCGCCTTCGCTAATGGTCATGTGGTAGCCGCTGCTGGTTTCGATGGCGACTTTCGGGCCGTCGCTATCATCGAGTGTGACTTTGGTGCCTTCGGGGCTGATCATGGCGTACTTGTCTTGCACGGCCTGAGCGTCCTGCGGATGGCTGTCAGCGCCGCTCCATAACGAGCCGAGCACAATCGGCAGTTCCGGGCTGATAAAGCCCAGCACCACCATTTCGTCTACCCGTGGCAGACAACTGATGCCGTAGTTCGCTCCGGCACTGCTGGTCATGCAACTGGCCCAAAGCTGGGCACCGGTTGAGACGATTTCGACCTGAACGCGACCACGGCCATCGTCATCTTCGTTATCGAGAACGCGCGCCAGATGCAGATCACGCAGGGTGCCCATCGAGTGATTCATGTTGTGCTCCAACTTGCGCGCTGTACTTTAATTCGAGTGCTGTAGCCGTTGGCATTATTGAATTGATGCTTGCAATCGACTACACGGTAGACACCTGACAATCGTTCAGATACCCCGGAAAGCTTGATTTCACGGCCGGTTTTCAATTCCGGCACACCGGTACAGACGATCTCACCATAAAGGAATTTCTTAGCTTGGTGATGGAAGCGACCAGCGGCCCAATCGGCAGCCTCGGCCTGAGCGCGAGCCAACGGCAAGGCCGCAATTTCGGTTTCACCCCAGGACAGAGACTGCAACAGATCCGCAGCCGTGGTGCCGCTGTCGGCGGGTGACAGGTCGTCATCGGCTTCGCTATCGTCGTTGGCAGCAAGGTCAAAGCCTTTAACGCTGACACCCAAATTCTGCTGATGCAGATCAGCGGTGATGCGCAGTTGCTGAATATTGTTCTGTACTTCCAGTGGCACCGGGCTTGAGTCTGGCTGCTCGGCGCGAATGCAGAGAGTATCGCCATCAATGCGGATCGCCAGGTCGTAAGGGGCGATAAGGCGCTGAATAAAGGCGAGATTGCTTTCGTTAAGCTGGTGCCAGTCGGCGCTGTAATCGGAGACGGCGATATCTACGCCAAGCCCCAGCCCACTGACCAGACCTTGCAGCACCTCGTTGAGGCTGGTGCCTTCGAAGCTGCGGTTTTGTCGGCTCCGGGTCAGGCGATGCAGCTTGTCTTCAGCAAGGATAATCAGTTGCGGCGCACCACGGCCGTAGCGTTCTTCGAGCGCAGTGATTTCGCCGCTGAACAGAGGCTCAGCATCGCTGTCACCGGCGAGAATGGCGATTTCAGTACCGTGTTCAATGGACTGAAAGGCAAAGTCCGCACCACCGTCGGCATCATTGGCGCGCCAGTTGACCAGACGGACTTCGGCATGGGCCATGCCGGACAGCGGCTGACTGACGATCATATCAAGCAGGGCGTCATTAACTTCGCTGCGGATCTCACCGTTAAGCTTGAGCCTTGGCCGGGCATTGATGTTTGGCGCGCTGGCTTCAGTCATAGTGCAGCCTCTGCTCGCGTTCGCGGCTGATTTCGAGCTGCTCCAGCAACTGCTGGTTGCTTTCGTCCTGATCACCGGTCGGGGTGTTGATAGGTTGAGGCTCGCCTTGCGGCGTTTCGACGTGGGCTATCAGTTCTTTGATGATTAAAGGCATGGTGTTTTCCTCCCTGGTGCCTGTCCTGCTAAGGGTGCCTGTCCTGCTAAAGGCTGCTTCAGTTGCACTTTCTTATCAGGACAGGCACTTTTACTTTCAGTTTGTGAACGTTGTTTGGGTGGCTGACTTAGGCGCTGGCTTCTGGTTTGCGCTGACAGGTGCCGTACCATCGTTAAAGAGACAGGCACTGTTTTGCTATTAGGACAGGCACTACCCCAATCAGACCTAAACGCGGTGACTCTAACTAGCCTCACATGCGGGATGTCTTTTCTGAGACATTCACAGCATGGATGCTGTGACTGAGGCTCCAGGGAAGGATCTACGCCGCTCTCAGAAAAGACATCCCGCATGTGAGGCGGGTTCCGCCACCAAACATCAGGCTGGTTCTTACTAGGATGGTTCTTACTAGGACAGGCACTTTTATTCGGACAGGCACTTTCATTCCTTTCATTCCATTTATTCAACCAAGCATCAGGCTGGTTCTCATTAGGACAGGCACTTTTATTCACCCTTTTAGTGCCTGTCCTAACAAGGAGCCTTATCGGTACTGCAATACGTTCTCTACCCATTTGCGCCACCCTTCTGCCAGAAAGCACCGGGAATACCGGTCCCCAAGGAATCCGAACGGCCCGCCTGAAACCCGCCACTACCACCAGTAACCGACCCGGATGGGATCGAGACCCCAGAGCGTGGCGTCTCTCGTGGGTTTTCAATACCGTTATACAGTGCAGTGTCACGCCATTGGTCGGGCTTTTTGCCAGAGTCGGTAGCACTGCTGACGGGCTTGTTGCTGTTGCCCTTGGCAAATTTGGGTGCCGCCCGATCACCAGTAATGGGATTGTTGCCAAGGGTGAACTGGTAGCGGTCTTCTTTCAGCGTCAGGGCCAGTGTGGCGCGCAGCGGGACACCTTCTGGAGTGAAGAAATCCAGTGTTTCGTTGTAGCTGCTGACCATGCCGACAAAGACAAAGGTGCCCCATTGGAAACGGCAACGTTTCGGGGCACCGGGTTTGCCACTGCCGCCCTCAACCGGTTTCATAAAGGTTTCGGCGATACGCTGGGTCAGCAGGCGAACGTCGCTGTTTGCCTTATGATTGGCCGCTGAAGCACCGTTGGTTGTACTGCTGGTGAGGTTCGGTTCGGCCTCGTTCTGACCGCTGGTCTTCGGCACACTGGCAGAGCCGGGTACAGAGCTGTCGAACAGCAACTGTACCGTCAGGCTCGATTCGCTCTTGTCGATATGCTGCGCCGCAGATGAGGAAGTACCACCAGAGTTATCGGCCTTCAATGTATTGGACAGCGCAACCTTAAGGCTGACCGGGTTGAACTGCACAACGATGTGCTTGTCAGTATCCGGCTCTGGATCATCCCCATTCATCGGAATCAGTACGGCTTTGGCCAGTTGCGGCATGCTACTCATGGTCGCTCTCCACTGCTACTGTCACCGGAATTCGCCTTGGTCTGCCTCTTCAAAGTCAGCCCTTCGTGCACCAGGTGCAGTTCTTCAATCGCAATCTGGTTGCTGGTTGCAGACAGATCGGTGGCTTTGAACCTGGTGGCCATAGCCCGACTGACCTGCCAGGTCAGCCGGGGTTTTACATCCTGCTGATCAACAAAAGGCTGGTCATAGACTTCAATAACGCCAGTCATGCGGAAGGCGTAGTTGGCCTGACGCGAGGTAACATCGAACCACTGGTACAGATCGTCAATGTCGGTCATGCCACGCTTGAATACGATGGCCGGAAAGTTGGTGGTACCGGCAAGCTGTATCTCGCCCCAGTTGCGCCCCCCCTCTTTCATCGTTTTCGGACTCATGCTGGCCTCAAAACCAGTAACTTCGCTGAACGCGCCTTGACAGATTGGATCACTGGCACTGCCACCGTCAGCAGCAAACAGGCTGACTTTGAAGCGAAATGGAATAAATTCAGACATTGGCAAACTCCACCCGGTCCTGTTGCAGACTGATACGAATGGTGTCGATCGGGAACGCCGGTGCGATAGCAATGCTGAAGATCACCTGCTCACCATCGCCATCAATGCTTTGCTCGATCCGGTACGCCTGCTCCGGTGTTCGGCCCCGTAATGCACCAAGCTGATACAGCCGGTTGAAAAAGTCATGCAGATAAATCAAGCCCTGGCGGTTGCCGCGCTGATCATCAAATACCAACGCCATACCCAGATTTTCCAATGACCGGTACAGCCAGCCAAGGAAGCGGGAAATCTCGCCGCTGGCGTCCTGACCATGTGCATTATCTGTGGTTGAAAATACACCGGCACTGAGCCGCTCATCATCAAGCTGCATAGCATTTAAACGTCGTTTCAGTACGCCGATTCCGACTTCATCCCGCAATCTAGCAATCTGTGCCTGGGACAGGTTCGGCCAGGGCTGGTAATCGCCCGGCAGGTTCTGCCCGGCAATGGAACGCCATGGGCCAGCCTTGACGGCGCGGCTGGCAATCTGTCCAGCCAATAGCGCCGTGGCCGAGCCGAGTTGCTGGTTGGCATCGCGCAGGTATGGATAGATCAGCTGTAAACGATGCAGGCTGGCGTTGAAGCGCGACTGCTTCAATTGGTTCAGCTCCGTCACGGCGGCGGCAGAAATCTGCGGCAGCTCGCCATTCAGACTCTGGTCAAAGGGCATGGTCAGCATCAGCCGAACATCAGGACGGAAGCGTTTCAATGCGCTCAGCATTCGATGAACGGCGGCACTGAACGGTTCCGGGTCGGGATAATTCAGATTCGGCGTGGGCGATGCCCGCTCGCGGATACCATCGTCCATATTCGTCGAACAGGGTAAAAAGGTCGGTGCCGGATTATCGAGCCGCAAGCGCGGAATGTTTTCCAGATTCGATGGCACCTGCAAACGCTCATAATCCGGCAGGATAATCAACGCCAGCCCGGGCAACGCCAGCGCGCGGCTAAAGGCATCGGCACTGGCAAGATCGAGCAGGTTCAGGTGACTGTCCGGATAAAAGGCACTCTGCCCTTCGCCCGGATCAACGGGTATCAGCCAGAGCTTCTTATTGACCTCGCCGGGGTCGATAAAAAAGTCGCGTACCGCGCGCGGCAGCCATTTCTGCGCCCCAGCCATCAGGCTGGTATAAGGCGGCATTTCAGGCGTCACTGGCGGATGACTGAACAGGGCCTGATATTCAGCCACCGAACGAATCGGCAACGGCAGATTAAACAGATCGTCCACCAGAACACCCTGCTGCCAGCGTGCGCGAAGTGCCGCCAGTATCTGGATATAGCCCAGCTCTTCCAGCTCGGCAATTAACCGGGTGTTACTGAACAGCACAGCCAGATCCGCCGCCGCCCCGGTGTGACCCAGCGCAGCGACTTCAAAATCGGCACCGGTCGGTGGTGCCGACCCGGCTTCCAGTACTATTCGACCGCTGTCAAAGTTCATTGTGGTGTCCTTACTAAGGTGGAATTGGGCAAGGGTGGAAAAAGCGCTAATGAAATAGCCCGGTTCGATGCAAAACCTAAAAGGCGACGGTACTGCGAGCCATATCCGCCTTTAACCTTCAACGACTTAGCGCTGACGGTTCACATCTGATATCTGACCCCACTCAGCTAATCGTCGTGAACCTCTTCGACCATTTCGACCGACAGCACCAGCTCCTCCATTGCAACATCACCACCACCTTTGGCAGCCAGCGTCGGGCCAGTCCACTTAATCGGCGTGGCACCGCGCAGTACCCAGGTAAGCACTGGTGTTTCTTCGCGGTTCTCATTCAACAGCTTGATAGAAACATCGCGTTTGGCGCTTAAGTCGCCGTCACGGGCCAGGCTCAGCCATTTCCAGATATTGCTGGCGGCCATGACGCCACGCTTGAGCGTGACATCACCACTTTTATGAATGCCGAGGACTTTGGTGACGTAGTTGGCGCTGTCATTACCGGCGCGGTATTCGGCGACCGTCACTTCAGCGTTAAGGCCGGATACTTCACTGAAGCCGCCAACCTTGTCTTTTTCCTGCTTGTCTCCGAACTCCACCAGGAAGTTAAAGGCGGAATAAGGGGTTTCTCGAAAAGTTGCCATGGTTGTACTCCCTATCAGGCGTCAGCGGTTTTTTGTCCGACACGGAAAATCACGAATTCAGCAGGTCGCAGCGGCGCAACGCCCACTTCACAGACCAGCCTCCCATTATCAATATCATTCTGGGTCATGGTGGTACGGTCACAACGCACGAAGTACGCCGATGAGGGTTTGCTGCCGAGCAGACGACCGTTCTTCCATTCGTTGAACAGGAAGCTGTCCACCGTGGCCGCCACATTGGCCCACAGAGCGTCGCCATTCGGTTCGAACACGGCCCACTGGGTGCCCTTTTCAATCGATTTTTCCAGATACAGAAAATAGCGCCGCACGTTGACGTACTTCCATTCAGGGTCACTCGACAGCGTGCGCCCGCCCCAGACCCGATGGCCGCGCCCAGCAAAGGAACGCAGACAGTTGATGCCCTGAGGATTAAGAATTTCCTGCTGGAATTTGTTGATATTCTGATGAAAACGCAGTGCACCCTGCACTACCGTATTGGCCGGTGCTTTGTGCACACCCCGGTTAACATCAGTACGGGCATAAATTCCCGCCATATAACCGGACGGCGGCACGCTGATGGTCAGGCTTTCACCTGTTGGGTCGGAGGTGACCACCCACGGGCTATACAGTGCCAGCCGGGAATTATCGAAATTATTACGGAAGGTGCGCAGTTCGGAGATCGCCATATCTTCACGGCTATCAACAATACCGATGCGATAGCGCATCTTCATACAGTGCTTTTCCACCTCGGTGACAATGGCCTGATGATTGGCCGCTGAGATCACCGCAGCCGGTGTCAGCACGATGGAAACGTCTTCCACCTCTTCCAGCGAGGCCAGGCCGGTTGAGCCCTTGTCATCGGTTTCACCGTGGTAGTCGATGGCGGCTGGCATACTGCCATCGTTGCCGCCTGCCAATACAACGAGAAAGCGCGGCTCTTCAAAACTGGTGGCGGGTGGATTCAGCGCGGAGATTTTGCCGCTGCTGGCGTCATCGCTGAACATTGCCAGCAAGGCGGTATGCAGCGCGCCTGCGGTGGGTGTCCCGGTAACGGAACAGGCCATGGGCAGTGTCAGCTTGTCCTGTACTTTTTCTGGATCCTGAATCAACAGGCTGCCGATATAATTGGGTTTGGTATTGTCCAGAGACAGGATGCCGGTTTGATAGATCGGTTCCCCTTCACCGGGTGCACCACCTTTCTTACGACGGATGACATCAATGGCAAAGTCGCGCTGTACGGTGATTGCTTTAACTGAACCGGATTCAGCAGCCAGGGCCGCCAGTGGCACGGTATTCGGGCCGGTTATGGCTAATTCGGTTCCGGCGGCGTTGAGCCCGCCACGCATGATGGAGGTAATGGACAGGCTCGACAGATCAATCCCGGTATAGGGTTCTATATCAATTGCCGCACTCAGCAATACCTGTGCTGGAGTATCGGCGCTGAGAGCACTGGAATCCGGCTGATCCGCGTAGAGTTGCTTGAAGTTAAAGCCAAGAGCATCAAGATCGGCCCCGCTGATACCGTCCCCCAGATTGGCGAGGGGCACCGCTGTATTGGTATCTGCGATGGCACCGGTCCCGATAAAATCAAGATTGGCTCCATTTTTAGTGGCTAAGACCTTTAGCGAGCTGAAACTAAAGGCGCCGACAGGGTTGATGATTTCATCTTGGGTAACCGTTGCGGCAATGGTTAAAAAACCGGAGGTGCCATCCGGTATGGCATCAAAACTGGCCATATTCCGGGTCTTGAGCAGGTTCTGTTGATCCTGCCAGACAAACTCCAGATCCAGATTGCCACCGGAGCCGGGAAATCGGGCAGCAAAGCTGATTGTTGCACCACTGGCACCGGCGGTTGCAGCACTGCCACCATTGCCAGAGGCATCGGTTTCATTACCGCCAGAAATCACCCGGCTTAGATAAAGCTGCTTGCCGCCATTTTCAAAAAACGCTCTGGCCGCCAGAGCGGTATGGTTTAAATAGGACTGACCATCAAAACTGAGCTTGGACGGTGCCCCAAAGACACGTTCAAATTCGCCATAACTGGTCAGCACTTCAGGTGTGCCACGAACCGGGCCAAATGCCGTCGGCCCGGCCATACCGGCCACACTGGTACTGACACCTTCAATGGATTTGGCGCGGAAGCTGACTTCCTCTACAAAGACGCCAGGAGCTAAATATTCGGGCATAACCTGCTTCCTTTCTCTTCTGTGGAGTTAATGTTTCTTGTCGGTGCCAATAAAACCGCCCAGTCACTGAAGCTCATGCGGGCCTCACTAACAGGGAGGTCCTATTGGCACTGACAAGTTGCTTAATGCTGCCCGGCGTCAGTTTGAAACTGAGGCTGGCGGCAAAACTGTCGGCTGAGGTACTGCTTTCAATTTCCAGCGCACTGAGGCTGGCTGGATTCGGTAAACGGGAGTCTGCATCGAGCGCCATACGCTGTACGCTGAGCGTGGCACTGTATTCGCTGGAAGGCGCGTCTTTATCAAGCGCCGGAGCACGATTGACCGGAATAACAAAGTCACCCCGAGCATCGGCCTGGGCAACGAAGGTCAGCGCGGTGCCAACGGTCGGCGTGACCACCAGGCTAACCTTGGCCCACGCTTCAACGACCGGACTACCATCGACAAGACTGACCAGGTTACCGATCACCGCGCCTGCAGAACGCATTTCAGTGGCTTTGACTGAGCGGAAAAGTGTCAGTGAACGCACCACGGCGTTACCAACGGTCAGCTCAAAAAAACGGGGGTTATAACGCCCGGATGGCGACTCCACCGTCCCCTGTACCGCAACAGGAACATTCGCCGGATACTTCATATCACCCTGCCCGGCACGACCTTCTTCATAAAGGTCATCCAACGCTGAGGACTTGAGCACTAAAGCGCCGGGTTTAGTGGTTAACGACAGTGATTTCGGGCCAGAGGTGAGCCGGATACGGGGTGTTTCGGTCAGCCGGGCCGGTATTCCGACCGATGTGCAGCCACTGCCATCAAACAGTTCGACCAGATCAAGCCCGTGCCGGATTGGCGTTTCCAGAACGTTCACTGAGGTCATTGCCCTGCCCCCTGGTTCAAGTTGCCAATCGGGGTGGCAATGGTAGTGATCGCCGGGCCTGCTTCGATTTCCGGCACCGGCAGCAACCGAATGGTTTTCGCCAGCAGCGGCACCGAAAGAATGTAGGGTCGTGGCAAGCCATCCCAGATGCGCAGCAGGTCTTCAGTGCTCATTTCTTCGGGTTGGATCTGGATGACTTCGTCGTCGGCCCAGTAGCTGTCTGTTGCGGCCAGATGAGAGGCATCGAGGCTCAGCGACGAACCGATCTGCTGCATCGCCCAACTGATCAGCGTACCTTCGTTGCTGCCGTGTTCAGTCCAGGCAACCAGCATAAAATGCAGATTGATCGGAAGCTCTGGCTGACGCGCAGCATTGCCATTGGATGACGACAAATAACGATTACGACCAAACGGATCGACCGAAATACGATGCAGATAAATACCGACATGATTACCCGCAGGTTCATCCTGCATGTCTTTAGTGCCCAAAATTTTGGCTTGTGGTGAGGTTATGAAACTGTCCAGACCACCGACCATGCGTAATTCCAAAAATTTCTGCAATGCAGTCAGCACACCGGTCACCGCTTTATAGGACGCCACAGAACAAACTCCTGATCGGTTTAATAGTGAAACCTGAATCCGTGACTCCATAGCGGCACAGTGCGCAAGCCATTGATTCCTATTTGTTTTTCAAAAATTGGGGTGAACCTATGGCTGCACCTGCAATTTTTGAAAAACAAATAGAAATTAAGCTCTTACACCCTGCATCCACTGAAGGAGTCACGGATTCAGGTAAAAGAGACTATGGCAACAGCCGTGCCATGGCTGGAAAATCAGGCGTAAGCCATTGAAATAGAGTGTGTTTTTCAGATTAAAAAGGAGGATTGAACGAATTCTGATTGGGGCAATTTTTACCCGGCATTTTGGGGAGCTAATTAGTGTCTGTCCGGAAACACCTCGTTTAAATTTGGCACTGCACCAACCCGAATGAAAACCTGAATCCGTGACTCCAAAGTGGATACAGGGTGTAAGAGCTTGATTTCTATTTGTTTTTCAAAAATTGCAGGTGCACCCATAGGTTCACCCCAATTAAGAGCTTGATTTCTATTTGTTTTTCAAAAATTGCAGGTGCACCCATAGGTTCACCCCAATTTTTGGGAAGCAAAGAGGAATCAATGGCTTGCGCACTGTGCCGCTATGGAGTTACGGATTTAGGTCAACCTGAATCCGTGACTCCAAAGTGGATACAGGGTGTAAGAGCTTGATTTCTATTTATTTTTCAAAAATTGCAGGTGCACCCATAGGTTCATTGAAATTTTTGGGAAACAAATAGGAATCAATGGCTTGCGCACTGTGCCGCTATGGAGTTACGGATTCAGGTTACGACCGCCTTAGCAATGAAAACAACCGGCCTCGTTTTATCTTTCATCTGTCACATTTTATCAAATGAGCCCCGGGTCTGGTTTGACCCGAAATAATCGGATAAATCAGGATGGGAAAAATAAATTATTTTACCTTGCGGTAATGCTTTACTGGCCAGCACTCTGTCATCACAAAGCTGATCCAAAACGCTAAGAACCCGGCTTAAAAACACATTATTGCGATTGTCTGATATCAGTGACAGGGTGAAGTTTTTTTGTTCCAGCCACCAGTGAATAATACCCTCTACGGTATCAGCAGCGTGTGGATTTTTTTGGATATAGTCACAAATTTATTTTGAAATTTCGGTATCTGATAACATTAAGTTCGTTTCAGGTCATCGATTAAATCAGAGCTGAGCAATTCATGTACCAAAATTCGGGTAGTGTTGAGTCTGATCCGGGAAACGCTTGATTTCTATTTGTTTTTCAAAAATTGCAGGTGCACCCATAGAGGTTTCACCCCGATTTTTTGGAAGCAAAGAGAAATCAATGGCTTGCGCACTGCGCCGCCACGAAATCACAGATTCCGGTTATAGACTTGCAAGTAGAATTTTTCGTATCAAAATCCCTGTTGATTTTAATTTTTACAGTGCTAGTCTGATTGCCACGCTCTCAAGGGAATACTGTTTCTTCTTAACTATTTCTTTGCCAAATAGTCAGAACCTGCAGTCAGCAGTATCGGTATAATTTTCACTACCGCCTTTGTAAAACAAAATAATTGCTTTAACTCTATTTTCGACTGGCCGGGCAAAGGAGGAGCCACTAATGTCTGTTGGTCAGATAGTACTTCTGGATACTCACCAACTGCTAGACAGAACCCATCATAGCAAGCAGTGTCAGGCGCTACTGGAATTGCTACAAAACAACGGCTGTCAGGTTGACTTCTATACCATCGAGCACGACAGTGAGTTATCAATACTTAAAGAAAATATTGATGGTTTATTAAAAACCGCACAACAGCAAAAATCGTTGGTTATTATTCCGTTTTTCGATACTAAACTGTTCCGGCATCCTTTATTTAAGCAATGGTTTGAAACGCCTGAGCAACCCTATCTGTTGATTTCATTTATCGCCTGCGAGTTGCCCGAAAGAACGCCAGCTATTTTCCAGCATTGTCATGATGTTATATTGAGTGAACATGACCCGGAAAAAGATTTTAACCTGATTACCCGCTGCTTCAGACATCTTGATAAAAGCAATCAGGCTCATCAGCCGAGCCGAGCGCAAATGAAGCAGTTTTTCGAGCTTAATCTGGTAGGTGAATCACAAAACTACATTAATGTGCTGAAAAAGGTTCTTAAAGTCAGTCAATGCGACATACCTGTTCATGTCTGTGGGGAAACCGGTACAGGCAAAGAAATGGTTGCGCGCGCCATCCATTATTTTAGTAATCGAAAACAGCATGGTTTTTTACCGCTGAATTGTGCTGCTGTACCGGATAGTCTGTTTGAAAGCGAACTGTTCGGCTACGAAAAAGGCGCCTTTACCAGCGCACAGCAACGTCACTCCGGCCTGGTTGAACTGGCTGATAACGGTACGTTGTTTCTTGATGAAGTAGACTCGCTGTCAGAAAAAGCACAGTCTGCCCTGTTGCGCTTTTTACAGACGGGTGAATACCGACCTGTCGGCAGCAGTAAAATCAGATACGCCAATACGCGAATTATTTCGGCCACCAATGCCAATCTTGAAGAGCAAGTCAGTGCCGGGCGTTTTCGCCTGGATTTGCTGTTTCGCCTCAATGTATTGAATATTTCCATACCGCCGCTGCGCGAACGACTGCCGGATATCGATATTATCGCCCCCTATCTTCTGGACAGCTTTGCCACATCCTATGGCAAGGGTCGTAAACTGTTGCACCCTTCTTACCTTACCTGGCTTAAAACCCAACCCTGGCCCGGTAATGTACGCGAACTGGTCAACTTCCTGCTCGGTGATTACTTTATGAATGAAGGCACCTTGTTAAAAGCGCCGGAAAACATCAACAATGAAAACCATATGGATGAATCCTCGATGGATATCGCTTTGGATATTCCAGAGGAAACACTGTTGGCCATGTCCTATCAGGATGCCAAGGAAGCTGTGCTGCAAAACTTTAATACTACCTATATTCGCAGTGCGCTGAATCGCACCGGTGGCAATGTTACCTTAGCGGCGGAAAAGGCCGGAAAAGAACGTAGAGCGTTTGGTAAACTGGGGATTCAGGGTATAAAAGCTTGATTTCTGTTTGTTTTTCAACAACTGTGCCCCCATAGGTTCACCCTAATTTTTGGGAAGCGAAGAGGAATCAATGGCTTGCGCACTACGCCGCTATGGAGTCACGGATTCAGGGTAAAGTTAATCCCCTTAAATCCCTGATACGATCAAATCGTTTTACATCACGAAAAAACTGACAATATTCTGGAATACGGGGTTTTACCAATCCGTCCAGACAGTATCCAGTCAGATATATCAAAATACCGATATCGATTACGATAGAGTATCAACCCGTCAGCAATAAAATCAGCGTTGGCATCCTTTAATTGGGGCAAACAGAGATGCCTCGATGAATCAAAATCATGAATACCAAATGAAATCTTGTTGTTGAATGATGTGGCATGAAATCGTTCGAGCTGTTCTTCAGTACAACCATCCCGATCACAGAATTTCACATAGATCGGTACATTATCAGCACAGGCTTCTTTGAACCGCGAGACTCTGCGTCGCCATTTTACAACCGCCTCTTCCTGTGTTTTGTAATGCAAAAAATGAATTTCTATACCACCGCAGATAACCCCGACAGGATAATTGGGCGCTGCTTTCAGGTATTTTGATGTCCGTGAAAACTTGAGTTCTGCATCCATACAGGCGTCAAAGTTTTCCAAAAACTGAACATAACATTCAGGGTAAAGAAACAATCCGACAAAGGGGGTGTTGTAAGGTCGGTTAAGGGCATTATAAAGTTCATAACCCCAACAGTTATTGGATACAATTATAAATTGCTTTTTGTCTATTCGGTAATTCTCGATCAGGAAGCTTATTTTTCTTGCAATTCGATTCATTCTGTTCTCATTTTGTGGAGCATTTTCTTTTCATGCTAATTTTACCGTTTCACAGAGGAAATGACGGGTTGAACTCCAAAGGGGTATTTCCCAAACATCAAACCTACTCTGCCCGGCATCTCCATTTTCAACGGTGCCGCCATCCCAGCCGGTTCGGCCAGTCTCCTTGTACTGTGCGCCTGCGAGAAGGATCAATGGCTTACGCACTACGCCTCTATGGAGGCACGGATATCAGGATATATTAAAAAACATGTAACAATAGTCTCATAGCAAAATAATATTTCTTTTTACGTGGCCTGAATCCGTGACTCCAAAGTGGATGCAGGGAAAATTGCAGGTGCACCCATAGGTTCATTGAAATTTTTGGGAAGCAAAGAGGAATCAATGGCTTGCGCACTGCGCCGCTATGGAGTCACGGATTCAGGCGTGGTTTTTGGACCTACGCTTACAACACTCTGCGACCAGCCCTTTCAAGGTGAAAAAACAACCAGCTCCAAAGTTAGAAAAATCCTTAAAGAGCAGTGTTTTGGCGGCCCTTATGGGTGCACCTGCAATTTTTGAAAAGCAAATAGAAATCAAGCTCTCACCCCCCTGTATCCACTTTGAAGTCACGGATTCAGGTTAAAATTTGCAGGTACACCCATAGGTTCCTGCGCGCTATGGAGTCACCGATTCAAATTTACAAACCCAGCACAACAAATACCTACCAAAATGACGGCAAATTTTTAGTGCGTTATCGAAAAATCTTGTGCATAATCCCGCCCCGCAATTAAAGTACGAAATGAACTTACACCTCCCAGAAGGAATAATCCACATGACACAAGATCAGGATTTTAACCAGACCGCGACTTCCGTTAGATTACTCGGCCAAGTCTCGAAGATTGATCAGCACGGCAGGATCCTACAAGTCATTACCGACTCAGAACAACGCCTCAACATAGCCGACCAAAGCACGAGTATTCCGCGAGTAACACTGCACGCAAGATGCATTATCGAGCGCATTGGTGATTTGAATATCGTGACCCATGTTCTACTCAGTGACGACCAGCCATTCACCATCGGACTTATTAATAACAAACTCCTGTTGGAAGCGGGCGACTGCTGTGACGGTATTGAGATTCGAACCGGATCGGTCCAACTTGAGCTATTGGCAAGTGGTCAGATCACCCTACAGGGGCAAAACATCGAGGCCAATGCCGACGGCAATATAAGTCTGCTCGCCAGTAGCATTAGCCTTAATTAACGCTGGCCCGGAAACCCCAATTGCAAAGGCTATAACCAGCAGCCTGCACTGCTGGCTTAGCCTCTGATAATCACCTGAATTCACGACCATAGAACAATCATTATTCCGAGTCAGCCTGTACGGAATAAAGGGAAACAACATGACTCAAATGCACACACTGCATATCGCCCAGTGGGGATTACGCCAGGGCAATACACCACTTGAAGACATCATCAACAACCGGATGCAGCCGGAGCATCAGCCACCTGGCGGTTTATACACGCCACCTGGCCTGACCAGCAGCCCATCATTCAACGCGTATGATCACAACGCTGGTGAACGCCACCCAGTGTTGGTCAACGGCAATATTGGTATCACCCCGACTCGGCGCACCGACCGCTTACCCTGGTCGATTACGCAGAGTCTGAATGATGTTTTCGCATGGCAGGCTTCAGAACCCGGCGTGCTATGGCAGCAAGCCCCAATCTGGTTATTGATACCGCACACTGACGAGCAAGCCTTACTGTGGGCTATTCAGGCGCATGTCTCAGCGTACTTTAACCAGAAAAATCAGCCTTATCCTGATAACCTGCTGATTGTCGAAGCCCAACAGCATGACGCTCTGCAACACCTACTGAACGGCATGGAAGAGTTTCCCGAGCAACGCCAGACCGTCATTATCGCCGACAGCCTGCTCGACTCAGACTATGTCAGCCAGCACGATGACATCGCCACCGAAGCCGGCGGCAGAGGCCGCATTCTGTCAGAAGTGACCGCCTGGGTTGCACTGACGGCACAGGCGCAGACGTCATATCATGCTGAGCTGGCGCTGGAGCCACTGCCGGAGGTTAGCCCGGATCAATTAATCGCGCACTGCCAACAGTGGCTGCAAAACCACGATCAGGTCGACGAGCCGATTCTATTGCACCACGATGTACCGCCGCTGCCGAAGCCGACTCTACGCGAATTCAATTACAGCAAGTGCTGCTTACCGGCCGCCACCATGCCAGCCAAAGCACCCAACCCAAAGAATCAAAAGGAAGTCCACGCTTTTGAACAGAGCGTAGAGGAGGCCCAGCCAATTCTTCAGCAGATAAACAAAGCGGCCCTGCACTACTACCTGGGCGACTGCGGCATCGCCAAAACCCTGGCCAGCCTGGTGCTGACGCTGACTTTGCTTAACGAATCCAAAACCACCAGCAGCGCGGTTCTGTATCAGGAATCCACCACAGACGCCTACCACTTTCTCATCCACAAGGAGGTCTAAACAATGGCAAAGAATATACTCATTAATGGCCGCAGCGCGGTACATAAAGAATCTAACGGCATCGCCAACAGCCTCAGCGTAAACTGGACCCGCACCGGTAATTCCATCGTCGCCATTCCCTACATGGTTATTTCCAAATCGGAAGACTGCGACAAAACCGCCAGCAGCGTCTTTGTGAACGGCAACCCGCTGTGCCATATCGACTCCATCTTCACCAAATGCATAGGCGATGAACCCGGCAACATGAAGGGCATTATCTCAGGGACTCAGGGCGGTAAAGGCACCTTTTTAACCGGCTCTATCAATGTATTCATTGAAGGTAAGCCCGCCGTGCGCGCGCTCGACTTAATGACACTGAACAATGGCAATACCCCGCCCACCTTCTTGATTCAAAGCACAGGCGCTCCGCGACAGCCACAATCACCGCCCATGCCAAAACCCTTAACCCCACCGCAACAGGCCCATGCCATCGGCCTGCGCCCCTTTGGTCAGTTCAATGAGACCGTTATATTGCAACACGCCACCGATACCACCGTGCAGTATCAAGGCAATCCACTGCATCTGGAAGCCAACAGTGAACAAGGCATGGTCAGCAAGCTGCGCACGACCGATAACCTGATCGAAGGCAACTACATCAGTTGGTTGTGCCGTCTGGACAGCGAAGGCACCAGCCAGTATACCGCCAAACATTGCGAGTCCTTACCGGTACTGGAAAGCAAATCCGGCTGGATCATGACCCCGATTCCCGGCCTGCTGAGCAGCACCCCAATGGGTGAGGAAAACACCGCATCGGGCGTTGATCTGGTGCCGATCGCCCCCGTCCGCGTCACACTCGACAACCGTCTGAGCGGTGCCAACCAAGGCTGGCTGTACCTGTTCATCAATGGTCATTTATGGCGTGAATGCCGGATCGAACCGGTCACCGACCAAGCCAGCCGTTATAGCGACGTCAATCTGATCACCATGCAGGGCAAAGACCAGCGCGAGGCGACGGGCAAGCCCGAGGAAAGTATTATCTGGGTGCCCAAACTCATTAACGGGAAAGCCGTCGACCTGCGCATAGCCCACAGCACCGAACAGTGGAGCTGGGATTACATACGCCGCATGGGCGACCCGGAAAACGACCCTCGCTTTATCGACGAGATCCACAACGCCACCGAGCTGAAACCCGCCAATGCCGGAACCCCAGACTTTTTGATCGTCGATCCCAAAGCACGCCTGACCCCGATTGACCTAAGCCGCTACGACGCCGACCAGCCGGTGCAACTGCCACCGGACACTCCCGATATTCCAACCCCGAACGCCTTTACAACGCTGCTGCGCCTCCTTTCCGGACAGGCACTATCTAGTGTC
>JARRJP010000035.1:0-54214 GCA_037389025.1 Reinekea sp. | reverse complement strand
TTGCGAACGACATTTTACCCATTCAAGGGCCTTTTTTATGCCTGAAAATAGGGATTTACCGAAATTTTTTGGGTGAGTTTGAACTCCGAAACTTGAGTCTTAATATGCGTTTTATTTGGGACACTACACTAGGAGACTGGCCGAGAATAGCGTTTGAAAACGAGATACAGTTTTAGGTGAATCGAAAGTTTTTTATGCTACCTGTCAGTCAAATTAATCGAAATTAAAGTATTGTATGGATATGCTTTGACGTCGCCGTATTTTGGGTCGGCGACCTTGTGCCTTGTTCTCGAACAGCTTCCTAGCCCATCGGTTATTTTTTTAAACCTACATGAATCTTATCAGAAGAATTGAGAATCGCGGATGATATCCATAAAAATGGGTAATAAGCTACAGTCACAAATTGTCCAGCTAAGAAGAATCCAACAATCCCCCATAAAAATCCTTTATTTAAGTATGCTAAATCACCATCTACTTTCCGTGCTCGATTAAGCACTGATGCGACAAAAAACAAGTAGAAAATCAAACCTGGATAGCCGGCATCAGTTCCAACTTGAATAAGAATATTATGTGGAAGTTCAGCAACCCGCTCACCTTTAGGGTTGACAAACAGTACATCCTCCGGATAAAAATCAGAGAAATAGGGAATAAAGTTAAAGTATCCGACCCCTGTCCATGGATGACCTTTGATCATCTCAATTCCATGCTCCCAATACAGAAGCCTTTGTTGTGAGGTGCGATCCTCTCCCATATCGGTAAATCGGTCTTTTTGTTCTTCTGGAATTAGCACAGAAATCGCTAAAGCAAATCCTGCAATCAGCAATATGGTTTTTATCTTGAATATTCTCTTTAAGTTCATCATCACGATAATGAAAGCAAAAGCGATCTGACTTCCTCTAGAGCTCGCTCCCATAATGGTTGTAACCGGCGTAACGATACCTAATATCAAAAGGCTCTTTTCTATGAAACCAGATCCTTTAAAATGTCGCTGTATCAAGAAATATGAAAGGCAAAACATAATAACCATCTGAATAGCTAACTCCCCAGAGTTCTGAAAGTATCCAGGAGGCCCCATCAAACCCCAGGAGGTGAAAGAAAACCCTCTCATTGCCCAACTCTTAGATGTCCCTATTGACAGTTTCAAGCTACAAAGAAAGAAAATCATGACAAAGACATAGAGTCTTTCCTTAGTTGATATAATTGATGTTATTAAAAAAGATTACAAACCATTGGATAAAACTAATGTAGTAATGGTCTGACCACCATCGGGAATAAGCAAAGAAGATAGAAATATGAATTTGAACCGCAAAAGCAACAAGCCATGCAGCCGAGCTATTGAAGTAGAATTTCGATTTTTTATCAAAAAAGGCAAAAACCATAGACAAGATCAGAAATACTTGAGCCCAGGGTAAAACGTCAATTGCTGGATAAATAGCCTGCGGCTTAAAATACTCAATGAACAAATACCCACATATACACCAAAAAGCGGGATGCTCACTCCAAAAATATCGCCACATAACCTTTACTTTAAAAGAGTAAAAGTCTTCTGCCTTGAAGTCGTCTGGACTCACTTTAGCCATTTTCTACGCAACCTTAAAGCCAGATCAGAAGTATAACCACTACCTCCTAGCACCGAACGTGCTCTGCTATTTCTTTTGTGAGAATAACTATGCGTTCTTCACACCTGTTAAAAAAACATTCATTTGCGCTATAAGGATCTTGGATGTATGGCACCTTGTTCTTACCTGTAATACCCAGCAGTACAATAGGAGCCTGCTTGTCCCTGGCCCTGTACATTTTGATATGCTTTGGTTCCATAACAACCAGGATATCACCAGTCCGATAAGTATAGTCTTCTACCCTGTTTGTACGATGACCAGAAAGATCAAGTCCGATTTTCTGGCCATAAGCTTTGGCACGCTCATCAGCCATATCGCCACCTCTAGTACTCAAGCCAAAAGAGTGAACATTGAGACCTTCTGCCTTTCCTACCGCTTCAGCCAGAGGACTTCTACAAATATTTCCGGCACAAACAAAAACCAGGCGCTTGGCATCCCGATAATTATCAATTCGATAGTTTCGGAAGAAGCCCAAATAATAACACCATTTGTATAGATAATACTTGGCTAGCCCCTTTTTGGAGCCATAATAATTATTAATATAGTTAACGACTGTTGATTTCATATCTTCTGATGGGAATGATCTAAAATGGACTCTGCCAAGCGTTGATATTTAATTAGTAGAGCATTTAGACTGAAATCAGCCGTAACTCGCTCATACGCGTTTGATACCATTTCACTGATATTATTGTTTTCCAGCGCACGGAAAATTGCCTCTGCCAACTCGTGTGAATTTCTTGCTGGAACCAGCACACCGTCAACACCATCTCTGAGAATCTCTTCAGGCCCGCCGCAGCGGGTAGCTATAACCGGTATTTTAGCCGCCATTGCTTCCAGTGTTGCAATGGAGAAACCTTCTGCAGATGAGGATAGAACAAAAAGCGACAATGGCTTGAGAAAACCTGCCGTATCATTTGTAAAGCCAATAAAGTGCACATGATTATCAAGTCCCAAATGCAAAATCAGCCGATCCAGCTCGCCTTTCAACGGCTCTTTCGCATGCCCGGCGATTAAGAAATGAGCATGAGGATTACGCTCCACCACTTCCTTGGCTGCACGAACAAGGGTTTGATAATCTTTTGCCGGACGAATATTTCCTATACTGCCGATTAATAGAGCTTCTGCATCGAGTCCTAATTGCTCTTTGAGCGGTAAGCGAGCAGCAGCTCCATATTTATTGATATCAACACCGTTATGGATTACCTCAATTTTTGACCGAGTAAATAGCTTTCGATCAGCCAGATAATCTGCAAGTTCACCACTGACAGCAACTACTTTGCTTAAACCAAATTTCAGAATAAGACGCTTTAACGCGATAAAACGCTCTTTGGAATTAACATCAACCTGACCATGGAGTGTTGCAATAACGGGGATACCTGTAAAAAAACGAATAATAGAGGAAGTCAGCGCAGATCCGAGCAAATGCGCTTGAATCAGGCGGACTCGCTTATCTCGTATTAGACGAATCAAATCCCGGTAGTACGGGATTGATAGAAAACCATAAGGCTTGAGCACATGAAAGGGGATTTCTCTGGCCTCCAACTGAGATTGGACCCAACCCGGCCCTTTAATCAGGGCTAAAGTCTCATAATCAGCAAGGCGCATTTTTTCAGCAATATCAAGAAATACGGTCTCGGCACCACCTGGCCCTGTTGTATCAATAACATGAAGAATTGTCGGATTTTGGCTGGTCATTCCATTGATCGAGAAGTTGAGGATGTGTTGTCTATACTATCGGCTGGATCGAGTAATTGCCAAGCTAGATTTATCAAATTAGTCAGTGACTCTATTACACTCAGATAGTAGACTGCCGACCCTTATCATCAGTTTGAAGGTTATTCGAATGGATTCGATGCCAGTATCCATTTTAGTCATGGACGCCAACCAGCGAAGCGCGCTGGCGGTTACTCGTGCCTTGGGTGCTACTTACCCAGGCTGTAAACTGGTTACAGCGGATGAAACAACCAATGCTCTGGCCGGCAAATCGCGCTATTCAGCACAGTATCTACAGCACCCTAGCCCAGGGTCAAATCCAAAAGAATTCCTAGAATGGGTAAAAAACAGCCACCTGGAGCGATTTGATCTTATCGTTCCAACCACAGAGATAACCAGCCAGACTCTGTTATTACACTTACAAGAACTGCCGGATTTAGCCTTGCCCTTCGCAGACATCAAGACAATCATGCAGCTGGCAGATAAAGGAAATCTGGTAAGGACGGCCATGGATATCGGCATACCTGTTCCAGAAAGCCGTTTTTTCAAAAATGCAGATGGATTATCCAACGCCCAAATTAACTATCCTGTGGTGCTTAAACCCACCCAGTCACGTTACTTTATAAATAATAGCTGGATTTCAGCCAGCGTCCGGATTCTGCATTCGAAGGAAGACCTGGAGCAGGCTCTGAAACGTGACACTTATCTAAAAACACAGCCATTCATGCTACAGCAATTTATTGAAGGCAGCGGGGCCGGCTTGTTCTGTTTATTTGATCAGGGCCGCCCAGTTCAATATTTTTCTCATAAACGCTTACGCGAAAAACCTCCAGAAGGCGGTGTTAGCGTATTGAGTCAGGCGCAGCCGGTCGCACCACAGTTGAAGGCGATATCAGAGCAGCTACTGCGAAAAGTAAACTGGCATGGAGTGGCAATGGTCGAGTTTCGCATCGCATTGGATGGCACCCCTTATTTAATGGAAGTTAACACTCGCTTTTGGGGATCTCTGCAATTGGCTATCGATGCAGGAGTAAATTTCCCTGCACAATTGGCGAGTGTTTATTTTAAACAACCAGTTCAGACTGTTGAGACCTACAATACAGACCAAAGGCTACGCTGGTTAATGGGTGATATTGACAGTTTATATATATACCTGAAACGCTCCCATAGTATCGCTGATAAATTCAGAAGACTGCTGGCCTTCTGTACGCCAAGATTTAAAAATCAAAAACATGAAATCAATCGTCTTTCAGATATCAAACCCTTTCTGGAAGAGCTGAAACAATATTTTTCGTAGGAAAACAGGCGATTATGGCCGGTTTGAAGCAATTAATAAAAAATTCATTGGATATAAGCGCCAGCCTCTTGGGGTCACATAACCACCCCATCCATATTCACCATCATCTCGCTATCTGAATGGATAGAACGATACGAGCAAAATCAGCCGCTTCCTCGAAAAGCCTGTGTATTTACCTTTGACGATGGCTGGCGAGATAATCTTGAATATGCTCAGCCTTTACTCAAGAAACATCAGATTCCTGCAACATTATTTGCTGTTACTGACAAGGCTGGATCCTCTTTTCGTTTTTGGCCTAATATTGTTTCTGAACTGATATTTGCTAAGTCCCCCCGCTTGGCGGATCACCCAATACTGGCTGAAGCAGCCAATGCAGCACAACAGCCGTTTTCAAAAGAAGCCATTGCAAAGGTTATTCGCAACCTGAAGCAACACTCAGATGAGTCTATTTTTGAGGCACTTGAAGATATCGATTGGCAGAAAGGCCTGAGTAATGTATCGCCCGCGTTGATGAATTGGCAGGAGTTAATGGACAGCCATTTTGAAATTGGCAGCCACACCAGTACCCATCGGCGTTTGACACACTGGCTGGATGCAGAGGCAATGAATCACGAAATTGTGACCAGCAAGATTTCACTTACTGAACGCATCGGCCATGAAGCAGATTTGTTTTGCTATCCAAACGGGGACTACAGTCAGGAAGCACTAACTCTTGTCCAACAGCATTATAAGGCAGCTGTAACCACGCAAAAAGGGGTCAACTACAGCCATCAGCTCAACCCCCACGAGCTCAAACGCATCCCTCTGCACAATGACATCTCTGATACACCGATTCGGTTTCGAGCCAGGCTCGCAGCCTGGTAGCAACCAGAAGTTCTAATCCCCGGACTGGTCGTATAACCTCATTGCATCAATCAAATAATCAAGCGGTATGTCACCACTCGCTAAAGACTTCAACTCTTCGTCGCAGCTTTGATCCCCACACTCAATCATAGCGAACCACAGGGCCACAACCGGGCGCCCCTTAAGAGTTTCAAAGAATTGACTCAACTTAGCATTCCATGACTTGCTGGCGTGGGTCTGGCCAACCAAATATTGCCACATCAGCAACTTAGGTTGTTTATCTTTGGATTGCTCAACCTGTGTTTCACCATACTTAGTCATGACAGGCGCTAAAATATCAGTTGGAGAAGTTGTGAGTACATTAATATCACTAACCAGCTCTTTTCCCTGAGCTTGTGCTGTATAGACCAGTCGTCCAACAACCCAATCTCTTCCATTTTTATTTAGAGTGAAAACCTCCGCCTGATCAAACCCCTGAAAGCCGATATTCAAGTCGCCCAATAATTTACCGCTAGTTTCTGGAGTTAAAGTAGAGTCAGAAACCATACGATAATCTGCATTCGCAATGGTACGGTTCTGGAGAATGAAAGGTATCGATACGGTTAAGGCTACTGAAATAACAAGCGCCGCCGGAGACATCGACATTAGCCATGACATACTAACATCTGTTTCATTTTTTGCCGGGCGCTCCGGCATGGAGCGAGTCAGGAGTAAAAATAGAATAAACAACGCGGCAAAAATCCACCATCCAAACTGACCATGCTCCTCTACCAAAGGACTTTCCATGTTTGAGTAGTAGGCGATCAATATCAGTGAAATAACACGGATCCAGTTACCTAATATCGATAAACCAACAAGCAAGCATATACTTAATATCGCATCTTTCTTACCAAGTCTTCGGTGCATTGCATTTAGGCACGATAGAACCAGCCCCATGAGGAAATAGCTCAAACCAGCACAGCTACCTGCAATCACAACTGTTCCGGCCGGTAGCGAGAAAGAGTATCCATCAATATAGGCTGGAATTTGAACGGACTTTACGGCCATTGATGCTGCATGGGTTGTAATAGTGCGTAAGATCGGCAGCAATACCTCCCAAACAGGAATTGCCAAAAACAGCAAAAAAAGCGCTGGCAGCAAACGAGAAGCACCTCTGAGCCCTATCCATGGTAACAATAGAGTCATAATCATCAACGGGATAGAGATCTGGGAAATAGCGTTAATCTGAGTTGTATAACCAAAACTCCAGATCAATGCTGGCCCAATGCATAGGGGTATGTAACGCCATTGCACTACTCGCCCCCTGACTAGCCCAGGTAAACGACCTGCTATCATAGACAGGCATACAATTACCAATAAATAGCCATGAGAGTATGGTCCATCCCACTGAGTCCAGCGTTGATGAAGCGAATACAACGTCGGCCTGACAAAATAACCCGCGACGACAATTGCCGCAATCAACGGAGTAATATACCCGAGACGGCAAATCTGTTTTCTCATACTTGAAATGTAGCCTTCTGCTTTTTTACTCACTATGCACTCCATTACAAAGACATCAGTTATTTTTGCTGGCATACCCTTTTGAACTTAACTTCAGTACAATCAGCGAACTTAGGGCTGGAGTCTAGTCTATAGTTTGATCAACAGATCAAATGCCCCATATCTGTTAATCTGTTGCCAATCGACTCCAGCGTTTTATTAACGATACCTCAAAAGCATTGTAGTAGACTTACAAGGCTGCAACCTCTGAGAGAGAACGGAACCTCGCATGGATGTAAAAAAGCTTCTCAAAAATCCTGAAATTCTTGAGGCTCAGCTTCACGCGACGCCATCTACTGAACTGGCACAAACCATTTGTTCAATCAGTGAAGAATATTGCCACACCTGGAGCCAGCTTAAAAATGCTCAACAAGAGAAACGGGACATTGCTAGGCAATTCAAAGCAGCAAAGGAGAATCCGGAGCAATTTCAGGAATTAAAAAGTGTAATGACCGAGAAAAGCAATGTTGCTTCTGCACTGGAGCACAAACTCAGCTCGCTCTCAGCCAGGGCACTAGAGGCGATTGAACAGGAGCAAATCAAAGAGGCTCTGTTTCCTGGACAGTTTAGGCCTGTTAACAAGCAACTCAACCAACAGATCCACTATGAAATCTGTAGCACCACAGATCAACGCTGGTCAACATTTGTACACAATCACCCTTCTGCCAACGCTTACCACCAACCAGCCATACAAGACGTTATCTCAACCTGCTTCAATTACACCAGTAACGTCTTGCTGGCTCTGTCTGAGGGAGCCGTTGTTGGCGGTCTGCCACTGACTTATATGCATACAACACTATTTGGTCATAGCGCAGTATCTGTACCCTATTTTAATTATGGTGGTCCGCTATCAAGCTATATTGATGTACAAATAGGGTTGATTTCACAAGCCCGGCAGATGCTCCAAGCTGAAAAAGTCAGTCACATAGAGATAAGAACAACTCAGCCAAACCTGCATTCTACCTTTTCGGATAAAAAAACCAGCATGATCCTGGCATTAGCCAAAGATGAGCAGCAACTGGATAAGGAATTAGGCAGCAAAGTTCGTGCGCAGATAAACAAGGCGTATGAATACCAACCAGAGGCAAAATTTGGCTGCGTTGAGCTATTGGATGATTTCTACAAGGTTTTTGCTATTAACATGCGGGATCTTGGTACTCCGGTTTACAGTAAAGAATGGTTCAGATCCCTGCTCAATAATTCTGATATTAATTCGAAGCTGATTGTCTGCTACCTGAGAGGCGAACCTGTCTCCTGCGGTTTTTTGCTCGGATACCGTGATTTGCTCGAAATCCCATGGGCTTCCACCCTCAAAAAAGCTAATGGTTACAATATGAATATGTGGATGTACCGGCAGATACTTGGTTACGCAATCCAACAAGGGTTTTATTTTTTTGACTTTGGTCGCTCAACAAAAAGCGCTAGTACCTACCGCTTCAAAAAACAATGGGGTGCCAAGCCAGTTCCACACTATTGGTATTATGTCAGCCAGGAAGAAGGGGTTGTTAGCGAAACAAATCCCGATAACCCGAAATACCGATTGATGATTGCCATTTGGAAAAAACTACCCGTATGGTTAACAAAATTAATAGGACCAAGCATCGTTAAGCAAATCGCTTGACCTATACCTGAATCCGTGACGATTCCTATTTGCTTCCCAAAAATTGGGGTGAACCTATGGGTGCACCTGCAATTTTTGAAAAACAAATAGAAATCAAGCTCTTACACCCTGCCTCCACTCTGGAGTCACGGATTCAGGCTATACTTGAATTCATGATTTGAGAATGGATGTAGGCCGCGATGGAGTTACGGATTTAGGCTATACTCTTGTTGACAAACACACACATCATCATGCAACTATAGAATGATATCCATATTCACATTAATTAACTTTCGTTTCTTCATAGTCTATGACAAAGTTAAACAATTACTGAGCTTGATCATTCTATTTTGACATGTTAAGGAAAACTATTACCAACTTCACCTCAGATGTACTGACAAGTCGTCCAGTCAGCGCTGTAATGCAGCCACTCAGAAGCCAGTGCATTCCTGTTTTTATGCTGCATAGAATGGAGGATGCAAAGCGTGGTGTTAATGGTCATTCTGCTTTACTACTTGAGAGCGCACTACAGTTTATTAAAGATAACGACTACACCCCCATATCAATCAATAGTTTAGTTGATGCACTTTTAACAGGTGCATCGTTACCAAAACGCGCCGTTGCCTTTACTTTGGATGACGGTTTCTATGACCAGGCAGAATATGCCTTCCCACTCTTTGAGCGATTTCAGGTACCAGCAACAATATTTATGGTAACCAACATGATGGATTTTGGCGCTTGGTCCTGGGATTTCCGCCTGGACTACATCATCACTCAAACCAATATGCAATCCGTTAGCATCATTCTTGATGACACCCCCTTTTCTGCAGAACTGAAGACACCTAAAATGAAACGGATGTTTATTAGAAAAGTTCGTTATTATTTAAAGGCAAAACCGGAATCTATCGCATACCAAGCGGTTAACCACCTTGCTGACCAGCTACGTATTGTCATCAATGAAAAAGCGCCAGAAACATATCAGGCTATTCAGTGGAGTCAGGCCAGAGCTCTGGAATCGGAGTACATTCAGTTTGGCCCTCACACCTGCTCACACCCTATTTTGACTCGATTAAGTGGAGAAGACTCCCGGCATGAAATCGAATTTAGTTGGCAAAGAATCAAAACTGAACTGAGCAACCCTTGCCCGGTCTTCTGCTATCCAACGGGTCGACCGAAACTTGATTTTGGGGAACGAGAAAAGAAAATAGTATCAAACCTCGGCTTGAAAGCAGCGTTATCAACTGAACCTGGTTATGTTGAAAACACCCTTAACAAAAACGATCTATTCTCGCTTAAGCGCTTCAGCTTCCCTGACAATCTGGCACATTTCAAGCAATACTGCAGTTGGATCGAACGCGCCAAAGATAAACTGCTTTATCGATAGTAAACTATGAGCTGGATCCTTACCTTGCAATCCAATGGCATTGTAATGTGAACTAAGTAAAGAATTTCAGTGTAACTTGCTGCTGTAAAAATTAGGCAACAACACCTCTTTTAGAAAACAAATACAATTTAAAGGTCATCAGCAATAAAATGACAACCGGTACATTAGGAAATATTGAAGTCATAAATAATGAACATGACCTATTGAAATGGAAACATCAATGGGTAGATGCCTTCAAAAGCGGTTCTCCGACCGATTTATCTGCCAGTTTTTATAGCCTAGGAAACGATTTCTTATATTTGACAGAGAATCATGAACATCGATATCTCTATCTTCTACATCAGAATGACAGATTAAAAGCAATCATCGCGGTCAAGGAAATTAAAACCAAACTACTCAATCGGTTTCCTATTAAGAAATTACTCATTGGCGGTCATTACATTAATGACATGTTTATCGCCGAAGATACATCGCATAGCGAATTAACCGCGTTATTAAGACGCATAATCCATGACTTTCCTGCCATAGGCTGGATTGATATTAACCAAGTGACTGAACAGCACTTTAAGCGAATATCACCTTGGTTTGAAAATGCTCCTTTTTACGCATATACAACCAATGCAGGTTCACAATATTGCTTTAAGGTTAAAATTGGGAGCTTCGAAATATTCAAGAAAAATCTGGGGAAAAAAACCAGATCAAATATGGCTTATTATCAGAGATTACTGGAAAGAGAACATGGCACAGTAACCTTTGAATTCACCATTCCCGAAATGGAGAGCGAAAACACCAAACTATTGGATGAGTTCTTGAAACTCGAACACTCCGGCTGGAAGGGTGCGCAGAATAGCTCCATCCTAGACAAGCCTTCATCATACGATTACCACAAAGGAATGAGCAACTCAGCGCAAAAGCAAAGACAGATGTTATGGGCTCGCTGCATAGTAAACGAAAAACTAGTTGCCATGATGTATGTAATCTCGCGCGGAGATCAGTTATGGGCGCTAAAAACAGCTTATGATGAGAACTATCATCGATATTCACCGGGCGCATTACTAGCTTTCAAACTGATAGAGTATGGCTTTGAAAGGCCAGAGATTGAAAAAATCTCAATGATTACAAGCTATGACTGGGTGAAACGATGGAAACCAGAGACTGAAGAGTATCATGCGTTAAAGATATTTCCCAAAACCATAAAGGCATCAATCCTCAGATATCTTTTGCTTCAGAAAAATCCAGATTGGAATAAAGTTTACCCAATTTTTGGTAAGCAAAGAGGAATCAATGGCTTGTGCACTGCGCCGCTATGAAATCACGGATTCAGGTCTAACGTCTAAGAAATTGATCATAAAATAGAAATAGAAGTTGAAGACGGATGGAGCGAAACCATCGTACTGACTGAAGCATTTCACCTTCTCCTGCTATCCGGCTCTTATAATTTGAATGTTTTCCTGTGCCTTCCAAAAAGTCAATACGCCTGATAGAAGGATCATCAAATGCCTGTTCAATAGCGAAACCGAGATGTAAAGTTCCTAACGCAATACGTTTATCAAAGTTTTCAGCAAACCCTAGCTGTATGTTATATATGCAATGGTTTTGAGTAAGATTGATCATAACAGACAATGGCTCATCATCCAGCATCAAGATGCTTGAGTGCGATAAGTCCGCTGCACCATCCCCCGCATTGGTAAGATCATGCAAAAACTGAACATACGTATTTGGGAACGCAGGGTTTCCCCAGCGAGCTATATGCCACTTATTCATAGTATCAATTGCATATTGGAAATTACCTGGATTGATAGGAGCCAGTCGAACCTCTCCCATCGAACGCAACAGTTTTCGCCTGTTATAAAGCTTCAACCGAGTATTTTTACCGAGACCTTCAATATAAGACTTATAATCACCTATCGTATCGATCCAGAAGGTAGGCCCCTTTTTATCCTCCCTGCTATAACGGCATATTTTTTTAATGATGAAAAGAAGGCTTCATTTAGTGGATTCTCCATCGTATAGTCGCTAGTGACTAATTCTGACCAGTTCCGCATCGACTTAAGCTTATTGATTATTAAATCAATAATTTCTTGCCCATAACCTTCTCGAATAATAATGCTATCGTACTCACAGCGAATACCTGAGCGACCAGAAAAATTGGAGCCCAGCATCTGCAAACGTTCAAACTTAATAAAACCTTTAAAGTATGAATCCCGAACTACATATAAGGGAGCAATTCCAACAAGCTTGCTTGAATCCCAGCAAGTAACAATAGAAAGTTCTGCGCCTTCTGGCTTCCAGATAAGCCACCAGTTATAAAACCAATCCCACGACATAAAAAGATGATCAGAGGTAGAGCAAGTCAACAATGATGTCCAGTGTTGACGCCCGGCAGCGAACTCTGTTTCCGTCCATAATTTCACTTCAAATCTAAAGGAGGCTTTGTCTTGCATTGGCATGTCAGTTTGCATAATACTTAAAATTTGTTCCGTAGCGCTTTGTTTTATTAGGCATAAAAAAGTGGTGGGGTTCTACACCATAGTAATGGGTTCCAGCAATTTTCAGAAATATGCTTACGGGCATATTCGTAAATCTTCTTAATGCCTTGCTTTAGATATTATCCTGAATCCGTGACTCCTTCATTGGATGCAGGGTGTAAGAGCTTGATTTCTATTTGTTTTTCAAAAATTACAGGTGCACCCATAGGTTCACCAATTTTTGGGAAGCAAATAGGAATCAAATGGCTTGCGCACTGCGCCGCTATGGAGTCACGGATTCAGGATTATATCTGTCTTTCATGCATCATCCTCTCTGATACAAACATTTTGAAGAAATGACACAGTTTTCGGAACACTACCCACTGCCACTAAAAACGATAGGTAAACCGTGCTAACCAGGTTAACTGGTTTTCAGGCTCTATTGTTTTCTTTAGTTCCAACAAAAGCTCAGTCGCTGATGTAGGATAACTAGAGTGTGTCAACAGTGCATTCGATTCACTAGAACCATCTTCCATTCGTTTATGGTATGAAAACGTTAGTTTATTTTTCTCACCGTATGGATAAGCCACATTGATATCGTACTGCTCGAATTTCGTCTTATCTGACGCCCGCAGATCAACTAAATCGATATGAGTCAGTACTCGACTCTCTCCGAGAAGATACTCGCCATCGACAAAGAATTTTCTAAAAAGCTCTAGTTCACTGATTTGAACTGATATCTGGTCGACTTCCAACTGCATCTGCTGTTTGATGTCGACATCAATGAAACTGTTATCGAAAAAACTAAGCGCATCAGTCTGGCTCCTGCTAGCCATAAGTGTTGTGTTGAATCTTTTACCTGCAATTGTTGCCGTCGATTGAAAGCCGAGGTAATCGGTAGAGTCACGACCTTCATTGACTGTGCCAGTTGAAATGGAGTTATTCATTTGAATACGACTAAGTATACGAGTCCAGGTTAAGCTAAGATCTGAATTATCACTACCTGAATCAAACCGGCTATGGCTTGCAGATACTTGCCAATGACTTCTTTCGCTGCTCGCCCAGTTCAGGCCATATCGAAAAGTTACGGACTCATCTTCAATTGTTGAAGTGCCTTTTTTAGACTGGTGAGTACCTGCTACATTGACCTGATGGGCAATAGTGTCAGTCCAGGGAATCGATAGTGATAGATCGCCTGATATTGTGTCATATATCTTCGATTCCTGCCGCAGATCGCTATGTTTCTGATTCAGTTCAGTTGATATAAAGTTTGATGATGAGTGCCAGTTAAAAGAGTTATTGACATTCCAATTAGGATTCCAGATATCAGAGCTTTCAGAATGAAAGTCTGCTTGCCATTGGCTATTAAGCAGCCATTGCTTCTGCTGATAAGTAAGTCCAACGGAGGGTGTCACACCTACTTCTGTTTGATCACCACCACCTTCAGCCGAACCAGTCAATGTAGCATTCCAGTCTGATTGAGCAAATATGGAAGTTGATACAAAAATGGCGGCCAATATAGCCGCCACTTTAATTGAAGACTGATTCATGAACAAAGATCTCATACTGATTTATTGCTGATAAACGATACCAGATACATTTGCAGCCCCTAATGCTTCAACGGCATCTTCAATCATATTAATGTCCGCCTTACCATAAGGAACCGTAAGTACGTTATGGTCACAATAACGAGCCAATACCCTTGCTTCACTGCTTGATAATACTGGCGGTGCATTAAGTACGATAAACCGGTCACTGTATCGATTGCGTAATTCGTATAATAATTCCTGCATCAGGTTGGAAGAAAACTGCTCTACTGCTGAGGATGAATTATTACCTGCTGGAATAACACTAACCCGCTCTATTCCACTTGGGTAGATTATCTTATCGAGATCGGTTTTTTGATCTTGTATATAATCAGTAATTCCAATATCGAACACGGAAGTAATCAAGGACTGCAAGTCTGTGCCATAAGGGTTACAGTCAACCAGTAATGCGGAAGAGTTTATATCCAGAGAAAACGATATTGCCAAATTCATTGCTGTTAATACGGAGTTATCAGAGCTGTCAACAGAACTAATCATAACCGTGAAGTTTTCAGACTCCTGCTTATCTGTTTTTTTCATGTCTGCAATCGCCATTGGATTAGGATTACGCATGTCTTTCAATGATGCATCACGCTTTAATAGCGATTCAGATGGAACCAAGTCAGCAATAACTTTTTGCTCGCTAACAGCAACAGCAGATTCTGCTTTTACCGCCCTCTGATCATTCTTACCGGCAGAAGACCGAAGTGTCTTATTTCTCTCAAAAGCTTTGTATAATTTACTCTGATCCATTCTTTACTCCTGCCCGTTTAACGGGAAGTCCAAAGCCATGATAGATCCAATGCCAATACCAAAAACGCTATAAACAACCATATACAGGACAATGAAAACACCTATCAGAATCAGGCTTCTCTTGCTCGCTAATTCAGTAACAGCTCCGTTGTACATCGGAATAGTGGTCATAACATTAATATGAGCGGGTAAATTGTCCTCCATAAAACTGGCTGAGCGAACTCTTGGATCAACAATGATCAACAAAACAATCAGACCGAGGGGTACAGCAAACCCTAAAACAGGCCCTACAGCGGCATAATGAATTAACTGAAGGCCATCTGACCGCAAGGGGTAACTGGCGGGCTCGTGGATTTTATAAGTGACACCTTGCCCTTCAATATCCAAAGTCATTGAAAGTCGGGCACTTTCGCGGCGCTTCAGCATGTCTTCATAGACATCCTTGGTAACCGCATAGTCACGTGTCAGTTCTTTATAAACTGCCTGTTTCTCTGCGACAGTTTCAGCATTCGCAAGTTCAGCCTGCAGAAGCTTTTTAGTATTTGCCAATCTGTTTTTTCGAGCATTCAATTCTGCACGCTCTGAATTGATTACACCCTTCAAGTTGGTATAGGCAGGATTCTCTACCTTATTCAACTTTTTGTTTTTCTCTGCAGCCGCAACAATATCGTCAACTTTCACGCGAAGCCCCGCTATCTGATCCTGCAGGCTGATAATGTCCGGGTGAGTATCAAGGTAAGTTAAGCGTAGTTGAGCCAATTGCTGCTCAAAAGCTTCCAACTGCCGTTCTTCAAAAGATTGAGCCCGTTCCGCTTCGAGCTCAAGAAACTCCGGTTCTTTAGCCAACTCAAACTCGTAACTCTGCAGTCGAGCCTGATTATCTTCTATTTCCAACTCCAAAAGCTGAATTTCATTTTTCAGTTTACTTACTTGAGTAGAAACACTGGCTTCAGTCATATCAATATTCTGAGCAGAGAACTCTTTCAATGCTTGCTCAGCGGTTTCTAATTGCTGCTTGTATTTAGTTACCTGAGCATCGATAAAATCAAAGGCACTCTGTGATTCCTCTCTTTTCTTACGTGATGTCTCTGCCAAAAAAGCCTGTGTAACGGCATCAATGACATTGAAAGAGCGATCTCTGGAGGACGAAGAGTATGAAATGTATACATAGTCGCTATTCGCAGTTATGCTCATATTGGATCGTAAAATGCTAATGGCATTGTCTGGATCACCAAAACCAACCTTGACGGCAACACTACGTAAAATTCGATCAGTAAAGATAATATCCCGAGCTTCCTTTGCTCTATCTATCTCGGTTATCTCAGCTTTGCCTTCGAGCAAATTCCCTATGATATTAGAAACATCGGCATACAGCGTTACTCGCGATGTGTAGGTTTTGGGTAGGACATACCCCGCGAGCAATACTCCAGCCGAGAGCACACAGAATATTAAAATAATTGCATATCGATATCGTAAAAGTTCAATCTTTATTGCGTGGAGAAATTCTTTGATATTTGTTGGATTCATCAGAACTCTCCCCGCCAAAATTTCTTTTCAGGAATTGTTAAAATGTCTGAAGGTTGCAATAGATAATTGGTCTTAATATCGCCTTTTTGCAGAATGTCGTTTAGCCTGACTCGGTATTCCCTATAGCCATTCTCTGTCAGCCGGTTTAGCGTTGCGCGATTCCCAGCGCCATAAGGCGTTATTCCACCAGCAGCAAGGACCAAATCCATAACAGTCATACCGTCAACGAAGCCTACGCTGACCGGCTGGCCAACTTCGCCCATCACCCTGACCCTGAACTGATAGGCAATACTATTTGGAGAGGTCACGGATACAGTGACTTCGGGATTCTTGATGACTGACTTCAAGGCTTGACTGATCACATCGGCTAACGCCTCGGGTGTACGCCCTTCAGCTTTTACATCCCCCATTAAAGGCATTGTAATGAACCCATCAGGACGCACGGCAACAGTTTGGCTTAGATCAGAATTCCGCCAAACATCGACCCGCAGTTGATCGGAAACCCCTATCACATAAGGTTTCTGCTTATAAGTAAGCTGAGGGGTATAGGCATTTCCTTTAGTGAAATGGCCACAACCAAAAACGAAAGCGGTCATTAAACAAATGGATAGCAGTTGGATTAAGGGCCTCATTACTAATGAACTCCCTTACCCAGCAAAACAACTTCGACTGTTTGAATCATAATGAGCAGGTCCATAATAAAACTATGATTTTTGTTGTAGTAAAGATCATATTCCAGCTTTCCTTTTGCATCCTCTACCGATGCCCCGTAAGGATAATTCAATTGAGCCCATCCCATTAAACCAGGTTTTACTGAATGACGATGTGAATAGAATGGAATTTCTTGATTCAACGTTTCCACGAACTCCGGCCTTTCAGGTCTTGGCCCCACGAAACTCATATCCCCTTTAAGTACGTTCCAAAGCTGAGGGATTTCATCCAATCTGGTATTCCGGATAAATGCACCAACTTTAGTTATTCGAGAGTCATTTGCTTTCGCCCAGACAGCTTTGCCCCCTTTTTCCGCATCCTGACGCATGGAGCGAATCTTATAGATTTTAAAAGGTTTACCGTTCTTACCTGTTCGCACTTGTGAATAAAGTATAGGCCTGCCGGTCTCGATAAATACCAATAGTGCAGCCAATGCGACCGCTGGCAGCAAAATGCCGGCCAATACTACGCTGACAGTAAGATCAAACATCCTTTTCGCAAAATCCCGTGACCGTGACACTCGGAAACCGTCAGAAAAAACAATCCAGGAAGGATGCAGTAAAGCCAGCTTTACTTTATTTAACTCTCGCTCGTAAAAACTGACTGCATTGACAACTTCCACCCCGGCAAGCTTACAGCTAATCAAAGCGTCTAAAGGAAACCTGCCACCTGCATTTCTGCGTCGCTCCTCTTGAGCAACAATGATTTCAGATATTCGGTTTTGCTTACAAAAAACCACCCAGTCTTCGGGGTCATCCAGACAATATGCCGGGGCAATGGATGATTCAGATGATCCAATATAGCCTAGCACCCGAACACTTAGACTGCGCCTGTTTGATTCATAATTTTTCTGTAATTCCAACGCTGCAGGGCCTGTACCTAATACAATGACCCTGCGGGATAACTGATCTGAATCCACCAGTTGACTAAATAACTGCCTGACGACCAGCGCCATGCCGGTAGAAGCCATAACGACCCAGAATAAATTACTGCCACCTAAATCAAAAAAAGGCCAGGCCAGGGACAGCAAGGTTAGAGCCAGCGCACCCAGAAAACAGTATGCGACCAGCGTTCGAAAAAACATAGCCCAAAAACCTTCTCTCATCATGGTGAGATAAACCCCCATCGCCAGCGAGCCACAGCTGAACAGAAAAGCATATGTTAAAGCAAGATAGGGATTTACAGGTATATAAGCTTCAGGAACAACATTGAAAGTATGCTGTATAGTCTGAACAATATAGAAACTGGAGAACAGCAGAAAAAATTCAAACAATCCCAGTAAAAGGTAAGGAACATGGAGATAATGTTTTCGAATGCGAATGTATGACACGTTTGCTTCCCTGCTATGCGTGTTGAGAATTATTAACCATTATAGTCAATTGCACTATATTCTGCCCCTCTGATCTAAAAACCACAATAGCCCCCATTTGCCAGATTAAGTTATTTACGTGTTTATACACTGCTGTAGCTATACAAATTTCAAGCTAATCAAGTTAAACTCCTTAGCCACATCGAAAGTATTGCTTGCTCAACTGCTGCATATACTAACAAATATAATCCCAGATGACTTAATTACAGGATGTATAAATATGCTTTCCACGGAGAGGACATCGCCCAGCACAGCTATTCATGCTATGACGATTGATGTAGAAGATTATTATCATGTCGCGGCGTTAAGCCAGGTGATTACACCCGCCTTGTGGCATAAACAACCTTCTCGTGTCGTCCCCAACACAATCAAGTTGCTTGATCTCTTTGACCAGAAAGGTATCAAAGGCACTTTTTTTGTGCTTGGCTGGGTCGCTGAGCGAGAAGGTGACTTGGTTCGCGAAATTGCCGAACGAGGCCATGAAGTTGCCTCCCATGGATATAGTCATCAACTTATTTATTTACAATCTGAAGCCGTTTTCAGAGAAGAGACTCTAAAGTCAAAAAATATCCTTGAAGACTTGATCCAGAGACCAGTCGAAGGCTACCGAGCAGCGAGCTATTCCATTACAAACAAATCCCTATGGGCACTGGATATTCTTACAGATCTTGGTTTTAAGTGGGATTCCAGCATTTTCCCAATCTATCACGATAACTACGGCATACCCGACACGCCAAGCGAACCATATAAGATACAAACCCGGAATGGTGGAGAGCTAACAGAATTTCCAATCACCACGGCAAAGAAATTCGGCTTATCGATTCCTGCTGCCGGTGGTGGCTATTTCAGGCAATTTCCATACTTGTTATTCAGATATCTATTCATTGCAGCGAGTCAGGGCAACAAAGTGCCCAAAATTTTTTATCTACACCCTTGGGAAGTGGATCCAGGACAACCCAGATTTAACAACGCCAGTTGGCTTTCCCGGTTCAGGCATTACACCAATCTTGAAAAGTGTGAAGCTCGTTTGAATCAACTCATTAACGATTTTGACTTCAGCACACTAACCGATAGCCTCACCTCATATGAGCAGACCGAAATTTATACCAACATGGAAAATGCACTGGTAAAGCTTGCCTAATTTTTATTATCTAAGGACATACCATGAAAAAAACACATAATCGAACAATCTCGGTCATTGGCCTGGGCTATGTTGGTTTACCTGTAGCCGTTGCATTCGGCAAGCAGAAACAATGTGTGGGTTTCGATATCAATGAAAAACGTATCGAAGCATTACGTCAAGGCAAAGATTCCACACTGGAAGTCAGCCCTGAAGATCTGGCAGCGACCAAGATCTTGTATACCGCCAACCCTGAAGATCTAAAAAAGGCTGATTTTCATATCATTGGAGTACCAACTCCAATTAATGACTCAAAGCAGCCTGATTTGACTCCGTTGATCCGGGCATCTGAAACCATCGGCCCCCACCTGAAGCACGGTGATATTGTTGTATATGAATCAACAGTCTATCCTGGCACTACGGAAGAAGATTGTGTTCCCGTACTGGAACGAACATCAGGTTTGACTTGCGGTAAAGATTTTTTCGTTGGTTACTCCCCTGAACGCATCAATCCGGGGGATAAAGAGCGTACTTTTACCAATATTCTGAAAATTGTTTCAGGTCAGACGCCAGAAGTACTCGATATTGTCGCCTCTGTATATGAATCCGTTGTTGGTCCTGGCGTACACAGAGCAAAAAGCATCAAAGTGGCAGAAGCAGCCAAAGTGATCGAAAATACTCAGCGTGATCTAAATATTGCGCTGATGAATGAATTGGCAATCATCTTCAATCATATGAATATTGATACGTTGGAAGTATTGGAAGCCGCAGGGACCAAATGGAACTTCCTTCCGTTCCGTCCAGGCCTTGTTGGTGGACACTGTATTGGTGTAGATCCATACTATCTTACTCATAAAGCCGAAAAACTGGGCTATCATCCAGATGTTATTCTAGCGGGCAGACGTATCAATGATGGTATGGGTGAATATCTAGCTGGTCAGATCGTCAGACAAATGATTGCCAGGGACCAAGCTGTAAAAGGCGCCAAAGTGGCCGTTTTGGGTGTTACCTTCAAAGAGGACTGCCCCGATATTCGTAACTCGAAAGTGATTGACGTCATTCGAGGTCTGCAAAGCTGGGGAATGGATGTTGTCGTAAATGACCCTCATGCCGATGCAGAAGAAACTTATGGCGAGTACGGACTTGAGCTGGTTGCTGAAGAACAGCTGGAGCAGCTTGATGGCATTATTGTCTGCGTTGCCCATAAGGAATACCGAAATACCACTGCGGGGCAATTTAAAAAAATGCTCAAATCAGGGGCTCAACTGTTCGACATCAAAGGCATTATGAACCGAGCTGAATTTGAGCAAGAGAATATTCCTCTTTGGAGGCTGTAAACAAACAGGGTTAAAACGATGTACTTGGAACATTTTGGTTTTGAACGGCACCCGTTCCGAATGGCACCGGAAGAAGACTTTCTGTATATGTCGAGACAGCATTCCAGAGCTTTCGTTTTTATGGATTCTGCTGTCTGGAGCCCGGAGGGTTTCGTCGTCATCAGTGGCGAAATAGGCTCGGGCAAAACGACACTTTTGAAAAAGATGATTACCGACATTAAGGAAGAAGTGAAGCTCTTTCACATTGCCTACACTAACCTAAAAGGCGATGATCTGTTTCAAATCATTATGCAGCAAGCGGGAATCAGAGCTGCCGATAAAAACAAGATTTCAATGCTTTTTGCGATAAATGAGCATCTTAAGTCATTATCCGCAAAAGGCATCCCGGTTTTACTGGCGATAGATGAAGCTCAGAACCTGACCCATGAAAACCTTGAAGACATTCGCATGCTCGCTGGTATGGAAGGGCCTCATGGCCCCATATTGCGTGTTATTCTGCTTGGTCAACCAGAACTGAAAAACAGCATCGCGCAAATCCCTCAGTTGGCGCAACGTGTTAAGCTGTTTTTTCATTTGGAAGGCTTATCAGCCGAAGATACTCAACATTACATTCTACATCGCTTAACCGTAGCTGGTTACAAAAACACGAATCTGTTCACAGAACCGGTTATCAGCGTTATTCATCAGAATTCAACCGGTATCCCACGTCTTATCAATAAAATCAGCGACGGTCTCCTGCTATGTGCCTATGCTGAAGATCGCCTCCAGTTGCAGGTTTCAGATATCGAAGAAATACGGAATGAATTATTGGTCTCAATCGATGATATTCCAAGCAAACCAGGTTTCAAAAGACAAAACTCTAAGCAACAAACAAATGCAGCACCTGTAAGCAGTGATGCTTTGGCAAGAATTGCCTCTGCTTTGGAGTCAATTGATGACAAGCTCAGCTTGTTTATGGATGACAATCCAAACAAAAAGATAAAGATTTTTGAAGAAGCCCGAAAACGCATCAAGCAGGAAAGATAAACACTTCACTGCTTCGATTTAAATCCAGCACTAAAACAGAATCATCACCCGCTCGGTGATGATTTCAACCTGAATTCGTGACTTCTTCAGTGGATGCAGGGGTATAAGCTTGATTTCTATTTATTTTTCAAAAATTGCAGGTGGCACCCATAGGTTCACCCCAATTTTTGGGCAGCAAAGAGGAATCAATGGCTTGCGCACCGCGCTGCTATGGAGTCACGGATCCAGGTTCATCCGAACAACTATTCCGTCTCTATTAATTGACAGATTTTCAATGAGGATTCTGCTGCCATCGCTTGGACCATGCCGACAATGCAACTATGGTTTTCAGTTCCAAACAAAAAAATAGCGAAATAGCCATGAAACTGATCTCTTTATTTGGCAACTCTCAGAAACTTGATGGTGGTGCAATGTTTGGTAACGTTCCGAAAGTGCTTTGGCAACGCTGGTATCCATGTGATGAGCAAAATCGCATTCACCTTCAATGTCGTTGCCTTCTGGTGCAGGAAGATAAACGAAACATCTTATTTGAATCCCTGGCTGCGCATGACCTTATGCCTTCGGATATCAACATTGTTGTTCTCTCTCACCTGCACTTTGATCATGCCGGAGGCCTGTTGAGTGAGTATTCTGATGAGCACCCTTCTCAGTTAATCTTTAATAATGCAACTTATATAGTGAGCGAAACGGCATGGCAACGCGCGATAACCCCGCATCCAAGAGATAAAGCCTCGTTTATCCCTGGCCTTGCTGAACAATTGAAACAGAGCGGGCGTCTAAGTACAGTAAAGGGGACACGCTGTGCCCAATTAGGTGATGAATATCGCTTTCACTATAGCGACGGGCACACACCTGGAATGTTACTGACTGAAATAACAACGCCTGATGGCCCTATTGTTTTTGCGGCAGACCTAATTCCAGGAACAGCCTGGGTTCACTTGCCAATTACGATGGGCTATGACCGCTTCCCAGAATTATTGATTGATGAAAAAAGAAGACTGCTCAGTGATCTGAGGCAGCGCGAAGGAAGACTATTCTTTACCCATGACCCAGAAGTCGCATCGGGTCTGGTCATTCAAAGTGATGCCGGACGATATGAAGCGACCAATCTACAAAAGGACCTGAATCCGTGACTTCTTCAGTGGATGCAGGGCGTAAGAGCTTGCGCACTGCGCCGCTATGGAGTCACGGATTTATGAAGCATTAAGCACGACAACTAAATCCACTGCCAGGCTTTCATTGCAATCAGGCCAAAGCTGGTAGTAAACAGGCTGCAAATTGTTGTTACTGCTATAATGCTGGCTGCCAGGCTGGCATTGCCTCCCATTGCACGCACCATCATATAGCTAGCGGCAGCGGTTGGTGTTGCCATCATCAGATACATTACCCCCAGCTCCATCCCCTGAAAACCAAGCCGGTAAGCAAGAGCGGCTGCCAGATATGGCAGTACAACCAGTTTTAGCGCAGACGCCCAGGCCGTGACCCTGCCAGCAGATATGAAGCCTGCCCAGCTCAAACTGGCCCCGATGCTTAACAACGCCAGCGGCAGAGTCATTTGCGCCAGATATTGTGCAGATTGGATAATAGGACCCGGCATCGTCAGTCCAGTGGTTCGCCAAAGAGCACCAATTGCGATTGCAATAATCAGTGGATTGGTAAGCAGACTGTACAGAGAGGATTTAATGATATTCCGGTTCTGATCTTTTTTGGCCCAGCGGTTCAAGGTCATCACCGCTAGAATATTGTATAACAGTGACAAAACAGCCAGATAGATTGATGCCAGGGTCGCACCCTCTACACCATAGGTACTGAAACAAAATAGCGAAACCGATAATACGCCAGCCAAATGTTGCTTCGACTTTGGCATTTACAATGTTAACGAACAACATGGCCGGTAAGGCAACATTAAAAACCAGCTTTGAGGCACCTTGATTGAAGGCTTCAGTGATCCAGCCCAAACGCCGGAACCAGACACCCAATAACGCAAGGATGGCAATCGGTAAGGTTATCTGCAGAGAGAACAATAGCAACGACAGCAAAATTCGACTCCTAATAAGAATTCAGATTCAATAACAACTGACTGCCGTTTTTATTTTAGAAATCCAGAGGCTGGGGCATAAGAACCGGATCCGATGGCGAATCCAGTAATGACGGAAAATATAATATCATCTGCAGCAGGCTGCGACGATTGGGCAAGAGTGATAAATATCAAAAGGTTGACTGTTTCACCCTCTCCAACTCATCAATGAAGCTTTTATAAGCGGGCCAGATCGGCTTCGATTTCTTCAATCTTGGACTGAACAACTTTCTCCAGATGGTGCAGATCCGACAGGATTTTTTGTTTCAGGTCAGTTTCCTGTGCCTCCTGGCGAGCGATCTGATCCAGTTCTTCGATCACGTATCTAAGCGTTGGTGCAATCTCAGAAGTATCAGAATAAGTACCTGTGCCACTGTCAACACGCACCCTTTTTTGCTGGCGTGGGTATTTGAACTTTTCGCTTCGGGCAAACAGATCGCCTTTATCGCGGCCGTAATAGATTTTCAGAACGTCGGCTTTGCCTTCGGTACGCACAGTATATTTTTCAATGCGATCAAAATCGGTAACACCGATGGCAGTCAGGTTTGGATACATTGTCAGGGCTCTGCTAGGTTAATTGGAAACCTGAACGTTAACTCAAGTTTCCAATAATTTCCATCGATGACGTCGCGACTATGGAACTGCGGTGCATTCGTCCGAAAATGCACTCTGGTCAGACGGTCTATCGAACCCACCCAATAGAAAAATTTGCAACGGAAAGCAGGGTAACATTGGCGATATCGTCAATGTCCGTTGCTAATTCAGCTCCTAAGCCCAAGCCAACGTTAAAGGTTTTCCAGCGCCATAGGTAGTTATGATCAAGTACGAGTGCTATAACAGGTTTGGTATCATAGCCGCAGATATCATTCAGCGTTTTATCATCCCAAAGACAGTAAGAATCAGAATCAGGATCATAACTGGCGCTACCGTTAAACGGTTCCTGAGCTTTGTATAGTGCCTCCACACCGGTATTCCATCCAGACTGAAACGTACCTTGCTCGTAACGAGTCATCCGAATGCCTATGTCATATTGTGGTTCAAAGGTTTGAAATTCACTGACAATACCCAGGCTCCATTTGTCAGATACACGAAAATCAACATCCAGCGCAATGTAGCCACCACCCACAACCATAAAGGGATTGGTTTTAATGTTTAAAACATCCCCCGCTCTGGCTGTACTAAAGGCAGTTAAGGACAAAGACAGTATCAGTAACATAATTCGTTTCATGCCTATCTCCCTAGAAGGCCCGGCCAATAGAAAACTCCCATGCTGGGACGACGCCAGTCTGCGAGTATGAGTAGATACTGTCAGCCGATTCGGGTTCAAAGACAATCTGAGCGCCGATGCCAATGTTGATAAAGATATCTGCGGCAACGACCTGATAAGACTGGGTCAGCTTCAATCGACTTCGTGCATAGGAAAAATTCTCAAAATCAGTTTTTACCATTATGTTGGAATGCCAGCTTTTCGAAAACACGCCTTCGTCATACCAGTCCAGGCGAATTCCAGCAGAAAACTTATTTGTATCAGAATGGGTTGTCCAGGTATCGTCATCCTGATACCAGAGCATCACCCCAGTAGAAAGATCATTATTTAATGCATAATCAAGTTGAAGATTAACGTAACCGGCGAGAGCCATCAGTGGATCGGTGTTGATTTTCCAATGATACTCCTGATCAGCAGCGCTACTACTACCAATGCAGAGCAAAACACTACCGCAAAAACTTATTTCCTTTACCACAGGGTCAACTCCCTTTTAAATAAAGACAGCTTAAGATACCTGGGCTTCTGCCCCCTAACAACTGGTATTCAATCGGCTACAGTAAAATATTTTTGAGAACATGAATACTTCCTGAATCCGTGACTCCAGAGTGGATGCAGAGTATGAGAGCTTGCGCACTGCGCCGCTATGGCGTCACGGATTCAGGTACTTGTTTGCCTGCCAAAGAATGCTATAACTAGTATAGTGTCTCAAATAAAACCCATATTAAGATGACCCGCCGGTTAAAAGTTGCGGCATAGGTATTATTCGGAAAAACGGCGGCCCACTTTTCGAGAAGCCCTCCAGAAGTCCACCGCTTCGTTCCAGCGATTGACAAGGGAGGGGATTGCCTTCGAGCTGCGCCTCGCGGTGAACTTCTGGAGGCGCATTTCTTAATGCAGGTTTTATTCAAACCACTACACTAGCGTTTCTTTCCACAATACAACAATACCCACCTATGGCCTTGCACTTACGCTTGCTTCAACTCGAAATGTACTTACCCAATGTCAGCTCTACGAGCGACCTGACAAAAGCATTGGGGTCATTAAAACGATTCTGTAAAGATCAGCACAACATCGCTATGACGGCTGAACCATTCCGGGAAAGTGATCACGGTCAGGTTTCTCTGGTCGTACTGGGTACTGAACGCGCAAGCGTTGAACGGGAAAGCGAACATTTGCTGACTTGGGTTGAAACAAATGTCACCGGACAAACGCTGAAGTTGAGCATTCAGTGGAAATTTCAATGAACCTATGGGTGCACCTGCAATTTTTGAAAAACAAATAGAAATCAAGCTCTTACACCCTGCATCCACTCTGGAGTCACGGATTCAGGTTTAACCTCAATACCGAGGAGTCAGTGCTATTTTTTATTCGTACTGAAAATAAAGAACCTACTTTTAAAGCTGGTCTGGAGGGTAGGATTCAAGGGCAGTGAAGACAACGGTTTAACCACAAATTCAGAATGGTCTTTAGAGCCTAAAGTCACTAACTTTCAGGTTTACCTTAGACTGACTTCGAACTTTGTTACACTTTTCGGCTACTCTAAAAAAATCACCTATGCCGGAGAGCTGGACTTTATGAGTCTATACTGGATGCCACTGCTGACATTCATTGGCGGTCTTGTACCCTGGTTTACTTGTCGCCTGGGACGCACGAGCTGTGCTGCCATCACGGCTCTGTTTCCAGCCATCGCCCTGGCGATGATCGGGTTACAGACTAACCGAGTTTATCGCGGTGAAATCATTCGCTACAGCAAAGAATGGGTGCCTGCTTTGGGACTGGACGTTGCGTTCCGGCTGGACGGTCTCACATTGCTGTTTGCCATTCTGATTCTGGGTATTGGTCTGCTGGTTATTCTCTACGCCCGATACTATCTATCTGAAAAAGATCATATTGGTCGATTCTACAGTTTCCTGATGCTATTCATGACGGCCATGATGGGTATTGTACTGTCCAACAACCTTCTTCAGCTCTGGTTTTTCTGGGAGCTGACCAGTCTTAGCTCTTTCCTGCTGATCAGTTACTGGAATCATCTCTCCGATGCACGCAAAGGTGCACGCATGGCCCTGACGATTACCGGTGCCGGTGGTCTGGCATTACTGGCAGGTATTATTCTGATCGGACAAGTCGTTGGCAGCTATGATCTGGACATAGTACTGAGCAGCGGCGACCTGATTCGAAACTCGACACATTATCTGGTAATTCTGGTGCTTATATTATTAGGAGCCTTTACCAAGTCTGCCCAGTTTCCATTTCATTTCTGGCTGCCTCATGCAATGGCAGCGCCGACACCAGTCAGTGCTTATCTGCATTCGGCAACGATGGTTAAAGCTGGGATTTTCCTTATTGCTCGTATGTTCCCAGTTCTCTCAGGAACCGAAGCCTGGTTTCTTATTGTCAGCCTAACCGGTCTGATGACACTTTTGGCCGGTGCCTACATGGCCTTGTTCAAACACGACCTGAAAGGATTGTTGGCTTATTCCACAGTCAGTCATTTGGGTCTTATCGTATTGCTCTTGGGAATGGGAACTCAACTGGCAGCTGTAGCGGCCATCTTTCACATTATCAACCACGCTATATTCAAGGCTTCGTTGTTTATGGCTGCAGGCATTATTGATCATGAATCCGGCTCTAGGGACATGCGACGCCTGAATGGTCTATGGAAATACATGCCGCAAACTGCGGCTCTGGCCATGGTGGCCTCAGCAGCCATGGCGGGTGTGCCGCTGTTGAATGGTTTTCTGTCCAAGGAAATGTTCTTTGCCGAAACATTGGAACAAAGCACATTGGGTTCCATCTCATGGATGATTCCGGTGTTCGCAACCATTGGCGCGGCATTCTCAGTCGCCTACTCGTTACGTTTTATCCACGATGTATTCTTCAACGGCGAGTCTATCGATCTACCCAAAACACCACACGAACCACCTCGCTATATGCGAGTTCCGGTAGAAGTACTGGTGGCTTTGTGTCTGATCGTTGGGATTATTCCTGATAGGACCGTTGGCGAGTTATTGCATTCCGCTTCCAATGCCGTACTTGGCAGTTATCCGCCGGAATACCATTTAAAACTCTGGCACGGTTTTAATCTGCCACTGTTAATGAGTATAACGGCCCTGATCGGAGGCGGTGTGCTGTACATGAACCGACACAGATTATTCCGCTTCCAGGATCAGTTTACTGAACGTAATGAAAGCGAGCTGTTCGACATCTTCATTAAAAAGGTGCGGGATATTGTGCGCGTTTTTCTTGTCTGGTTTGACAATGGTTCAACTCAACGCTCCGTTTTCTGGTTATTGATGATGGCGCTTGGGCTGACAATTGTTCCGCTGATGGAGCTGAACTCTACGACCGGTCTAAAACCGATCATCCCGGTTGATACCGTCATGATTGCAGGAGCAACGTTGTTATGTGTCAGCTCTATCGCAACCGTGATCTGGCATCACCTGAGGTTATTGTCCATTCTGCTGTTGTCAATTGTCGGCATGATTGTTTCTATCGCATTCGCACTGTTTTCCGCGCCGGATTTAGCACTGACACAACTTTCGGTTGAGGTTGTCACCATTATTTTGCTGCTACTGGCACTCTATTTCCTGCCGCAGCAAATCAAAACCTATTCACCGCCCAAACAAATTGTGCGCGATGCTTCGTTATCGGTACTGATCGGCGGTGTAGTCGGGACCATCGCCTATGCACTGATGACGCGACCAATGGATAGTCTGTCCTGGTTTTACATCGAAAATGCCAAAACACTTGGCGGTGGCACCAACATCGTCAATGTTATTCTGGTGGACTTCCGAGGCTTTGATACTTTTGGTGAAATTACGGTGCTTGGCATTGCTGCACTGGGAATCTATAAATTAATTGCTCACATGAAGCTGTTCCAAAGCAATGCAGATGCGGATGGCTTACCTTGGGCGGAAGACAAACACCCAATCATGTTTCAGGTGATTTCGCAGGCGCTGTTGCCTCTGGCATTACTGGTTTCTTTCTACATCTTAATACGCGGCCATAACCTGCCTGGTGGTGGCTTTATTGCCGGGCTGATCACCTCCATCGCTATTATTCAGCAATACATTGCACGTGGTTATGGTTTCTTGAATAAACGCATTCGTCTCAACTATCTCAGCCTGATCAGCAGTGGGTTGGGAATTGCATTCATTACCGGGGTTGGCAGTTTCTTCTGGCAACAACCTTTCCTGAAAAGCTGGCATGATCACATCCACCTGCCGCTGCTGGGCGATATAGAGCTGGCCAGCGCAATGGCCTTTGATCTGGGGGTTTATCTGACCGTTATCGGTGCCTGCATGTTGATTCTGGCAAATCTGGGCGGCCTGACCACCAGTGATCGCATTCGTGTAACCAAGGAGCACTGATATGGAATTGATTTTTGCGTTATGTGTCGGTGTCCTGACTGCCAGTGGAATCTATCTGACACTGCGCGGCTCAACCTTTAGTGTTGTCATGGGGCTGACACTGCTGTCTTATGCGGTCAATCTGTTCCTGTTTGCCAGTGGACGACTGGCATTAGCCGCAGCACCGATTCTGAAACAGTCTGAAAAATACACGGACCCGCTACCACAGGCCCTGGTCTTGACGGCCATCGTCATCGGCTTCGCCATGACTGCATTTATTGTCATCCTGTCGATGCGTGCCCGTGCGGATCTGGGCAACGATCATGTAGATGGTAATCCACCAGACATCAATAACCGGTCGAAGGGGAAGCGCTGATGAATCATCTACCGATTCTGCCTGTTCTTATCCCTTCCCTGGCAGGGCTCCTGATGTTATCGCCATGGCTGACCAAAAGCCTCAGAGCGCAACGCCATCTGGCATTCTTCAGTCTTACAGTTCTGCTTATAACATCGGTGCTGTTGATCAAGCAGGTGACCACCAGCGGTGCAATGATTTATGTGCTCGGCGGCTGGCAACCGCCTTTTGGCATCATGTTACTGGCTGATCGGCTGGCGGCCATGATGGTAATGTTAACCGGTTTCCTGGCACTGTGCGCTGTCATCTATGGATCGTCCTATACCGAAACCAGTGGCCGGTTTTTCTATCCGTTATTTATGTTTCAGGTTATGGGTATTAACGGTGCGTTTCTGACCGGTGATATTTTTAATCTGTTTGTGTTCTTTGAAGTTCTGCTGATCGCATCCTATGCCTTATTGATCCACGGTGGCGGCAAGGAAAAAACCCGCGCAGGCGTACAGTATGTGACATTAAACCTGATTGGCTCGGCTTTCTTCCTGTTTGCTCTGGGCACTCTCTACGGCACACTAGGGACATTGAATATGGCTGATATGTCAGTACGGGTTGCTGAGCTGGCGCCGGAAGATCTGGCCATTGCCAAAGCCGGAGCGCTGTTGCTACTACTGGTATTTGGCCTGAAGTCCGCGATGATGCCACTGCAATTCTGGTTATCGAAAACCTATAGTGCCGCCAGTGCACCGGTTGCGGCACTATTTGCAATCATGACTAAAGTCGGTCTGTATGCCATTTATCGAGTCTTTGGTGGTATTTTCGGCAATGATGCCGGAGCATTGGCAAACCTGGGGGTTGACTGGATCTGGCCGCTGGCAATTGCCACTCTGATTTTCAGCATGCTGGGCGCGTTGGGCGCTTACAATCTGCGCCAACTGGCTACTCAAGTGATTATCATGTCAGTTGGCACCCTGTTGCTGACTTTCGTTATCAATAATGGCCAGGCTTTGGGGGCTGGTCTTTATTATCTGGTTCACTCCACACTGGCAGCAGCGGTACTGTTCCTGCTCGCCGATCAGATTCAGATACAACGCGGCCCTGCGCAGGATCGCTTTGTCATCGCCCGACCGATGAACCAGGCAGGAATGATAAGCACTTTCTACACCATTGCTGCCATTTCCGTCGTTGGCTTGCCGCCGCTTTCCGGCTTTATCGGTAAAGCACTGGTATTGAAAAGTGTTATAGACCCAGAAGAACAAATCCGGGTATGGCCCGTTATTCTGTTTAGCAGCCTGCTGGTCATGATCGCCTTTTCACGCGCCGGAACAGCGCTGTTCTGGCATTTATCCGGTACAAAGCCAGGCACCGAACGCGCGGCACCTGCCCAGGTAATCGCTATTGTATTGCTGCTACTGGCAACACCCTTACTCACCATTTTTGCCGGACCAATAACCGCCTATACCGAGCAAGCTGCTGCGGATATTCACAATAGTACTCAGCTGGTCTTGGACGCCATGGCATCTCAGGAGGCGATAGAACATGAGCCACACTAAAGTAATACAATCGTTCAACCTGTTTACTTTTTTATTGTTGCTTGCGGTCTGGCTACTACTGACCAACTCATTTACGCCCGGTAATATTCTGCTTGCGATCCTCCTCGCCTGGTTTATTCCGAAGCTGGTTGGCGAACTGAATACCGAAAAAGCTCAAATTAAAAAACCGATGAGGGCAGTTAAATATGTTCTGGTGATGTTATGGGACATTCTGGTTTCAAATCTGGTTGTTGCAAGACAGGTTCTTGGGCCACTGCATCTGTTGCGTCCCGGTTTCATCACCATACCACTGGATATCAAAGATCCGCTGCCGATTACATTACTGTCCAGTACCATATCTCTGACCCCCGGTACAGTCAGTACCGAAATATCAAAAGATCGAAAAACGCTCTATGTCCATGCCCTGCATGTTGAAGATGAAAGTGAAATGGTTGCTCATATCAAGCAACGCTATGAAGCACCATTAAAGGAGATTTTCGGATGTTAGATATCATTATTTTTGCGGTCAGTGCCGTCATAGGCGTTTCGCTGCTACTGAATCTCTGGCGATTTATGGCAGGGCCGCACATGCTCGATCGCGTGATTGCGCTTGACACCATGTACATCAATGCCATCGCCCTGATTGTGTTGCTGGGCATATTTATGGGCTCAGCTCTGTACTATGAAGGGGCTTTGTTTATCGCTATGCTCGGATTTGTCAGTACCTCTGCAGTATGTAAGTACATACTCCGGGGCGATATAATCGAATAAGGAGACGCATATGAATATTGTTGAAATACTGGTTTCTCTGCTTTTGGTGATCGGTGGTGTTTTTATGCTGGTTGGCTCAATCGGCCTGTCACGTTTGCCGGATTTTTATATGAGACTGCACGCTCCGACCAAAGCGTCCACACTGGGCATTGGTGCCATTCTGATTGCTTCCATCCTTTTCCATTCGAACCAATTAAATGGTTTCTCGGTCAAGGAGTTGCTAATCACTCTGTTTATTTTTCTAACGGCTCCAGTGACAGCACATATGCTATCCAAAGCAGCACTGCATGTTCGACTGCAACCTCGTGAAGATACATTGAACCTGGACAAGATAGAGAAAATCCGTAATAGAGAGCCGATAAATTAACTGAACTGATTCAGGTTCAAGTCAGCAAGGAATCCAATTCCTGATGCCAGCGCTTTGTTTTTTCAGCCATCGGCATGGCGGCATAGGCAGGGCTGGTTGAGGGCATTATCCGAACCTTTATATCAGGGTGTGCCGCCAACTCAGGAAAAGCTTTATTGAACTCTTTGCCAGCTTTACCACCATTGAGCAAAATACCTTTCAGACTGGGGCATTCAGTCACCAACTGATCAATCGGATTAACTTCGATAGTTTCCTGTTTGATGGCACTGTCCAGGCTGCCAGGGCGCTCACAGCGTTGCAATACATCCCACAATGCAACCCCGTTTTTCTGTAATTGCATAAGTCGTTCGGCATAACCAAGACTGGCCGAAAATCCGAAATACGCCGCCATAATAGACCAGAACGCATTTCTCGGATGCGCGTAATACTGCACCGCATTCAACGAAGCGACACCGGGAATGGAGCCAAGAATCAATATTCGGGGCCGCTCACCGCTGACGGCGGCAAAAGACTCAATCGCACTCAAACTACGCCGGCTCCAGTTTGGCATACTGCAGCATCAACTGACGCTCTTTACCATCATCAAAGGCAACCGTCACTCTAGCCTGCGCACCGCCACCTTCGGCAGCAAGAATAAATCCTTCGCCAAACATGGTATGACGCACACGCTGGCCAAGTGACAAGCCGGCATCTTCGACTGCCATCTGCTGTTGAAGACCAAAATCCACCGGACGGGACACCGTTGAGCGTAACCGAACCTCGTTCACCAGTTCTGCCGGAATCTCGCGAACAAAACGCGACAAGGTATTAAATGTCTCACTGCCATAGAGGCGACGACTTTCTGCGTAGGTCAGAGTCAATTCTTTTTTGGCACGGGTGATACCAACATAGGCAAGGCGTCGCTCTTCCTGCAAACCACCAGCATCGCCGAGTGACATCTTGTGCGGAAACAGATTTTCTTCCAGGCCCGCCAGAAAAACGTGATCAAACTCCAGCCCTTTGGCACTGTGCAATGTCATCAGGTTCACACTATCTTCGAACTCATCGGCCTGGGCATCACCGGCATCCAAACTGGCCTCGGAGATAAATTGAGCCAACAGTTCAGCCGTGGTATCAAAATCCAGATCCGTGGCATAGCTCTGAGCAGCGGAAATCAATTCGTTCAGGTTTTCTACTCTGACCCGGCCTTTTTCACCTTTTTCGTTCTCGTGGTATTCGATCATTCCGGAGACATCGTTCACATATCGAACAATATCCCCCAGATCATCCTTACCAAGAACCGTCTTCTCCATATCCGACATCAACGTCATGAAATTCTGCAATGCCGAGGCCGCTCGCTTGGCAAAAACACCATTTGTTAACGCCATTTCCGCTGACTGCCACAATGAACAACCCTGGTCGCGCGCAAACACACGCAGTGTTTCGAAGGTTTTATTACCAATACCGCGAGGAGGGACGTTCAGGATGCGCTCCATGGAAGCATCATCCTGACGATTCAGGATCAGTCTCAGATAGGCAACAGCGTTGCGGATCTCCATTCGCTCATAGAAACGAACACCACCATAGATCCGATATGGCACTTTAAGATGAATCAGTGCCTCTTCCAGAACCCGCGACTGAGCATTGGAGCGGTACAACAATGCAATTTCACTGGGATTGGTGCCAGACTCGATCAAGCGATTCATTTCATCGGCAATATAGCGCGCCTCATCCTGCTCATTAAATCCGGCATACAGACGGATTGCTTCGCCTTTGTCGCCCTCCGTCCACAGGTTTTTACCCAACCGTCCGGCATTATTCTGTATCACCGCATTAGCAGCTTCGAGAATGGTCGCGGTAGATCGGTAATTCTGCTCCAGACGAATGATTTCGGCCTCACGAAAATCCTGATCAAAACGTTGGATATTTTCTACTTTGGCGCCGCGCCAACCGTAAATGGACTGATCATCATCACCGACAATCGTCAGACTGAGCCGATCACCCACCAGAACTTTCATCCAGGCAAACTGGATGTCGTTGATATCCTGGAACTCATCAACCAGAACATGAGTAAAGCGCGACTGATAATGCTCAAGAACCCCAGGTTCATTGAGCCACAGCTCATGCGCGCGCAGCAGCAGTTCACCAAAGTCGACCAGACCGCTGTTCTGGCACAACTCTTCATAACGCAGATATATCTCTTTCAGGGTCTCTTCATACCAATCCCCATGAGTCAGAACGTATTGAGCACGGCGACCTTCATCCTTCTGACCGTTGATATACCACTGCACCTGCTTGGGTTGTATTCGATCATCCTGAATGTTCATTTCAGCGATAATACGCTTCACCAACCGGAGCTGATCATCACTGTCCATGACCTGAAAGTTCTGTGGCAATCGCGCCTGCTGCCAGTGTGCTTTTAAGAGCCGATGGGCCAAACCATGAAAAGTACCTATCCACAGTCCGTTGGACGATGTTTCCAACAACTCTTCAATCCGGCTTTTCATTTCGCGTGCGGCTTTGTTGGTAAAGGTTACGGCCAACACGCTGTAGGGCGACGCCAGACCCATAGCGATCAACCAGCCGATACGATAGGTCAGCACTCGTGTCTTACCGGATCCGGCTCCTGCCAGCACCAGAAGGTTCTGAGAATCACTGGTGACGGCAGCGTGTTGTTGAGGATTGAGAGTATTTAACTGAAGTGAATTCATCTGCGATACATTACTGGATAAAAAAACAGCCGGAAGTGTAACAAAGGGCCTCAGAGCCTGCTAATACAGAATACAATGATTGCCGGAATAAACAGAGTTCTAACCGCATGAGAACATGAGAAGCGGATCCGCAAAACATATCCAAAAATAACCTTATTGTGAATATAACCTGACATCCGTGACTTCAGAGTGGATTCAGATCAAATCAAGGGAAATCCTTTTAAAAATGGTGATTTGGTAGTGGTTCACAGCTTTCAGCGATATTTTCTACGACAATTGCATACTGTTAGAGTGTTGGCTTTTATCACTGCTAAAAACAAGCCATTATGTAATGCGCCCTCTATACTCAAAATCATCTGACTAATCCAGCGGATTTATGCAATTTACCAGTGAAACGCTTCGCCATCGCCGTTTTGAAATTCTGTTGCGCAACGCACCGGTGTTTTGGCTTGTTTCAATTTTATTGAGTGTGATCTGTGGCTGCGTTGATCATGTTACCGGCGCATCATCCGTACAACTACTGATACCATTGGCCATTCTGGTCGTTGCCGCTGCCGGCCTTGTGGTGACTCACTTCAGTGCGCAGCAGTTGTTGAACAACCCATTATCAAGCCCCACCCCCTGGTTTATCTTACCGTGCCTTTTAACTGGACTACTGTGGGGGCTGGAAGGCAGACAGGACGGTATATGCCTGATTCTGTCCATTGCCGTTGCCGGTATTGCCGGTGTGTATATGTTTTCTCAGGGGCACCTGATAGCCGCCATTATCACACCCATTGCCATGGTTCCCATCCCCTTTCTGCTGGCGAATCACAGTGCTTTTCTGTATCAAGTGCACATCCCATTGATGGGACTGATCATACTGGGAACAATTCAAAGCCAACGCATGTCACTGCGGAGCCTGCGCAATGAATTGGAATCGGAACGCCTGACCCGTCTGCTGACCAATAATCAGGCCGAGCTGCAGAGCAAAATACAACAACGTACCAATGAAATTGAAGAAGCCAACAAACAATTAAGCATGGAAGTTCAATTACGAAAGGAAGTGAATCAGGCTCTGATCAAAAGCGAGGAACAGTTGAATCTCGCCATGACAGCATCCGGCATTGGCTTCTGGGATTGGGACATTCTGAATCGTCACGTCTACCATTCAGATAGCAGTCGTTTTTTCGGTGATCTGCCACAAAGCATCGACCAAGATTTCAATCTGGTCGATTTTGTCTTTCCCGAAGACCGTGTTCGGGTCCGTCGTGAGCTGGTCAGCCATATGCGCGGCAAAACTGAGTTCTACCATGCCCGTTATCGAATTATGCTACCGGACTCAGCCCAACCCAACTGGCTTGAAGACATCGGCCGGATTACCGAACGAGACGAAAATCAGCGCGCAACCCGCATGATCGGCACCCGTCGCGATATCAGCGAAGATATGCGCCTACAGGAAGAACTCAGCCTGTCATCCAGTCTGTTCAACAACAGCTCCGATGGTGTTTTCGTGCTCGATGAAAACCAGCAGTTCCGTACTGTAAACCGGGTATTCTGTCAAATATTCAGCCGCCAGAAAGGCGAGCTGATCAACCTGCCACTATTCCAGGTAATACACACCGAAAAGGCAAAATCCATCTCCCAGGGCATGGTGTCCAATGGTCGCTGGCAGGGTGATCTGGTCGCCCTACGCAATGATAAAAATCGGTTTCCGTTGTCCCTCACACTGACAACTATTCGCCGTAAGGACAAAAGTGTCAGTCACTATCTGGGCATCTGTCGCGACCAATCAGAAACCAAGCGTACCGAGCAGGAACTGAGTTACCTGAACAACTACGACAAGCTGACCGGGCTGTTCAATCGCCACTATTTCCACGAGGTGCTGCGCCAGTTTCGCGAACATGATCCGCTGCAGGAATCACACTACGCCGTCTGTGTACTGAATCTGGACCGCTTTAAATCAGTCAATGAAAGTCTGGGTATCGAAATCGGTGACCAGCTACTGAAAGACCTCGCCGCCCGGTTAAGCAACTTTGATGAACCAATCCGCCAGGTTGCACGTCTGTCCAGCGATGAATTCGCCCTGATCATCGAGTACGAAAACGATCAGGAAAAACTGCTGACCACACTGGAACATATGCAGGCAGAGATTACCCGGCCATTTCTGGTCGGTGAGCATGAGCTGATCGTCACCGCCAGCGTCGGAGTCTGCATTGTACAGAAAGGTAATCTGACCCAACTGCTCAACCACGCTATCGCTGCCATGAACCAGGCGAGATACCAGGGTGGTAACAACTATCAGTTTTATCACCGCAAGCTGGCGACCACACCGCTGGAACGTCTGCAACTGGAAAAAGCCTTACGCAAGTCCATCGCCAACAACGACTTCTCGGTCGATTATCAGCCCAAAATGAACCTGCGCAGTGGCATTATTGATTCTGTCGAAGCACTGGTACGCTGGCGCCATCCGCATAAGGGCCTGCTTAGTCCTGATGAATTTATTCCCCTGGCCGAAGAAACCGGCCTGATTTCCGCCATTGGAGAGCAGGTGCTGAACAAAGCCTGTCTTGAAGCCGCGACATGGCGCGAACGAGGCTTTGGTGATGTATCGATTTCAGTAAACCTGTCCAGCCATCAAATTCGCCGCGATGACCTTTATGATGTTGTAAATAATGCTTTGCGCAACTCCCAGCTCCCCGCCGAATACCTGGAACTGGAATTAACCGAAAGTATGCTGATGGAAGACATCAACCATGCCCAGGATTTTCTGAATCAATTACGATCTTTAGGCGTGCGCTTGGCATTGGACGATTTCGGCACCGGCTACTCATCATTGAGCTACCTGAAACGCCTGCCAATCGACACGTTAAAAATTGATCGTTCCTTTGTAGCAGAATCCCGTAATGGACAAAGCAGCCCCTTAGTAGAGGCGATTATGGCGATGGCGGAAAGCCTTAAGCTGAATGTTGTAGCCGAAGGCGTCGAAACGCGCGAGCAATTGACCTATCTTGAAAACCTGGGTTGCGATTATGCACAAGGATTTATCATCAGCCGCCCACTGCCTGCATCAGAAGTGCTCACTTTAATCCGCCATAGCAACCTGCAAACCTTGACTCAGTCCAGCGAATCAGTGCACTGACTTCAAACGGCGACATTCAATCGCCGATCAAATGCACTTTTTCAATGCCATATCGTATTTTGGCAAACTAAGACAGCTAAATACCTGCAAAACATGAAATAGGTATCGTTTTTGCTTTGAACTGCTAGGGATTCCTGTTGAGATGCCCAACACCGTGAAACCACCTGCTACGTGTTTCATGCAATTGAAACAGGAATCTCCTAGAGTAAGCTTCGTTAGTACCAGTGACCCAGTTTACTCGATTCAATAACAAGAACTCGGCAGTCGCCATCCAAAGGAGCATATACCATGTCTACGAACCTATTTGAGCTTGAACTTGCCAATATTGAAGACGCTATACTGCATAAACCCGCAGATGCCAGCGAAAATAAACGCCAGGAGAACCACCGCAAACTAGCCGCCCGCAGAGCAATAGAAGACCACATGGAGCAACGAAAATTACGCACCATCTATTCGGATCTGGATCTGGAACTGGAACTATACTAACTCATAGGAAAAAGAAGGACGCACAGGCGTCCTTTGCCGTTTGGCAAACCTAAGTTTGCCTCCAAAGGTAACATTTGCCAGATATATAAGTGTTACCAAGCGTTACCTCTTCGTCAACTGAACGACGTGAATGTCCTCTGCACTGAATGCTTGCGGCTCAAGCAGCTGTCGCAACGACACAAACGCATTCGCATTAATTCTGCGCATATTGGTATCCTGCACAGAAGCCCATTCAGGTCATATGCTTTGTCCAGTAAGGCATACTCATAACGGTACTGTTCCAACAATTCTATGGCTTGTTGGCAGTCTGTTTTCTTACCACCAGTCATGCAAAAAGCCAGCGGCATTCCCAAGGCATCTGAAATCATGTGGATTTTACTGGTGAATCCGCCTTTGGAACGACCTAAGTCTTCTTCAGCCAGGGTTGCTTTTTTCCTGTCGAACAGCACACATGGGCTCTGACCACGGTGGAATCCGCCATGACATACTCCAGGTCACTGTCCAACTCACCGAGGTACGCCAATAGCAGCCCCTGCCAAATCCCCAGTCGATACGGTATTCCAGTGTCCAAGCCTTGGTGGCATCTCACGCAATTGGGCTCACAAATAGAAATCAAGCTCTTACACTCTGCATCCACTGAAGAGTCACGGATTCAGGTTTGTTTGACTATCTCAACAACGCCTAGAATTCAACACTGCTGGGGTCACTTTTTTGAGTAATAGTCCGCAATGTGTGTGTAACCGAGTATAGGCGGGTTCTGGAAACATATACCATATCCGATCTTGGCGTCATTGGCGTCGGACATGACTTGTGAACTGAATGCATGAGTTAACCTGAATCCGTGACTCTGCATCCGCTATGGAATCACGGATTCAGGTTAAGCCCATTACCGGAGTTACCCATGAACCTGTTGAATCGATTTACTCTTCCCTTCCTGTGCTTGGCTGCATTATCCGCGTGTGACGTCGGGGGCGGGAATTTCACAACAAATGTCGAGACCATCGATGCCGCTGACCCAAACGTTACTGAAGGCGATACTACTGATGGTGATGTCACTGATGGTGATGTCACTGATGGCGATGCTACTGATGGCGATGCTACTGATGGCGATGTCACTGATGGTGATGTCACTGAAGGCGATGATACTGATTCCGGTCAACCTGCAGTCCGCACCATCACCCATCCGGGCGCGCCACTCAGTCTGTCGGATCTTGAGACACTGAAAACCTACATCGACCAGGGCCGGGAGCCTTGGGCATCTGGCTTCGAGCTCTTGTCGAAGGACGGAAGGGCTCAGTATACCTTCGCGATGGCGGGTCCGTTCAAGAAAGTGAGCCGCAGCCCCAACGAGAACATCTGGCCCTGGCGCAGTGATATGACCGCGATCTGGAACCTCTCGCGGATGTGGTATTTCACCCAGGACGACCGGTATGCGAAAAAAGCGCGCGAGATCCTGCTGGCCTGGGCTACCACCCAGACTGAGTTCTCGGGTCGTGAGTCGATGCTTGATCTGGGCGACTACGCCTACATGTTTGTGGGCGGTGCGGATATCCTGCGCGGTACTTGGCCAGGCTGGACGGAGGCCGACACGGCGACCGTCAAGAAGTATTTCAACGATGTCCTGATGCCAGCGTCGAATCCCTATGGCGAAATCCAATACGGAGCCGCCAACAAGGGGGCGCTGGCCCTCGTCTCTCTGGGATTAATGGCGATCTTCAACGATGATGTCGAGAAGCTGGACGAGGTGGTCTATCAGACCCGCACGCTCGCGCATATTGGACTGCGCAGTTCCAACGATATCGGGATGCTAGGTGACTACCTTCGTGATCAGGGGCACGCCTATGGGCAACTGCGATCACTGGTTATGCTCGCCGAGGCGCTCTGGAAGCAGGGTATTGACATCTATTCTGATTTTGACAATCGCTTGCTGGCGGCAGGCGAATATTTCGCGAGAGTAAACGAGCTCGTGCCCACGACTGAGATTCCATTCGGTACTACCGATAGCTACTACACCGCCGACGTCACCAATCACGGTTGGCGAGGATGGGGCGGTGGAAGTAGTGGGCTGTTCCAGGTTCATGGTGCTTACGCTGTCCGCAAAGGCCTGGAAACGCCTTTTATCGATCAGAGGCGCCTTTGGATGCCGGTAGATAGCGGCAATTTCATGTTTCTGAAGGACGTCGACACGTCGACCGCAACACCCGCGCCGGAACTCCTTATCCCTTCGACGACCTCGATTACTCAGGGATTCAGTGGTATTGATATCGGTGGCGCCACTCCGGCCGGTCAGGCGACCTACGCCGCCGAGTCGGATACCTGGAGTGTCGATGGCGCGGGCGCCGAAATCTGGTCTGGGAACGATGGCTGTTTCTTCGCTTACAATGCCCTCACCGGCGACAGTGCCATCATCGCCAAGGTCGAATCGATACAGGAAACCAGTCCGGGAGCAAAGGCGGGTGTGATGATGCGTACCAGCCTCGATGTAGAGGCTCCCCGAGCCTGGATGGCCGTTACCAGTAGTGGCAATCTTGAACAAAACATGCAGAAGCTCGAAGTGTATGGGGGTAGCAACTACGGAAACAAGGTTCTTGCTCAGGGGCTGGACTCGTACTGGGTGAAACTCGAACGCATCGGTAACGCGATCACCGGCTATGTTTCCCCGGACGGCACTAACTGGGCCGCTACCAATGTCGGTCGCCTCAATAGTCCTATTCCCGAAACGATCTATGTCGGTCTGGTGGTGTCGTCGGCTGACAATGGGACCTTGAACACATCGACCTTCAGCCATGTCCAGATCACCGGCGGCGACGGCGGTGCTTTGATCTCTATCCCGGCCGCCCCTACCGCTCTGCTGGCTTCGCCGGGTGATGGCTCCGTTCCACTGCGCTGGCAGACATCCTTCGGAGCCACCGGCTATTCGATCAATCGTTCCACCACCAGCGGTGGGCCCTATACAATCGTCGCATCGGATGTCAAAGGTAGTAGCTACACGGACACCTCGGTGACCAATGGTACGACCTACTATTACACAGTAACGGCGAGCAATTCCGCCGGTACCAGTGAACTTTCTCCCGAGGACAGCACCACACCGGTTCGCCCTCTGGTGAACGTCGCCACCGGCGGCACCGCCTACGACAGTGCGCTCAACTCCTTAAACGCCAGTAGCGCCTTCGACGGGAACTCGGCAACGGAGTGGTTCTTTGGCGGTGTAAGCGGTTTGCTGCAGTACGACCTTGGCCGCACCGAGACCGTGCAACGCTATACTGTCATCAGCTCATTTGACAAGGTTGAGCGCGACCCGAAAGACTGGGAGTTCCAAGGTTCCAACGACAGCTCCTCCTGGGAGACGCTGGATCGGCAGAGCGACCAATTGTTTGCCGAACGTTACGAAATAAAAACCTATACCCTCGAAAATCCGGGCGCTTATCGATACTACCGGCTCAACATTACTGCCAACAATGGCGATGGCGACTTCATAGCACTTGGCGAACTAGGGTTGTTCGCCTCGGAGACTCAATAAGCCCGATACGGGGAATATCTCTGGGCGCGTCGTTGTCCGCGTCCAGAGATCCGAGTGAGCCTGTAATGCTTTAAGCTTGAATAAAACCTGTAACCTGAATCCGTGACTCCATAGCGGCGCAGCTCGAAAGCAATGGCCCCTCCCCTGTCAAGAGCTGGAACAAAGTGGTGGACTTCTGGAAGGCTGCCCGAAAACAACCCGTCCAGTTGTGGCCAAGCCGACTTTGGAGTTGGCGAAAATGAAAATAAAGCTGCCCTTTTGAAAAGGGATATAGCTTACACGGAGCCAAAGCTCCGTTTCATAATTCTGAATCCACGTGAAGAAGTCAGGGATTCAGGATTAAATCAAGCCATTACTGATGAACATACCGATACAGCGTTGACTCTCCATCTTCAGAACTGATGCAGTAAAATTCACTGCCAGATTGATTGACGATGCTACAGGTGAAGTCATCCACTTCATCCTCGACCCATTCACTTTCACAGTCATCACGATAACGATCGCTGCTAAGATCCTGAGTAATCAGATCACCAGCCCGTTCCCAAGTGTATTCGCTTTCGTAGGTTCGGCATGCACCGGCGTCGTCCATTTCGTAATAAACGCCTGATTTATCATCATTCAGTTCATCGGTTCCGATCGTAACCCAGGTGCAGTCATAGTCCAGATATTCCAGTTGATAGCTGCCTGCAATGGATTGATTTTTGTTACCTAGTTCAGCGAAGTTCATATCAAATTCATAGTTGCTTTCAAATCCGCTTTTGGTAATGTCGCTGAAACTGCTCAGTTTTATTGGCAAGCCTGAGACAGTTAATGCGCTTCTATAAAAGTGGGTACAATCGTCGTCGTTGTATCCGGCATTCACTATCGGTTTAGCCGCTCGCATCATCAGTTCGCCAGCCAGTTTGTAATCCAGTTTGAACGAGGCGATGCCGTTTACATCCGGATTTTCATCCAGTAGTTTTGTTGCTGCTGCCTTGGATTTTTCGCCGCTATAAACAACCAGGTGAGATCCTTTGTTGGCGACGTAAATATCCATTGGTACGGTGTCGGATTTTAAGTTAACCGCGCTGCCGTCGTCAGGGACGACAACGCCACTCAGAAACGGTACAAACTGAGTTGCCATTGATGCCAGGACCTGAGGTTGTTTGGCAGTGAGCGAAACCAGCGCGTCAACCGTACCTCCCAGCGGGTTACTGTCATCCAGTTGAAAATCAAATATGCCGACACTGGCACCTGAAGCACCCTGTATCATAGCTGTGCCGATTCCGATGATGGCGGGGTTCAGTTCTTTGACTTTTTCCTGAGCGGTTTGCAGTACATCACAGTCAAACTCAATTTCGGTAAACTGAGTCCACAGTTCTGTTGCAACGGGAGCCAGTTGATTAGTATCCAGTGCCAACGCGAAACCAAGGCCTAACTCGTTGTTATCCAGGATATAGCTGGGCAGGAAACCGCGTAATTTAGTCAGGTTGGTTTTGACATCACTGTTGGTCAACTCCAGCACGGTGGTGAGGTCGTAATTGATGTTATCGCCAACCACGTTTTGTTTCTGACTGCCAAAAACAATACGCGGACTTTGGCTGATCAGGCCAATAATCTCCTGTTGACATTGCTGGTTTAAATTCTGTTCGAACTTGTTGAAATCATCACCGACTAAAGCTGCTAACTGTTGGTGCGCTCTGTTATCTGGTTGTACAACTGCCTTCGCAATGCTGACGAAATCAAGGTAACCACGCAGGTATTTATCCAGCTTGTAGCTTTTACCGTCCGCTTGCCATTTGCCTGGTGCCTGAGAGTCTTTAACTTCAGTCAGTGCGAAGCGTGCTTTTTTTGCGGCATCATCATCGGCGTGGGTAAAAAACGTTGCCGTTAACACCTTGTCTTTGACCATAAAGCCAAGTGTCAGATGTTCATCGTTTTCGTCAATCAGTGGAAAGGCATAGATGGATTCATCGCCCAATTTCTGTTGCTGTAATTCATATTCGTTATTTTTAGCGGCCTGCTGAAGCAATGCTGGGAAGGTTGTTTCATCTGTCAGTGCTATACGTACAACCGGATAAATGCCATCGGTATAGATAACAGATGCGCCGCTTTCGTCCAGGCCATAATGTTTATAGAGTTCTGCATAACCTTTAGGGGCTGTAGCGTAATAGTCTTCAACCAGCCACAGCAGCAGGTTGGCTCCTGGCTCGTCTATATCCATGTTAGCAAACATTTCTTGGTAAGGATTGCCTGTTACCCAAGGGTTATTTTGAATCCATTTGTCCATCTCCTTAATCAGAGATTTATCTTGTTCTTTGGCTATCAATAGCAGGGTGTCGTTTGGAACGTGCTCCAGCAGTGTTTGCACGCTGTTTTCTTTATCAAACAGACCAAACAGGTCGAAACCGTAACTGGGTAGGGCACTTGCAGCCAAGCAGGTACTTAGAGTGGCTGCTTTCAGAAATTGCCTCTTCATTCTATTTCCTTTTCAGAGGTGAGTGATGTGGAGTTGCCTCAAATACTTTGCTGGCAGTACAAAAACAAAGCTGCTTTTATTCGCATGTTGAGTGTTGTCGCCTGTCTGAGGCAGTTTCAGTAAAAGCGCGGCGCAGTGCGCAAGCCATTGATTCCTCTTTGCTTCCCAAAAATTGGGGTGAACCTATGGGTGCACCTGCAATTTTTGAAAAACAAATAGAAATCAATGGCTTACACCCTGCATCCACTCTGGAGTCACGGATTCAGGTTAAAAGCTTTGCGCGAACAATTTGGTGACAACGGCTTGAGTGATGCTGTGCGTGAAATGAGAGATGCCGCCGCTTTGGGGTTGCTGAGTCTCAGTCGAGCCTTTTTTGGCCTACAGATACAGCCTCTTCGTTTGCAATTGCGCCGTAAACTGGATGCTCAACAGTATGTGCGTTATCAACAACATCTGCCCTGTGAGCTTATTGACGGCGGCGAATTTGATGAAGTTTGGTTCGACAGAAAAAGGCTACTGCGGCCGCTGCCTTCCGCTAATCCGGCATTGGCCGAGCTTAATGATCGTATTGTCGGCGCTATCTGGCGATTTTGAAACGGGATGTCAGTGCCCGAGTGGCCACCGAAATTATCAAGCAGTTGCCACAGGGCACACCAACTCAGGAAGCTGTTGCCAGTGCCTTGAATATGTCGGTGCGTTCTCTGCAACGCAAACTCGCCGAGCAGGGTCAGACTTTTCGTCATCTGCTCGCAGAAACCCGTCGTGAATTGGCATTGGAATACATTCGCCATGACGATATACCGGTGCTGGAAATCGGCTTTCGGCTCGGATTTACCGAGCTTGCCAATTTCAGTCGCGCATTTAAACAGTGGACGGGCCAGTCTCCGCTGCATTATCGCCAGCAGCAGTCATATCGTCAGTAACCGTCAGGCGTAACCATAAACTCAGGCTAAGCCAGAATAGAGCAGTGCGCCAGCCGATCATGATGTCTGGCATCTGGTGCAGGAACACTGCATCAATCAGTGCATTGATCCCCCAGGTGGATGGCAGCCAGATCGCAGCAGCCTGCAGCCCTTCGTTCATGGCAAAGCTAGGCCAGCTTATGCCACTGAGCAGCAGCATCGGAATGGATGTTGGCAATAGCCAGACAATGGCGCTTTCCTGCTTGCGCATAAGGTGAGTCAATACCATGCCAAAACCAATGCTGGCGACAATAAATGGCAGGGCCGTGTGCAACAATAAGCGATTATCTATATTGATTTCGACGCCTTGCTGCGGTAACGCCCAACGGAAAAAGAATAGAATCAGTGCCAGCCCATGTAAGGTATAAATCCACAAATGCGCATTCCATAGGGCGAATGCGTTGCCGATTGGGCGATTCAATTCGAAGCGATATGACCATTGCATACCAAGTGACATCATCAATACCTGCTGCACAATCAGAATAAACACAGCGGGCACCAGATATTGCATATAGCTTGAATGGTCATTAAACAGCGGCACCACTGAGCTGTCGATTGGTTTGGCATACTGTTCTGCGGTCACTGCATTTTTATCATTCAGATACAGGTATTGCAGTGACCAGTTTTCGTTGATGTCTGCCAATACCAAGCCTATAGCGCGCGAAGCCGTGCTGTAAACCAGAAAATTATCAGCTTTAGCGCCATAAGCGACATTGACCTGCTGTTGGTGCACCAGCTTGTCACGGCTATTCGGTGGAAAATAAACGAATGCCTGAGCATCGCCATATTGTTGCCACTGTGCCTTGTTGGGTTCGCCAGCCAGTTGGGCAACCACCCTCAGTTCGGGGCTGGCATCAAGCTTGGCAATCCAGCTTCTGGATTCAGCGGAAAAGTCATTGTTCCAGACGATCAATGGGACTTCTTCAACCACTGCGAACTGGTAGGGCAATGGATAGAACAGTGAATAAATCAATGGTGCGGCAAACAGCAGTATTGCTGCACCTTTGTGCCGGAATAGCCAGTACTGCTCATGAAGGAAGGTCGAAATAAGGTTCATCAGTGTTTGTACCAGTAATCAGAGTTGCTGACTTTACGGCGAATCAGTGCCAGTGCGGGCAGTGAAAACACCAGTATATAAACGCCGAGCCTGGCAAGCTGCGGCCACAGTTCAGCCAGTGGCACCTGCCAGTGCAGCACCAGATTCTGAATCTGAATCAGTTGGCTGATTGGCAATAAGGACTGCCACAGTTGTGCTGCGTTATTCATATCAAAGGTTGGAAAGGTGACGCCGACAAAAGCAAAGGCGGGCGCGCTGTAAAAGGCGGCCAGACTGAGGCTGGTGCGATAGTTATGAGTCAAGGCTACAGCCAGCAGCCCGGCGCAGTGATAACTGAATTGAGTGATCCAACCGGAAACCAGTAACGCGCTCAGATCGGAGTAAGCGGCAAGTCCGGTGATATTCACAACATAAAGATCAATTGCGCTGATCCACAACCCCAACACCAACCCGGGGATGGCGAGCTTGCCCAACAATGCAATCGAAAGGTGTTGGCCAGCGCTGTCCATCCATTGTTGCGTTGTGCCGTTTTTAAATTCATCACCAACGGCAACCACCGTCACCAGCATCACAAAGACATGCCACAGGTGCGGCAAGAGTGAGGCCAGCAGAAATGATTGATAATTCAGATGGCTGTTTCCCAAGACACTGCGAGAACCTTTCAGCGCAATGACCTGAGCCAGAGCCTGCTCCTGTAACGCACCACCAGACATTAGATGCACTGTTGTCTCGCGAATACTCGATTGCAGTACATTGCGAATCACCTGATTACTGAGAATATTTCCCAGCATGTAACTCTGCTGATTGACAAACGCGGTGACGTTAACCTGCTCACCACTGACCAAGGCCTGATGAAAGCCTTCTGGAATCAGCAAATAACCAAAACTTTGTTTTGTACGGGCACGCTCCAATGCCTGCGATGGGCTCATTAAGATTTTGCCAAGAGTTACCGCAGCACTGGCATCAAATCGAAAGCGCAGATCACGGGATGCGGACGTTTGATCCAGATCCACCACATCCATCACCACATCATTTACCTGTGGAACTTTAATGATGGCACAGACGCTGCCCAGCACCAGCAGAGGCATTAAAAAGAGTGCAGCCCAGTAGGTGGGTTGCGACATTAGCCGCTGCCATTCGCGCTGAATAACAGTAAATAAGATCATTACTGATTGTCCTGAGGGGGAGTAATGACGGCGGTCAGGCCTACTCGCCAATCCGCTTGTGGTTGCGTGGGGCGAGCCTGAATTTCAAAGGTTCGCAGGTCATACTCACCGGGTGTGCTGGCGCGCCAGTTGGCGTAATCACCCATGACGGATACATCGCTGATTGTCAGTGAGGCATTTTTATCAAGGCCTGGCAACAGTACATTGACAGTCTCGTCTTGTTTAAACTGACTGAGCTGGTCCTCAAGCACGTGAAAGCGAACATAAGCTCGGTCCATATCCACCAGCGTGACTACCGGAAAACCAGCCGGAGAAATTTCCCCTGCGTGAATTAGTACGTCTGTGACAATGCCTGAACGCTGGGCGTGAATCTGGGTTTCTGCCAGTGCGGCCTCAACTTCAGCCAAGACACCTTCAGCGGCTTGCAGGTCGCTATGGGCGGCATCAATCAATTCACGCTCTGTACCATTCTGAGCCATTTCATTTTGTTGCTCAGCGGCTTGGCGGGCAAATTTCGCGGCTGTTGCTTTTGCCTGTGCTTCATCCAGATCCTGTGCCGGAATCAATCCATCGTCATACAAATTCTGAATGCGTTGCAGCGATTTTTTAGCCAGCTCTTCACCGGTACGGGCGCGAGCCAGATTATCTTTTGCGATCTGAACTTCTTCACTGCGAGCCCCGCGCTGTGCTCGTTCACTTAATGCCGTCTTGGCGTCGATCAATGCCTGAGCTTGAGCGCGTTTTGCTTCCAGCTCGGGGCTTTCCAGAGAAAAAATCAGATCACCCTTTGCGACTTTCTGACCCTCATGCACATAGATGTCTGCAACCCGGCCGGGAATTTTCGCGCTGATGCGAATTTCAGGCGCCTCCACCGTACCCTGAATAATGGACGATGGTTGATTGGTTTGTGTGCTGTAACCGTGGGCAATAAAACCGACCAACCCGAGTATATAGACGGCGGTAATAATACTGGTGCTGCGTTTCATAAGTCTCTCCTGAAAAAATCCGGGTTGGCATTAGGGTTGTTGGGCACTTTGCACCCATTGCAAAAAACGGCTCTGTTCCTGCATCAGGGCATACAGTCGTGCGCTGGCAAGGTAGTAATCAAACAGTGCTTTCTGGCTTTCCAGTTCAAGCCCGGTGACCAGTAGTTGCGCATCGATTTTGTCGAGCGAGGTACGTAAGCCCTGCTCGAAGGCTTTGCCTTGCAGGCGAAGGTTCTCGTTAGCCAGGTCAATACTGGACAGCAATGCCTGATAATCACTGTGGGCCTGGTCGATGGCACTCAGGTATTGCTGTATCAGAACCGCCAGGTCGCTCTCAACCTGAGTCTTCTTCCACTGCAATGCCGTTTGCTGACTGTTCAACGCCTGCTTATGGGTGTACCAGAGTGGATCCAGTAGTTTCCATTCCAGAGCGATGCCGACACTCCAGTTTGGATCGAGTGCCGTCAGGTCTTCTGGATAAAGTTCAACTTGGGCAAAGGCTGCGACTTTAGGCAGATAGTCGGCATTATTGAGTTTTTTTCCTGCGCTTAATAAATGGCGGTTGGCATTCAGTTGTTCCAATACTGGCGATTGCGAATGTACTTGTTGGTTGATCTCGTTTTCTGATGGTAACTGGATATCCTGATAAACCAACTCACCACTGGGCAGATCTGCCTCGCCACCAAACAAGGCCTTATAGGCTGTGCTGGCCAGCTGCACATCCTGAGTTGCCTGTCGCCAATTGCGCAGTGCCTTATCTCGTTCTACCTGTGTCTGTAGCTTTTCGGTCAGCGCCAGCGTACCTTCGCTGTACATTCGCTCGGCGCGGTGTAGATGCTGCTCAAGATTGTCCAGTGCCTGACGGCGAATTGCCACTTTCTGTTCCGCCAGCTGCACACTCAGATAGCGCTCAACGAAAGTAGTAAACAGATCATTCTTTTCCTGTTCTGCCTGTGCGCTGGCGAGGTTGAAATGCGCATTTGCAGCATTGATGCCCGCTTGAATTGCGCCGCCGGTATACAGCGGCAGCTTTGCTGTCAGTTGGGCTTCAAAAAAATGATCGTCCTGAATCGGATAATAGATAGGCTTAAGTGTTGGCATGATGATGCTGGGATCAATCCACAGACCAATTTCATCATCCAATTGATTCCAACGACCGCTGACATTCAGCGAAGGCAGTCTGCGAGCCTTTGCCTGCTGTACGTCATAAGACTTGGCATCAAGCGTTGCCTGCAACGACTTCAGTGATGAGCTTTGTGCACTCAGCGTCTGCCAGGCCTGTGCCATATCCGGGGTTGCCTGTGCGGAACCGATCACGGCCGCGCAGGTAAACATAAATAGAGATAGTTGATTCATATCGCCTCCAGTCGAGCTATGGCATTAGTTTATGGGTAGGCAGAGAAATTGCGTTATCTTGAGACGCCAGGATGTTATCTTTTAAGGGAAAGGAAGGCGATAAAATGTGATATGTCACAACAGTTGGATATGCCATTTGTTCGTTTTACCTTTGATTCATCGCGCCAATATACTACCAGTCTAACCGTACTGATATGTGAGCTCTTTTGCGTTGAATCAAAATGGCTGGTGGACAGCATTAATCTCCTGATTCCAGTTGAAACCGACTGACTAACTGAGTTTGTTGTGTCGAAAGTGCATTAAGTGACTCACTGTTTTTTGCCGCTTGAGTGGCGTTGCTTTCAATGTCCTCAATCATGGTCGAGATACTGGTAATATTTTCGGCCAGTTCATGAGTAACGCTCTTTTGCTGCTCTGAAGCAGAGGCGATAGAGCGACTCATATCACTGACATTAACAAGACTTCGTACCATATCCTGCAATGATTCAGTGGATTGCTGCGTATAAATAACCGATTGATCGGCATGTTGCAAGTTATCGGTCACAATAGAGACAGCTTCGCTTGCTTTCAGTTGAAGGCTCTCAATCATGGTGCCGATTTCATTCGCGGACTGTTGTGTCCGATTGGCAAGTGTTCTGACTTCATCCGCAACTACGGCAAACCCCCGGCCTTGATCACCAGCTCGGGCGGCTTCGATAGCGGCATTGAGGGCTAACAAATTGATCTGTTCGGCGATACCCTGGATAACGCTGAGAATATCCCCGATCCGCTGTGATTCATCCGACAACGTTGCGATAACATTTGAAGCACTGGTCAGGGAATTTTTCAAGTCATTAATAAAACTCAAATTCTGGTTCATGCTGGCCATATTGGCTTGTGCTTTTTCGGTCACCTGAGACACTTCATCGCTGGTGTTGGCCGCATGGATGGCTACTTCATGTACAGCTGAATCCATTTGGTTGACCGCTGTTGCCACGGATTCAGTTTGCTGGCGCTGCTCGATAACACTTTTGCTGGTCTGCTCACTCTTTTTCAGATTGTCTTCTGCGACATCATTTATAGTTTGCGCGGATTGCTGTATTTGACCAATCAGCTGATTGAGTTGCTGATTCAAATGATTGATATCATCGACAACGAAGCCCAGTTCAGAACGGTAATTCTGATTGATTCGCGCTGTCAGGTCTCCTGAGGCCAAACGCTTAAGTGCGGCCATGATGGTTTTTAGTGGTGCGCGAATCGAGATGACAACGGTGGAGGCAATGAGTACAGCGATCATTATTGAGGCCAGAGTCAAGGCGATATTTATTGTAGAGGATTGCTTAAAGACGCCCTCGGCCTGTGAACGAGCGCTGACTGACAGGGCCTCTATCTTACTGGTTGTGCTGGAAAGTGCATTATCAGCCAGCTTAGCTTGAGCCGTAATATCTGAAAGAGTTTCCTGTGATTGATTATCCAGTCTTATTGAGGTGATGTGCTGCTGAAACAGCCCGTCAGGATTATGGATGGCATTATCGAGTAAGACCTGGTAAAACCTCAGGGCATCCAAAAAGCCGGGCTTAATAGCTTCAACTGCCTGTACATTGGCATTGATCTGGCCTAAGAAGCGTTCAAGTTCCTGATAAAAAGAATTGAAACTTTTTTCATCTTCTACAGCCATGATTTTGAACAGATAAAGTTGTGCGCCATCACCTGAAATGGCAATGGACTCTATCCTATCAATGATATCCTCGCCATAGAGCTCATCTTCAGCTTCTTCCAGCAGATCTGATATGTCTTCAGTAAAATACTGGAACTCTTCGGCAAATTCTGTGAGCTTTCGGAAAGACTGGGCTTGTGCCTCAACTCGTTGGTCCTGAAGTTGAAAGTGGCTGGCAGCTTTAGATAACAGCTTGTCAGCCTGCTTCATTGCTTGCTGAAAGGATTGTTTTATATCCGGGAACGGTTCGAGCAAGGCCAATAACTCGTTGGCTTGTTCACGGTATTTTTGGTGATATTCTTCAAAAGATTCTTTAAGGGCGTTGCGATTTTCCAGATCTCTCGTTGTAGCATGTTGGAACATGGTTTGATTTGCTGTCTGCATATTCAGCAGAGTGTAACTGGCCCTATTCAGTAATTCAGGGATGGTCGTCGATGTCATGACAAGTTGCGCAGTCATGCGTTTCTGCGAAAAATAAGCGCTACTGGAAATGCTGATAAGCAAAAGCAATACGACAGAAAAACCAGCTATAATTCTCTGTATCAATGTGATTCGCATTACATACACCCGCACATTTAAACTGGAACTATTGAAGAGACTAGCCAGAAAATCCATGATCGTCGAATTTCTGTTGAATGATGGAGAGGTATTTCTTGATTAGTGGCAAAAGTACTGGCTGGTTGTTGATCCATCACCCAACCTGAAGCTCCATTTCAGGAGATTGTGTGTGCTGCGGTCTATGTGCCATCAGCAGATAGGCCATGGTCTACGGCCCTGCCCGGCTAAAATACAGGTTTTATTCAACCTGAATCCGTGACTCCAAAGTGGATGTAGGGTGTAAGAGCTTGATTTCTATTTGCTTTTCAAAAATTGCAGGTGCACCCATAGTTCACCCCAATTTTTGGGAAGCAAAGAGGAATCAATGGCTTGCGCACTGCGCCGCTATGGAGTCACGGATTCAGGTTCAAGACACTACACTAGGTGAAACGCTACCCTTCCCATGGCAGAAACGGCTTCAGGTGTAATCTAATAACCTACAAACGCAAAACCATACAGATTCTCAGCGCTCTGCATTTGACTCTTCATATAAGATTTCAGCGTTTTCAAATTCTGAACTTCACTGATCATCTGTTCTTCATCGAGCCTCATTTCTTCCAATTCCTCCAGGTGTTCGTTTATTGCTTTTTGCCGTGCGGCTTTGCTTCGGCGATAAAAGCGTTCGTGTACCAGCTCAAGAAATGGATCCTGTGCAAGGAATTGAAGCTTGTTTACCTGAAGGTGTAAACACTGATGTTTGAGCATCTGCGTAACTTCTTCTATATCTTCGGCTATTTCGGTTGTCGGTGATTCGCCGACATATTCGGAGTAGAGGGCAAAAATCTCTGGGATATTATTGTTGTCCCGAGCTTCGATCAGGGTACCCATCAATCGGTTTTTCTCGGCTTTCAGTGTTTCATCCTGTTCTCGATCCGGATGAAGCACCCGAGCAATTTTGCGAAACATTTTATTAATTGATGAGGCTTTCAGCATCTGGTTAATAGATTTGCCTTCCGCTTCGCGTTGCCGTTTGTTTTCATCCTTCTGGCCAAAGAAACGCTCGAAAAAATCTTCTGCTGCTTTTTCGCCATCAAATGGCTCATCCTCCGTGGCGTTGTTCTCGGCCCCGGTTGCCTCTGGTTCATCAAACAGGTCAGAGAACATTTTTTCGATATCAACATCTTCCGATTCAGACCAGGGCTGTTGCTCATTAGCATATTTCAGGTCGGGGTAGTGCTTCTCCAATGCCTCCTGACAAGCTTTTTGCAGTGGGCTGATATCAATACCGCAGGCAAATGGACTGGCGATAATATCCCCCATATATTCTGTACACCACTCAAACAGTGTTGCCCGCTGCAGATCACTTAACGACTTGTAGTTGACGAATTTCAGCAAATGCTCGCAAGAGTCGTAAAGCGCCTGTGCAAAGTTCAGCTCCGGCTCGGCTAGTTGTTCTCGTACCTGCTTGGCCAGATTAACAACGTCTTGTTCCAGTTTGGCATTCTGTTTCTGCTGTTTTTGCAGTTGTTGCCATGCTGTTTCAAACTGTTCTGCTGGAGTTGCTTTTTTTGCGTT
>JARRJP010000034.1:0-53385 GCA_037389025.1 Reinekea sp. | reverse complement strand
CCAGTAGGCTAATCGCGGGCCGAGCTGTCGGACCATCGAGTCCCGTCCGTTCCGCCATTTCCCTCAATATATAGAGGTGTTGTGAGATTCAAAGCATGATAGTCGCGACCAAGCCAGTAGGCTAATCGCGGGCCGAGCTGTCGGACCATTGAGTTCCGCCATTTCCCCTCAGTATAGGGGGGTTGTGAGATTCAAAGCATAACAATCGCGACCGAGCCAGCAGGCTAATCGCGGGCCGAATTGATTAATTTGGCTATTTCTGATTTTTATACAGTCCCTACCTCGGAGCGGTAGTTCAGTTGGTTAGAATACCGGCCTGTCACGCCGGGGGTCGCGGGTTCGAGTCCCGTCCGTTCCGCCACTTTTCCTCAGTATCGAGGTGTTTTGATATTCAAAGTATGACAGTCGCGACCAAGCCAGTAGGCTAATCGCGGGCCGAGTTGCCGGACCATCGAGTCCCGTCCGTTCCGCCACTTTTCCTCAGTATCGAGGTGTTGTGATATTCAAAATATGACAGTCGCGACCGAGCCAGTAGGCTAATCGCGGGCCGAGTTGTCGGACCATCCAGTCTTTTTTTATATTCCATTAAATGATTTTGGAATGCTTTGTTATCAGGAGTTTGGAAATGAAGCTGTATTAATCCTCAATCATTCTGGATATGGGAAGTTTCTATTGGGCCAATCTTAGAGAGTCTGTTGCTACTCACAGCAAGCCTGATTGGTTCTATCAAATATCAAATTTCAATGAACCTATGGGTGCACCTGCAATTTTTGAAAAACAAATAGAAATCAAGCTCTTACACCCTGCATCCACTATGGAGTCACGGATTCAGGATATTCTTTGCCTCCCTAAGAGCCAAGTCTCTTTATTTGCTTTTATGATGCCAAAATGAATAATGAAAATCTGGCTTTACATTAGGTTCTTTTGCCTTGTTTTTAGATTTAATCGCCAGTTCGGCCTTGATAAAGCTTGAGAAAAAGTCAACTATGTCACATTCTTGAAATTTATATCTGACGCACGGAATTAGTGGTGAATAAGTCACAGTTGATGGGTGTGGATAAAAATAGAATGTTCGTTCGTTAGTAGTACTAGAAATTGTAAATCGGCGTATTTTTGAGGCAACCTATGTTGGCGAGGAAAAATAAGGAATTATTTGAAGCGATTTTCTTCTTTGGGAAAACTTCCATTGTTAAGGAAATGCGATATTCAGAATTTGAAGCTGTTTTAGATGGTGTTGTCGGCATTCTGGAATTGGCTAATAAGGAGGTTAATGCCGCATACCTGAAAATTGACTCAACTCTAAGAATTCATAGTGTAGTAACTTTTCAAATTGCATTTAATGCACAAGGCTTTGCTGACGAAGATTGGAATATTCCATTGAAACATTTGGCTGAGAACGCCGGTCCTGGCCCTGATTTAGGCGCTGGGCCAATCCGGTTAGCTTGTCGTAGTCAATGTTCTGTATCTTGGTATCAGCGAGAACTGTGGGAGCCTAATCAGCGAGAAGTTAATCATTTTCAATTACTCATTGACTCCGTAATACGCAATAAGCTGGGATTGATTGCAGATGACAGAGACGTACTGGATTCTGAAATTCCAGTTGTGAGCCAATCTGTAGAAGATGATGTTCCATTAATGTCCGAACCGGTGGAGTTACCTGTACTCGATAACATCGCTCAAGCTCAAGTTAGTACAGATGTGATTAATCAAAAGCTTGCAGAACAAGCTGTTGAGTTCCAGCAAAAAGTTGACGCTTTGATTAATCGACAAAAGCAAACGCTGCAAACACTGGAAGAGAAGTATAAAGATGAAATTGACCAGGTTAAGCGAGCAATGCGTAATGAAGCTCAAACCTACCGTCATCGAGCTCAGGATTTAGAGCAGCAAGCAAATCAAAACAAAGTTCTCTTGGAAAAACTCCAGAATCGTAATACCAAACTGGAACGTGAACAGATTCGTTTTCAGGAGCAGGCCGAAAGCCAGCAGGATCAATATGATCAGCTAAGAAAAGAATATCTGGAACTATTGAGTGACCGGAGAGCGTTAGAAGATGAGAAGCAAAATTCTGTCGTTCAATTAAAAGAAGAGCTAACAGCAAAAACCTTTGAAATAGATGAATTGAAGGAAGCTTTGTCTCAGGCAAAAGCTTTATCTACTGAGTTTCAAGAAAAAGTCAGCAGTTATCAACAGCACGCAGATGAGGTCTCTGATACTTCATCTACAGAAATTGAGCAACTGAATAAGCGGCTGGAATCGAAGCGTGATGAGGCAGCTGAATCGAAAGCTAGAATTGCTTTGCTTGAAGATGAAAGATCACGCTTGGATAAACAACTTACGGAGTTGAAAGCTCAGTTTGGTAGTACAAGCACTGCATTGGTCAAGTATGAATCTGCTAATGCTCAGTTGAAGGGGCATAATAAGTCTCTTGAACTTAATGTGCATGAGCTCAGTAAAAAACTGGAAGAGAGGCAGGCTGAAGTTGAGAGGCTTAAAACAGAGCTTAGTGAAGCAGAATCTGCTGCCGATATCTCTGAGATTTTTGATCGAATGGAAGATCTGGAATTAGTTTTTGTTGCATATCATCCAGGCGCTGGTCATATCACATTACCAGCAAGGCAACTTGAAGACTATTTAGAAAAACCGTTAGGCGTTGCTGCGCAAAAATGTGGTGTTACATTGGAGCATTATAAAGCATGGCTGGCCCATTACGATGCTTCAGAATGTGGTCAATGTTCTGTACCAGTGAAACGAGTTGATTCTCCTTCAGATTTCCAGCCTGGTGTTAGTGACAGGTGTTCCAAGCATCGACTGGTTGGAGATAATGTCGCTATGTTCAGGAAAACCAGTTAATCGATAAGTGATTGAGAAACCTACTATTCCTTTGGCTGAATGGCCGGGGCTTTCAAATGTCAAAATCCTGCGGGGTGATTTAATTCACCCCATTGTTTCAGGGAATAAGCTGTATAAGTTACTTCCCATTATTGATAAAGCACGAAGTCAAAATAAATCAACCCTCATTTCAGTTGGTGGACGGTATTCTAATCACCTTCATGCTTTGGCGTGGGCTGGGCGCGAATTTAACTTTAATACCGTAGGTGTTGTGCGAGGTTTTTCGGCGCAAGAACTGACACCGACTCTGATGGATTGCATAACCTGGGGAATGTCCATCCATTTTGTTGATTTTCAGATGTACGAACAACGCTATAGCCCTGAATTTTGGCAGCCTTGGTTGGACAAATATGATCGATCTTTTCCTATCTATGAGGGTGGTTGGTCTGAGGAAGCAATAGCAGGTTCTAAGTCATGGTGGAGATCAATACCTTCGACGACTGATGTGGTTATCTGTGCTATTGGTTCTGGATCTACATTCTCAGGGCTGCTCATGTCAGCTCCTTATAATGTTGAGGTAATTGGTGTTCCGGTTTTTAAAGACCCTGATCAATACACTGATTTACGCTCAAAGATTACCGGGGTGACTGGCCTGAATAAGTCGCTACCTTTATGGGAGGGGTTTGCTGGGCGGGGGTTTGGTAAGCTTTCTGCGGAGCAAAAAAACTTTAAAGTCTGGTTCGAGGGAAGGACCGGTATACCTCTTGATCCTGTCTATACAGCAAAAGCCTTTTACGCACTTCACACTCAACTGGCTTTAAACCCGTCATTACAGAATAAAAATATAGTCATCATGCACAGTGGCGGTTTGCAGGGGAACCGAACTTAGTGGGCATAGCGTGTTACAATCGGACAATTCAAATTATATTGTAGTGTTATGGCGAAGATTAATTGGTTTCCTGGTCACATGGCCAAAGCCCGACGTCAAATTAGTGAAATTATTCCTAAGATAGATGTCGTTATTGAAGTGCTGGATGCACGAATTCCACACTCCAGCATGAATCCGATTTTGACCGAAGTTCGGCGCGATAAGCCTGTCCTTAGGCTGCTTAGCAAGGCAGATTTGGCGGATCCTGATATCACAGAGAAATGGACTGCATTTTTATCGAAGGAAAAGGATATTCATGTTGTGCCAATTGTTATGAGTAACAAGATGCAATTGGCGAAAGTCCCAGACTATTGTCGTCAATTGGCACCTCATCGAGGAGGGCTAGGTAAGGCTGTAAGAACAGTCGTTGTTGGTATTCCAAATGTTGGTAAATCAACTCTGATTAATGGTCTTGTCGGCAAAAAAATTGCGAAGGTTGGCGATGAACCGGCGGTTACTCGTAAGCAACAGAAAATCCAGATATCTCAAGATTTTACTTTAATGGATACACCTGGAATTATGTGGCCATCGCCAGAAAGTGAGTTGGGTGGTTATCGGCTGGCAGCCAGCGGTGCAATACGCGATACCGCTGTAGAGTATGAAGATATTGCTCTTTTCACTGTTGATTATCTGGCTCAACGCTATCCCGAAAGCTTAATTGAACGGTATAAGCTTGAAAAAGTACATTCATCAGCGATGGAATGTATGGAAGCGATTGCCCGTAAGCGTGCTTGTGTTCGCGGTCAGAGTGTTGATTGGCATAAGGTTAGTGAAATTGTTTTAAAAGATTTCCGCTCCGGTATCTTGGGGCGTATCAGCTTGGAGGAGCCTGATCGGGAGACACTCTATCGCGACTTGCTGGAAGATTAATCTTCCAGCAAACTTTTTATGTGCACTGCAGCACTTTCAGCCAAAGCCTCCAAATGATAACCGCCTTCCAAGATAGAAACGATCCTTCCATTACAAGTATCATTTGCTAGATCTCTAATCGCATTGGTTAACCAATAATAATCATCTGTCTGCCAGTTAATCTGGCCTAACGGATCTTTGGTGTGTGCATCAAATCCTGCTGAAATAAAGATCATCTCAGGCTGGTGCTCTAGCAAGGCTGGCCGCCACTCTTCACCCCAGGCTTGTTTAATATCGCGCGCATCAGAAAAGGCGACCATCGGGGTCAGATGTATATGAGGATGATCAAGTGCCCAGTGCTTGTTTGGGTAAAAAGGGTGTTGAAAACTGGTGAATATTGCTACATCCGGCCGATTTTCAAATACTTCGATAGTTCCGTTGCACTGGTGGACATCAAAATCGATGATTGCTACTTTTTTGAGGTTGTGATGTTTAATAGCATGCTCAGCTGCTATAGCAATATTGTTAAAGAAGCAGAACCCCATCGTAACCGAAGGCTCCGCATGATGTCCTGGTGGACGAACAGCGCAAAAAGCACGATTGAAAGCACCATTAATAATTCCATCAACGGCTTGGATACCAGCGCCAGCAGCAAGATAACTGGCTTCCCAAGTGTAAGGACCCATGAGTGTGTCCGGATCTGCCTGAATCAGGCCATGTTTGGGACTAATGCGATCCAATTGCTCAACATAGATAATGTCATGTACTCGTAAGACTTGCTCTCGCTTGGCTGCAAAGGCCTTTAGTTGAATCAGCTCATCCGTCAAACCTAACTCATGCAGCTTTTCACGTATCACCTGGGTTCGACGTGGCGATTCTGGATGCTCATCACCCATGTCGTGAAGCTCACAGTTCTCGTGATAGATCAGTGCGGTTCTTACCATCTTGATTCAAGCCAAAATCAATAGCAGTAGTAGGTGGTTCAGAACGTGAAAGCAGCATGGGAGGACTTGTTCTTCAAAATTTGCGCAAGTCGTCGTTTGAGCACTCCGTTTATGCTGTCAATCTAAAATTTTATCGCCAAGTGTTTGGCTTTCGTTGTGTACGTCATCTAAAAGATATCCCCGAAGCGGTTGATCTGGCCATCATTTGTATTCCACCTGAGGCCATTCCCCGTGTCTTGATTCAGATGGGCCGTTTAAATATTCGAGCTGCGATGATTTTGACTGGTGGGCTTGCGCGACAATTGAATTTTAACCAGGAAAATAACCGTAAGATCGCCGACCTTGCCAGGACTCTTAATATTCGCCTTATGGGGCCTAATTGCTTGGGCATTCTGGTGCCGGAGCATCATTTGAACGCCAGTTATACGCATATCGAAGCCTTACCTGGATCATCTGCCTATGTTGGTCATAGTGCAGCATTGGGTTCTGCACTACTGGATTGGGCTGGTGGTCGAGGTATTGGTTTTTCTCACTTCCTCACTTTGGGGGCGTCGGCTGATATCCGTATTTCTGATGTTGTCGATTATTTGGCGGCAGATAGACGAGTGAAGGCAATATTGATTCATCTTGAGCAGATTCGTGATGCCAACCGACTGTTGACCGCGTTGCGAGCGGCGTCTCGTTCCAAAAAAGTGCTTGCTCTACGAACTCACACAAGAGATGCGTTACCTAATGGCGTAACCGATATTCGAAAGATTGACTCGGAGTACTTCACTCGTGCCGGTGTGCTGCAGGTTGATACGATTGACGGCTTGTTTGGAGGGTTGGAAATCTTATCGCGCTCCAAGCCTCTTCACTATAGGAATCTCGCAATTGTCAGTAACGGTCTGGGAACCGCTTTGTTAGCTCGCCAATATCTGCTGGCTAATCAAGGGGTGCTTGCTGCTGAACCTCTGTCAGAGGAGGTTAAAAAGCAGATCTGGTATGTCAAGGATACCGGAGGCAATCCCGCCATTCTACCGCCTCAGGTCGATGGTCACTCTTATGTTGATCTACTGAAGGCGTTAGAGAAAGAGCCGGGACTCGGAGCGTTGTTAGTGATTCACTCCCCTAATCGCCGTTCCGACAGTCTGGAAGTTGCCAAAGTATTGCTTAGCTATGCAAAGCGTTCCAGGCGGTTGGTGCTGACCTGCTTTCTGGGTGGTCTGACCACTCAGAAAGCACGTCAGCTGTTTGATGGAAGGGGTCTGTTGAACTTTGACTCACCAACAGAGGCGGTCAACGCCTATTTGACATTAGCAAGGCATACTGAAGCTCAGGAAAAACTGCGTGAAACCCCTACGACGGATGCATTGGATTTTCTGCCTGATAAAGATCAATCACAACGAGTGATTAATCAGGCTCGTAAGGATAATCGACGATATCTGACTTGGCCTGAAAGCCGTTATTTGATGCGTGCTTATGGATTCAAGCTTGTCGACAGTACATTTGATACTGATTTTGAGCGCTTGGTAACCCGACTGACACCCCGTTATTTTCCGGCAGCATTAAGAATTGTACATGAAACCTACAGCTATCCTTTTGCTTATCAGCGCATTCCTGCTGCTCGATGGCGTGGTGCTCGCATAGAAATCCCAGATGAGGCAGCCCTGCGAATTGCTCATGAAGAATTGAAAGCTGAAAAAGAGAAGCGTTTGCCTGACTCTCGAATTCTAGGTTGGGGTGTGCAGCCGATGCGTCGTAAAGTTGATGCTTTACAGTTTAGTCTTGGAATTACCCGTGATGAAACCTATGGTCCGATGATTTTCTTTGGCGAAGGCGGTTCTCATGCTGATATGTTGGCCGACCGCCAGGTCGCGATGGTTCCCTTGAATACGTCATTGGCGCGTCAGCTTATTGAAAAAAGTCATGGCTATAAAGTTCTCTTAGAGCGCAGCGATGATATTGATCGTGATATGAAGCGCTTGGTCATGCACTGTGTATCCTTGTCACAGATGGTTATTGATAACCCGAGGTTGGCCGGGGTTGAAGTGAACCTGCTAATTCAGGGAGAAGCCAAGCCATTAGTACTTGGTGTTGCCGTTTCTATTGGTGAAAAGGTTCGTCCAGCCCTGAATCCTTACCCTGCCGAATTGGAAGATACGGTTCAGCTGAAAGACGGCCAGAGAGTTCTGATAAGACCGATCAAGGGAGAGGATGAGCCTGAGTTAAAGGCCTTTTTTGCCCGTTTCGATGCAGAATCTTTGCGGCTGCGTTTTTTCTTTAGTCGATTAAAATTTGAACACCTGGAATTGGCAACGATGAGCCAGATTGATTACCGACGGGAAATGGTCTTTGTTGCATTGAAGGGTGGTCAGATGCTTGGGGAAATGCGCCTTTGGTGGGATATCAACCGTAATGAAATTGAGTTTGCCATTATGGTTGACCCTGTTGCACGAGGAACAGGATTGGCAGGTATACTCATGGAAAAAACGTTCGACTATGCGCGCTCATTAATGGTTACGACCATTGTTGCGGATGTTTTGCCTGAGAATAGTGCCATGTTGGGGTTAGCAAATCGATTTGGGTTCAAAATTGAACGAGATGATGAGTTAATGAAAGTACACAAAAATTTGATTGATTGATTTCCTATGCTTTATGAATTTGGATTATACCCTGTTGAATTACCCGGTCAGGTGCCTGAATTGACCGAGTCATCCCGGTTAATACTATGGCATGATAATCAGGTTCTGATGAACGATTATGATATCGCTTGGCAACTGGACGAGCATGAGTTTTTGCAGGATAGCTTGGAGTATGTTGCTCGATTAAATGGTAAGGACTACTTCACTGCTGTTGCCGATGGCATTGACAGCGCCGATCTAACGAAAAGTCTGCGGGATATAGCTTTTTTTAATGAGACCGCTTTTATGTTATGTGGTCGGGCCAGGGCTCATTTGGAATGGCGCGATCAGCACCGCTTCTGCAGTCGGTGTGCAGCACCGTTAGTTCAGGTGGAGCATGAGTTTGCCATGCAATGTGAGCCATGCAGGATGCGCTTTTACCCTAGAATATCTCCTTGTGTCATTGTCTTGATCACTAATGGCAGGAAGGTACTACTGGCTCAAGGTGAAAGGCATCAATCGTCAGGCTGGTATAGCACTATTGCCGGATTTATCGAATCGGGTGAATCAGCTGAACAGGCTGTTGTTCGAGAAGTAAAAGAAGAAGTCAATGTTGATATTCAAAATATTTGCTATATGAATAGTCAAGCCTGGCCCTTTCCAAACCAGCTTATGTTGGGGTTTCATGCTGAATATGCGGGCGGTGAGATCATCCCAGCGCCTGGCGAGATTGCGCAGGCAGATTGGTTCGATATCAATGATTTACCTAAACACCCACCGGCACAGTCAATTCTTTGTATAGAAAATACCCAACGCCTCCAAAGAAAGCCACCATCAATGCAACAACGCCAATACCTGATAACACAACAACGTCTAGAAACATAACGCGCACCATTTTTATTTGTTTGTCTGGTAAGTGCAGTGTATGTAATGGTATAGGGTGATATTTGATTTACATCAGGTTAGAAAAAGTGGTCGGAGACCACTTGGGATTTTCTTGATTTCAGTCAATACCGAGCTCAACTTTCTCGCATTCTGCAAGTGATGCGATCGACGTCAGTTCGTCGAAATTACTGATAACAATGTCTTTTGCACTGCCGGTTGATTCCAATAATTCTTGCTTTTGAAAACGAGTGAAAACCCGGCTGACGGTTTCTACAGCTAAACCAAGGTAGTTTGCAATATCAGCACGGGACATAGTCAGCCGAAAAGAAGTGCCGGAAAAACCTCGCCGTTTGAAGCGAGCCGCCAGATTGATCAGGAATGAGGCTATACGTTCTTCTGCGCTTTTTTTGCTGAGCAATAACATCATCTGTTGCTCTTCGCGCAGCTCTTTGCTCATCAAGCGCATTAGTTGGCGACGTAACTCCGGCATTTTGCCCGCCAATTCATCAAGTCGATCAACTGGAATTTCGCAGACATTCGTTGTTTCAAGGGCTTTAGCTGAAGCTGGGTAGGTAATTGAGTCATAGCTTTCCAGACCAACCAGCTCACTGGCAAGGTGAAAACCGGTAATCTGTTCTTCGCCTTCATTGGTTAACGTGTAGGTTTTGACGGTTCCTGTTCGAACCGCGTAGACAGACTTAAACTCATCTCCCTGGTAAAAAAGGTGTTCACCTTTTTGTACTGGGCGACCTCGTTTAATAATTGCGTCCAGTGCATCCATATCATCCATCGTCAGTGCCAGAGGTAAGCATAAAGGATGCAGGCTGCAATTCTTACATGCGGTTGAAAGGCCCATTCAGTGACTCCAAAACGCTAAAAGTTGATAATGATCAATAATACTACAAATCGACTACTGATGTAGTCGATTTGTTACAATCGCTTCCCTGTTCTGATAACTCAGGCTCCCAGGTGTTTACTATCGTTGACACCATTGGTGAGTATTCACTTACAGGCTTTTCCTGTACCAGTGGGATTGCAGAGGCTTGAAGGGATTCAAAGTCAAACAGGCCCCGATCAGAAAGTTGTGAGAGTGATATGTTTGCCATAGACCGGAAAATATTCTCAATTCGTCCTGGATATTGAGCTTCCCAATCTCGACACATTGCTTTTATTGCCTGTCGTTGCAGATTTTCCTGAGAGCCACAAAGATTACACGGGATAATAGGGTATTGTCTGATTTGGGCAAAAGTTTCTATGTCCGACTCTTTGCAATAAGCCAGTGGACGAATCAGAACATTGGTTTTCGAGTCGCTCAATAGTTTAGGTGGCATGGCCTTGAGTTTGCCACCGTAAAACATGTTTAAAAACAGTGTTTCAATGATATCGTCACGATGGTGCCCCAATGCCACTTTATTGGCACCAATCTGATCTGCAAATGCATAAAGGGTGCTGCGGCGTAATCGAGAGCAAATACCGCAGGTTGTTTTGCCTTCTGGTACGGTTTCCTGAACGATGCTATAGGTATCGCGTTCTAAAATGTGGAATTTAATGCCGATGGACTTCAGATAAGCTGGCAGGATATCTCCCGGAAAGCCAGGCTGTTTCTGATCCAGATTTACTGCGATCAACTCAAAATTGACTGGGGCGCTTTTTTGCAGACTCATTAGAATATCGAGCATGGTGAAGGAGTCTTTTCCTCCGCTCAAACAGACCATGATCTTGTCGCCATCTTCAATCATGTTGTAATCGGCAATGGCACGACCGGCTTCGCGACGCAGCCGCTTCTGAAGTTTATTGAATTCTAATTTTTCTTTTCCCGAGAGAGAATCAACCATGGAATGGACACTGCTAACAAATTCGGCGCGTTTTTAAATTCCTCTTTACTTCCCAACAATTGGGGTGAACCTATGGGTGCACCTGCAATTTTTGAAAAACAAATAGAAATCAAGCCCTTACACTCTGCATCCACTGAAGGAGTCACCAATTCAGGTATTCAGTTTCTATGCTGCAATATTTGACCACTGATCTTTGAGTACAGGATAGAGTGACATAAATACGTCAATAGGCAGGTTATGATTGATGCATCTTTGCCAAAGAAATGCCAGTTCAAAGATATCTTGTGGAAGTTTTGTCTGATTGGAATAAGCTTGAAGACCGGTTGCTGCTATCGCTGTGGCGTAACCGGCATTAAGGCTTAATTCCAAATCCGGGTTGTCGATAAAGCGGTGTTGGCTGGCTAGGCCTCTGACTCGACTGGCAAGTTCGGCGTCCTGTGCCAGGTAGTTATCCCATATTGCCCAGTGTTGTTCATGTGACATTTGATAGGGGCCGAAAGGTTCACTGACCTCATGTGAGGATTCCGACATGGCGTAGGGGATGATTGCTAGTACAATCCCCAAATTCTGTTCAGTCCATCGCAGGTGCTCCAGGCAAGGCATGACTACGCTGATCAGGTATTGACTTGGTGGATAAAGCATCATAAAGATGACCTCCAAAACACTTCCATATTAGTTTGGCTCTCAGAGCTGAATGAAGAATGAACAGCAAATATCAAACCAATACTGCGGAAGTACTTCTATCTTGCGACCCCTAACCCGGAAATTTCACCAGACCGCTCAAAATATCGCTGTATTCCAGATCTAGTGTAGTGCCTCAAATAAAACGCCTATTAAGATGACCCCGGCATAAGTATTATTCGCAAAACCGGCGGTCCATTTTTTGGAAACCCTCCAGAAGCCCACCGCTTCGTTTCAGCTCTTGACAAGGGAGGGGCCATTGCCTTCGAGCTGCGCCTCGCGGTGAACATCTGGAGGTGCTTTCTTAATACAGGTTTCATTCAAGACACTACACTAGCGTGACTTTCCGGTAAATTGCCTCCGATGACACTCTGTTACCAGCCCTTCGCTGGTTGAGTCTGTGAAAAATTTTCTGTCACATTTGTCCGATTGTCCTTGAGGCTTAGAATAACTAAGGCTTTGCGGAAAATAGAACAAACTGTTTAGGCCAATTTCCAACAGCTCTCGACCTATGGTGAAATTTCCGGGCTAAAGGTGTCTTTATCCTGAATCCGTGACTCCAGAGTGGAAAATTGCAGGTGCACCCATAGGTTCACCCCAATTTTTGGGAAGCAAATAGGAATCAATGGCTTGCGCACTGCGCCGCTATGGAGTCACGGATTCAGGTTTATATATCGGCTTAGGCAGTGGATTCTTTAAAAAGTTTTCATTTTTGGAAGAGAGTCTATTTGTGTCGATGCGAGGTGCGTGTTCGCCAGAGGTCAGGAAGTTGTGATTGCAAAATCTGGTCTATGTTTGGAAGGTGTTTATGGTCTTTCAGTGGCCTGGGATATTGAGGATTATGTCGATCATCGATCAGATGCTGCCAGAGCTCTGTCTGCTGGGTAAAACGGCGTGCAAAGTCCTCGCCATAACTCAAACAGCCATCCATGATTACATCAAGATAACTTTGCATTATCGGTTTATCCTGACTTGGTTTCCCTGTATTTCGACCAACATAGGTCCATAGTGCACCTTGCGTTGGTAAAGCGTGATCTGACAGGGCCGCTACATTTCGCCATTCGACCTCTACTCGGTCATAACCCATTTCCCTTTGGTCAAAAAGTTCGAGATTTGCCTGATCTACAGCAAAGTAAACGCCGTTGCAAAGTGCACCAGGAACGCTATGAGCGCTTACCGCAGTTGCCGGCCATTCCGGTGTTTGCAAAGACCAGCGCCGGGCAATACCTGACACTTCGACAGGATGTGCCATTCCTGATATACCGGTTCGATTGCGGCTGTCTGAACAGATTAGACTGCCATAACCAAAAATATACTGCATAACATTATCCGATAGTTTTGAGCGCAGAAAAAAAGATGAATACAGCGCTGAAGACCAACAGGCTGGCCATAATGTATTGTACCAGGCGTTTGTACAGCCAGCTTTTGAGAGAAGTGCTGATAAGCCCAATACTTAACATAACAGGAAGTGTTCCAAGTCCAAAGCACGCCATTCGTAGAGCCGACGTGGCAGCATTACCCGATGTTAGGCTAAATGTTAGCGCAGTATAAACGAGGCCGCAGGGAATGAATCCCCAGGCCAGTCCCAAAGCATAGGCTGTTGGCAGCTGTTTGACTGGTAACAGTTTTTTTGACAAGGGTTGGATAAAGCGCCACAACGGTAACCCGATTCTCTCGAAATGTCGCAGGAGTTGAGTGACACCTATCAAGTGAAGCGCAGTAAGTATTAACAATGTGGCCGAAAGAAACTGAAGGTAAGGTAGTGTATGTTCTGGCAGAATTGAACTGGAAAAGCCAAGTAGCAGCCCAAGTATGGTATAGGTAGTAATGCGTCCCAGATTATAGCCAAGGGATAGTGAAAATGCTTGGCTGTTCAAACCGGTTGCGAGCATGAGGCCGCCGCACATTCCCAGACAATGACCTGCTGACACCAGCCCGATTAAGAAGGCTGAGACATATTCAGTCATCCGCTTCCTCTTTCTTATTGATTGGGATCATATCCTCATCATCGTCGAACAGAATGCGTTGTGCTGGGCTGTCCAAATCGTCGTATTGACCGCTTTTAACTGTCCACCAGAACAGGACTCCACCGGCTGTTAGCAAAAACATGGTGATGGGAATTAACAACAATAGAATATCCACTTTATCTTTTTAACCTCATTGCATTTCCAACCACCAACAGAGAGCTGACCGACATACCAATTGCTGCTTGCCATGGTGCTACTAGGCCAGCGGCGGCAACTGGCAGCGCAATGGCATTATATACCAATGCCCAGGCCAGGTTTTGTCGAATGATTTGATTGGTTTTCCGAGCCAGGCGAATTGCATTGGCAAGAGTTGGCAGGTGGTTGGTCAGTAACAAAGCATCTGCTTGCGATTTTGTTAAATCCGTTGCGTCCATCATGGCAATAGAAAGATTAGCTCGTGCCAGAACCGGGGCATCATTAAGGCCGTCACCAACAACAGCCATATTGTCTGGCTGTTGCTGTACCCAGTTAACCTTGCCTTCCGGGGTCAGAGCACGTTGATAGTCTCCACTCAATCCTCTTGCTCTGAACAGATGTTCTGCTTCTGGATTTGGATCGCCTGTCAGGATATGGCTGCCGACGTTTAACTGAGCTAATGATGCGAAGGTATTTTCAACAGTACTTCGAATCGGATCTGAAAGGTGAAAGGTGGCAACTCGCTGGTTGTTTAGAGTCAGGTGAATGTCGGTGGATTGGCTATCTTTATGTTGTTGGCACCCAGTGAATGCCGCCGAGCCCAGTTTCCATTGGCCATGTGACGATTGAGCCGTCAAACCTGAACCACTGTGGTTTGCTATGTCTGTGAGTTCTATCTGACTTGTAAAACCGCTGTCAACGGTAAACGCTTGACCAATACTGTGCTCGCTGTAACTTTCCATTACTGCGGAAAGCCAGCAGGCTTCTTTTTTTGTCAGGCATAATGGTGAGTCAGGCGCCAAATCAATACTTTGCAACGCAAAGCGACCTTCAGTAAGCGTTCCTGTTTTGTCAAATGCAATACTTTCCAGAGTCGCCAGCCTTTCGAGTACATAACCCCTTGTAACGATCAATCCGGTTTCTTTCAGTGTCAGAGTTGCGCGTGCCAAGGCTGTCGGTGTTGCAAGACTCAGAGCGCATGGGCAAGTAACCACCAAAACTGAAATTACAATCCAAAATGCTCGACCAGGATCAATCCAGTACCAGACCAGTCCGATCAGCAGGGCAATAATCAGAGTAGACCAGATAAATTGCCGTGCGCCCCGGTCAGCCATTTGAGCCAGGCGAGGTTTCTCTGAGCTGGATCGCTCAATTAATTGCTGTAGCAGGTTGAAAGAATTAACCGCATCATGGCTATTTACTGTTATCTGGACTTTTTGATTTCTGTTTGTGGTTCCTGCAAATACTGTATCTCCGGTTTTCTTTTCGATTCCTGCAAATTCGCCGGTGAAGCTGGATTCATCAAATTCAGTGTGACCATTCAAAATAACGCCATCAATGGGGCACATTTCTCCAGGCATGAGTTGAATGATATCCCCACCTCGTAATTCTTTCACGGAGACTTCACTAGAGCCCTGATCGTCAAGGCGGGTGCAGGTTTGTGGTAGAAATTGTCTGATCTGATTACCTTTTCTTGAGGAGTGAGTTCGGGCCCGAAACTCCAGAAAACGGCTCAGAACCAGGAAAAAGGTGAACATATTGACTGATTCAAAGTACACCTCACCCTGACCGCTAAAAGTTGCCAGGCAGCTGGCGATAAAGGCGCTGAGAATCGCAATGGAGACGCTGACGTCCATGGTCAGTTGTTTTTGACGAATAGCGTGCCAGGCCGCAACGATAAAGGGTCGCGCGGAGATCAAGATCACGGGTATAGTCAGGAAAAGACCAGTCCACCACAGCCATCGAACGTGCTGGGAGGTAATTGTGCCAGAGTAAAGTGCTACAGCATTCATCATGGCTTGCATCATGCCAATACCGGCGATACCTAGCCGGAAAATATACTGTCGTTGTGTTTTTTGGATGATTTTTTCTTCCTGACTTGGAAGAAAAGGGGAGGCTTTATAGCCTATCAGCACAAGGGAATGTACCAGTTCAGAGAGAGTTACTTTACTGTTGTCCCAACGTATATCCAGCCGATGTGTGCCTATATTGACCGTTGCCTGGTTAACACCATCGAGCTGCAACAGGCGTTTTTCAATTAACCAACTGCAGGCAGAGCAGCTGATTCCTTCGATGGACATAATGCAGCTACGTAGGTCGTTTTCGTGGCGAGTAACGAAATCAGCCTGAAAGTCATCCTGATCGTAAATTGCCAACGCTTGTTTCTGCCGATCAGTAAGCGCTGTTGTGACGGGTAACTGATCCGGTTGATGAAATCGGTAATATTCACCAAGACCTGATTCAATAATAGTTTGAGCAGCACTCTGGCAACCTTGGCAACAAAAATACTTCGTCTCACCATTGATGCTGAGTTCAAGCGGACGCCCAGTATTGGGTAGCCCGCAATGGAAACAGGTGTTGCTGGTCATTTCTGTCGAGGTAAGAGTTTAATGCCGTCCATTTCAGGAGTCATTTTACCATCAAAATGCAGGCGCCATCCCTGTTCGGTTTCTACCGGTTGCAACTGAAGGATTCTTCGGCCGCTGACAGTTTCCGGCAATGCTCCGGTGTATTCACCCATGCCGCGATGTGTCAGCGTTGTTGTGACGTCAAGATTTTGTTCGGTTGGATGGGACAATATCAATAACAGCTTTTCTGGCATCGGAGCAAGGTTGCCGGTCATTTTCAGCGTTACTTGTTTCTCGATAATCTGAAGATCCGCTGCAAGATTTGCCGACCGGGCAAACTGATCCTCCTCCGTTCGTAACACGTATCCTTTTCCATCTCGGTAATAGTTATCCAGAACCACACCGTCATTTGTGGTTATTGCGAGGTACAACAGATAGAAGCTTGCACATACCAGGATGGCAAGCGGAGTAATGATAAACCAAAGCCAAAACTGCTTATACCAAGGACTTTCTTCAGGTGTCACAAACATCTCCAATTGTTAGAAATTTGCCGGTCCAAAGAAACGACTTTCTTCGGTTACAGTCAGTTTTTCATCACTTTCACTGCTGATGGTGAAGTGAATTTTATTAGTGGGCAGTTGATTCAGCTCTTTTGGAAGTTCCAATATTGTTGGTAGCGTTGCGTTGCTCTCCGCTAGTACCATGATTTCTTGACTGGTCTTAAATTTCAGTCCATCCATACCGTCCACTTCAACATGAAAACGCTGATCAACATCAGTCATATTGGCGATTTGAATTAGATAATTATTTTCGATGAGCCCGTCAGAGGTTATCTGATGCAATGCTCCTCGGTCACGTATGATATCCAATTCCAATGGCACACGCGAAAACAATACGTAGGAAAAAGCACAGATCATGACCGTTAACGCAGTTCCATAGCCAATCAGACGAGGCCGTAAAATCTTGGTTGTTTTCCCTTCCAGGTTGTTTTCGGTGGTATAACGCACCAAGCCCGGCTCGTAGCCCATTTTTTCCATGACACTGTCACAGGCATCAACACAGGCTGCGCAACCGATACATTCATATTGCAATCCATCTCGAATATCAATACCTGTTGGACATACCTGAACACAGAGTTCACAGTCTATGCAATCACCAAGGTTTAATTCTTTTGGATCGATACCACGTTTTCTGGCACCTCGATTTTCTCCGCGCGCAGTATCATAGCTGACAATCAAAGTATCTCTGTCAAACATAACTGACTGAAAGCGAGCGTAAGGGCACATATAAATGCAGACCTGCTCACGTAGCCAGCCAGCATTACCGTATGTTGCAAGAGTAAAAAAAGCGATCCAGAAAATAGCCCAACCATTGGCGTTTAGCTCAACAAGATCTGGGATAAGTTGTTTAACCGGCGTGAAGTAACCAACGAAGGTTATTGCGGTGGCCAATGCGACCAATAGCCAAAGAAAATGTTTGGCAGCCTTGCGCAGTATTTTTTTGCCATTCATTTCCTGTTTATCAAGCTTTATTCGGGCATTGCGTTTACCCTCAGTTTTTTCCTCGATAAACATAAATACCCAAGTAAAGACACTTTGGGGACAGGTGTAACCGCACCAGACCCGGCCAGCAAAAACAGTAATAAAGAAAAGACCGAAGGCGGAGATGATGAGGGCCCACGAGAGAAGAACGAAATCTTGTGGCCAGAAAGTTACTTCAAATACATGGAATTGCCGCTTTGGCAAATCAAACAGAACTGCCTGACGACCATCCCAATTCAGCCAGAGTACACCAAAATAGGCAGCAAACAGGAATAGCCCGCCGAAGAAGCGAAAATTACGATATAAGCCTTTGGTTCGACGAATGTATATCTTGTCGCGGGTTTGGTATAGGTCAGTGGTGATAATCTGATCGTTACCAGTCTCTTGTTTTATTTCTGACATAGGTAGCCCATTAATCTTTTGATTATTCAAAAATAGTTATTTTAAAGGTACTTTTTATAGAATGGTACTTTTGAATAATCAAAAAAGGAGGCCGGGGCCTCCTTTTACGTTACCTGAATGCTAGTTGCTCAGGCTATAAATATAGCCCGCTAACAGGTGGACCTTCTCTTTCCCTAAGATTGGCTCCCAGGCAGGCATATTACCTGCGCGACCGTTACTGACTGTCGTGATAATATCCTGTCTCAATTCACGTTCAGGGTTGTCATACAGCCAAGTGTTGTCTGTCAGGTTTGGAGCACCTACCGCTGTGTTGCCAGTGCCGTCTGCACCATGACACGCACTACATACCTGACCAAAGACGATTTCACCCTGCGCAGCCTCTTCTTTATTATGTTCGTTGCCTGAAAGCTTCAGAACATATTCAGTGACAGTATTTACCCCGGCAGCGCCAAGCGTATCTTTCCAGGCTGGCATTTGGCCACGACGGCCATGAGTAATGGTTGTCTTAATCGCTTCTGCCGAACCACCATAAAGCCAGTCATTATCAGCCAGATTGGGGAAGCCGTAATAACCTTGAGCCGTCTGCCCATGGCACAGTGCGCAGTTATTCTGGAATACCTGTTGCCCCATACGAATAGCTTGGTCATGGTCTTTCAGCTCTGCAACAGGAACGTTGACGAAGCGCTGAAATATTTCACCGTATTTGCGATCATGCCTGGCTGTTTCTTCTGCTAATTGTTTGTGAGACGACCAGCCGCTAATGCCTTGGAAGTTGGCCAAACCATAGTAGGTCAGGTAGCCAATACCAAACACAATAGTTATCCAGAACATGTTCAGCCACCATTTGGGCATTGGCTTGTTGTACTCTTGAATGCCATCGAAGCTGTGTCCAGTTGTTTCTTCTGGATCAGATGAAGTTGGCATATTGCGGGTAAAAAAGATTAACGCGACCAGACCGACAATGGTGATACCGGTCAGCGTAAATATATAGGCGGTCCAAAGATTAGTCATTCTTGTTCTCCCGTGTGCGCTCGTTATCTGGCTCGTTATCTGCGAATGGCAGGTTTGCCGCATCGTTAAATTTCTCTTTGTTCTTACTACTGTAAGCCCAAAGGACGACGGCCAGAAAAGCTACAGTGGTTAATACTGTAGCGAGTGCTTGTAAGTCTGCTTTATCCATTGTTATCGTCCGGTAATAACCGTACCCAGATGTTGCAGGTAGGCGATAACGGCATCAATTTCTTTTACACCATCAACTTCTTCTTCAGCGCTGGCTATTTCCTGATCGGTATAAGGCACACCCATTCTCTGCAGAGTTTTCATTTTGTTAGGTGTTTTTGATCCATTAATAGTGTCTTCAAACAGCCACGGGAACGCTGGCATATTGGACTCAGGAACCACAGAACGCGGGTCAAAAAGGTGGGCTTTATGCCACTCGTCACTGTATCGACCACCAACACGGGCCAGATCTGGTCCAGTTCGTTTGGAGCCCCATTGGAAGGTGTAGTCATAAACGAATTCACCTGCTTGAGAGAATGGCCCGTAACGCTCTACTTCAGCACGTAAAGGGCGAACCATTTGTGAGTGACAGTTGTAGCAGCCTTCGCGAATATAGATATCACGACCTTCAAGCTGTAGTGCTGTGTATGGTTTAAGACCAGGCACCGGCTCAGTAGTGTCCGTGATAAAAAATAAAGGAATAATCTCTACCAGGCCGCCAAAGCTGATTGCGATTGCAATCAGGATTGCCATCAAACCAACATTCTTTTCAATTACTTCATGTTTCATCTTATCTCTGCTCCCTTATGCTGTAGCTTCAGAAACAGCTTGTTTGCGATCACCAGCTCTGATGGTCAACCAGACATTGGTTGCCATAATCAGCATGCCAGTCAGGAAGATAGCACCACCGATCAAGCGAACAACATAGCCGGGGAAGCTGGCTTCAACACCTTGAACAAAGCTGTATGCCAACGTGCCATCAACATTGGTTGCACGCCAGAACAGGCCTTGGATGATGCCGTTAACCCACATGGATGCGATATAAAGAACGGTTCCGATAGTTGCCAGCCAGAAGTGTGTGTTGATCCAGGCAACGCTGTACATCTGAGTACGACCCCAGAGCTTCGGAATGGTGTGATACATGGCTCCAATCGAAATCATGGCAACCCAGCCAAGAGCACCTGCGTGAACATGGCCGATAGTCCAATCGGTATAGTGCGACAGGGCATTAACGGTTTTGATTGACATCATAGGGCCTTCGAAAGTGGACATGCCGTAGAACGACAGTGAAACCACCAGGAAGCGCAGGATAGGGTCATTACGTAGTTTGTGCCAGGCACCGGACAAGGTCATCATACCGTTGATCATACCGCCCCAGCTTGGCGCCAGCAGAATCAAAGACATGACCATCCCCAAGCTTTGTGCCCAGTCAGGCAGTGCAGTGTAGTGTAGGTGGTGACCACCTGCCCACATATAAACAGCAATCAGCGCCCAGAAGTGAACAATGGATAGGCGGTAAGAATAGACAGGGCGCTCTGCCTGCTTAGGGACGTAGTAATACATCATGCCCAAGAAGCCTGCAGTCAGGAAGAAGCCTACAGCGTTGTGACCATACCACCATTGAACCATTGCATCCATTGCGCCGGGGTAGGCTGAGTAGGCATGAGTCAGGCTGGTTGGAACTGCAGCGCTGTTACCCAGATGCAATACGGCAATCGTCAGAATGAAGGCCAGGTAGAACCAGTTACCAACATAAATGTGCGGGGTTTTACGCCGAGCAATGGTGCCGACAAAAACCAGAAAATATGAAACCCAGACAAGGGTAATAAGAATATCGATTGGCCAGATCAGCTCTGCATATTCCTTACCGGCGGTCAGACCTAGAGGCAGAGTAGCAACTGCTGAAACGATGACGGCTTGCCAGCCCCAGAACGTAAACTTGACTAAAGGCTCAAATGCGAGTCGTGCTTGAGTTGTTCTCTGCACAACGTAATAGGAAGTGGCAAATAATGCGCTACCACCGAAAGCAAAAATTACCGCATTTGTATGCAATGGCCGCAAGCGACCGAAGTGGAAATAAGGCCCGAAGTTTAAGTGTGGGAATGCCATTTGTGCTGCGATGACGACACCGACCAGCATGCCAACGACACCCCAGACCACAGTCATGACTGAGAACTGACGAACTACATCATAGTTGTAAGTTTCAGCCGCGTTGGAGGTTTGAATTGAATTACTCATCTATACGTTCCAATCGTTATTTTAATGGGGGTAGGACTGAACGGCGCCAGTATGCTGTTCGTGTCAGTTTTTTGCAAATGACTTGAGTCAATATTAATAATTGATTTTCTTTACTTGTCTGAATTTATCGTTCTAGTTCAATTCGACGCAATATTATTTCCAAAAAAATTATTTCGAGTTGGATAATGAATAACCAATCTCAGGGCTCCGATTCGCCAAATACAAGTCTGGTTGAAAACTGGGATGACTCAAAACCGGATAATGTAAAATAAATGATAATATTTTCGATTAAGAATCTCATTGGCAAACGCGAAATTAAGATATCAAAATTCTTATTAGTACCTGAATCTGTGACTCCAAAGTGGATGCAGGGTGTAAGAGCTTGATTTCTATTTGTTTTTCGCACCCATAGGTTTATTGAAATTATTGGGAAGCAAAGAGGAATCAATGGCTTGCGCACTGCGCCGCTATGGAGTCACGGATTCAGGTAGTATTTAGGCAGGAAATATTTTTGACTGGGAAGAGCTACCTCTGCCGAAAGATCCAGATGTGAATCTGGATCTTTCGGGCAAAGGCTGTTCCCATCATAGCATGGTAGGTCTATGCGGTTTGGCTTCTTTTTAATCGAATTTGATCAACATGGGTCCCCCTCTGCATAAGGGATTGGGCTCGCGCATCCAAAGCAATGCCGTGCTTTGAGCTTTTTAGCCTGACAGGTGTATTACTGGCGCAATAACCTTTGTGAGTAATCAGAGAGTCATTGTCTGAAGTGGAAATCAATAGTGCTTCAGAGATCTTGTCTTTGACGTGGATCGTCACTGGCTGAAGATTCCCAACCATAAACTCAACCCCGAACATGACGCTTTCACCGACACGCTTTAGCCAGCGAATTATCGCTAATTTACCACTGCTTTCATATTCTTGGTGGTGTATTACGACATCTCCTACTGACAGGTCTTTAGTTTCCCAGCAATGATCTATTTTTACGCAAGCGCCTGTTTTACTTATATTGATGGTCTGGCTGCCAATCATGCTTTCGGCGACTGCCGCAGGTGTTCTCAAATACTTGTGAATGGTGTTAAGCCCTAGCGCTGTTCTTGCTTCGATGGCGCAAGGTGCCCTTTCGAAACGGCGACTGGATGACTGTTTCCAAGCTAGAAGTGCTTTTTTTAAGCACATAAATGAATCAATGTTATCGGCCGATTGGCCGAAGCCTATTTTATCTGCAGCGGTCCCATTGCGGAGTTGATTCATATGTTGACGAGCCTGTTCAATTACAGGCAGAGGGTTGAGAGCTCTTATGCAGTTATCGTTACCGGCACCTTTGATTTGCCGGGAGGATTGTGCGCCCAGATTGCTTTCGAGGTCGACATAGAAATAGTGAGAGTTGAATTCTCTGCTTTCTTGATGATTCAGATGTGCGCGGAATGCCCACTTTCTCAGGTAGCTGTCGATTAATTGCAATTCTGTCTGGTTCAGGTGTTCTGGTTGAGCAGCCTGGAAAAGCAGCGCTTGTTTGAATCGGCTTTCAATATCACGATAGTCAGGCTTGTTGCTGTGGAAGTCAGTCAGAAAATGAGTTTCTGAGTATTCGTACAGTCTATTGATCTCCATCCATAGTGCTTCAGGTTGCTGTCTGTGTTGGTTGCTGTAGTCCTGCAGTTGTTCGCACATGGCGCTGATTGCCCAATAAACGAAATTGGCCGTTTCCTCTTTTGAGTGCGAAACAGTGTCTCGCAGTAGTAGCTTGGTAGCGTAAGAGAATTCTCTATTCAGTTCAGGCAGGTCTTTGGCTTGTCCGACTGTCAATTGCATGTCGCCGCAACGAACATGCTGCATAAACAGAATGTACTGGTTGATCAGCGCTTCCGTTATATTGAAGCGGTCATCACCGTTTAGCGGCATTCGATTAAGATTGTGCAGGTTGGTTACGATCTTATCGTAGTGGTTTTCAAACTCAGTGACATTGAGTACCTGAGTACCTAATACGTCACTATATAATGCCACAGTTTCCTTGTTCACATGCAGGTTTTGCTTTGGCATTGTGAGTTTTAATGAGGCAATGCTCATACTGCTCTCCCTCCAGTTATAAATATCTGAGTTTCAATGTAGACTGTTTTTCAGAATGTGAGAGCTTCTACTGATATATTGTGACATGGCGCACATTTCTATCGGTGTTAAAATTTCTTGAAAGAGATTTATGGGGATTTAGTTAAAAAAATAGCCTCTGCTATGATTTTTAAATCAGTGAATGACAGCAATGAAGGTGCCGGATGCAGCAATGTGTAAAAGCCTGGGTGTATGGCAAAGTTCAGGGAGTTGGGTATCGGATGTTCTGCAAGCGGAAGGCTAAAGAGTTGGGGCTTCAGGGGTATGCACTGAATCTGGCTGACGGTCGGGTAGAGGTTATGATTTGTGGCGAGGAAAATGCGTTGCAGGAAATGATTGAAGCATTGAACGATGTTTTAACTACCCATTCGCCAGTATTTGTTCCAATAGATAAGCACTCTTTTGGGGTACCAGGTTTGCCCACGGCTGCCGTTATAGCGTGCTAAGCCGCGTATGATACTGCCATTTTCGATTTCTATATAGTGCGCCAGTATGGTCGTGCCATAACGAAGGTTTGTGGCGATGTCCATAAGATTATCCTCGTCCCGACCAATCTCCTTTTTCCAGAAGGGCATGATCTGCATCATGCCACGAGCGCCGGCAACTGAAACGGCAAAGTTGTCAAAGGCGCTTTCAACCTGAATCAGGGCCAGTACCAAACCTGGCTCAAGACCGGCACGAGTGGCCTCCTGATGAATCAATGTGAGTAATTTAATTCTATCGCTGTCATCTTTTACCCACCGACTTAAGGGGGTGGACATACTGGCTAACCAAACTTGACCAACATAAGCATCTTTAAATGAGTGGTTGTCAGAGACGGCGTTCTTTAGTGCTGCAATGAGTCTTGACGTGTCGTTGTCTGGTTCAGCCCATGCTGATGCCATGCTTATAATAAGAAGCAGTAAAACTGAACAGGTGATATTATTGGCCATTATCACAAATCTAATAAAATCAATGGGCTAGATATTACCAGAAGGTTCACGATCTGTACTAATGGGTTAATTCCTGACACTTTCTTTGTATAATGCCTGCCTTTTTGCGAATTGAATACTTGGATCAGGAATAACCATGCGAAGCCAATACTGTGGAGAGCTTGATAGCTCATATATTGATCAAACCGTAACCATATCGGGTTGGGTGCATCGTCGTCGCGATCACGGAGGTGTAATATTTCTCGATGTTCGGGATCGTGAAGGCATCATGCAGGTGGTTTTCGATCCAGATGCCCCGGAGAATTTTGAAATAGCCGATAAAGTCCGTTCTGAATACGTTATTGAAGTAACAGGTTTGGTGCGTGCTCGACCTGAAGGAACGGTTAACAAGAATATGCGAACCGGTGAAGTCGAAATGCTTGGTCGCGCAATCACCGTGCTTAACAAAGCTGCAACACCCCCATTTCCACTGGATGAGTATTCTGATGTTGGTGAAGATACCCGGCTGAAGTTCCGCTATATGGATCTGCGCCGCCCGGAAATGCAGCAGCGGCTGATGCTCAGGGCAAAAATTACTTCCGCGATTCGTCGCTCTCTGGAAGATCAGGGCTTTATTGATATCGAAACCCCGATCTTGAACCGTGCTACTCCTGAAGGTGCCCGCGACTATCTGGTGCCTTCCCGTACTCACCCTGGCTCGTTCTTTTCGCTGCCGCAGTCGCCTCAGCTGTTTAAACAGTTGCTGATGGTCTCCGGCTTTGATCGTTACTATCAGATCGCCAAGTGTTTCCGTGATGAAGACCTGCGCGCTGATCGCCAACCGGAATTTACCCAGATTGACCTGGAAACATCCTTCATGGATGAAGAAGGCATTATGGAAATTACCGAAACCATGATTCGCAAGTTATTTAAAGAAGTCTTGGATGTCGAGTTTGGTGAACTTCCTCGTATGCCATTTTCTGAGGCGATGGAGCGCTATGGCAGTGACAAACCTGACTTGCGTATTCCGCTTGAGTTGGTGACCGTCAGTGATCTGATGAGTGGTGTTGAGTTCAAGGTGTTCTCAGGCCCGGCTATTGATCCAAAAGGACGCGTAGCTGCATTGAAAGTTCCTGGTGGCAACCGTCTGACGCGTAAGCAGATTGACGATTACACCAAGTTCGTAAGCATCTACGGTGCCAAAGGTCTGGCCTATATCAAGGTTAATGATAAGTCTGATCTGGAAGAAGGCCTGCAGTCCCCAATCGTAAAATTCCTGCCGGTTGAAGTGCGTCAGGCATTGCTTGAGCGGTTGGCGGCAGAAAATGGTGATCTGATCTTCTTCGGCGCTGATAAAGCCAAAATCGTTAACGATGCATTGGGAGCGCTGCGTTGCAAGTTGGGTGAAGACCTGGATCTGTACACTCAGGAATGGGCGCCAATGTGGGTGGTGGACTTCCCAATGTTTGAAGATGATGGTGATGTTCGCCTGACTGCACTGCATCACCCGTTTACCATGCCATCCTGCTCGGTTGAAGAATTGCGCGCCAACCCGGAAAAAGCACTGTCTCGCGCTTATGATATGGTGTTGAATGGTGTCGAACTGGGTGGTGGCTCCATTCGTATCCATCAGGAAGAGATGCAGAATGCCGTTTTTGATGTTCTGAAAATCAACAAGGAAGAGCAGGAAGAAAAATTTGGCTTCCTCTTATCAGCACTGCGTTACGGTGCGCCACCTCATGGTGGTTTGGCATTTGGTCTGGATCGCTTGGTGATGTTGATGACCAAGTCAGAATCTCTGCGTGAGGTTATTGCCTTCCCTAAAACCCAGACGGCCGCTTGTGTCATGACTCACGCGCCGGGTGAAGTTGAACCAGAGCAGTTGAAAGAATTGAGTATTCGTGTGCGCAAACCTCAAGCGGAAAGTTGAGGTTATTGAGTAATAATAGCGGGAGCATCGAGCTCCCGCTTTTTATTGAGATATTCAAGCGCAGGCCGGATGCTTTTTTGTCATCTTTGGCCTCGCTTTCTGATCATTTGAAACAGTGATCAAGCGGAGAATTTTAATATCACCTGAATCCGTGACTTCAGAGTGGATTCAGGTAGCAGACAGGAAATCGTAAGACCCCCAGTACAGGAGAATGATTTATGGCTGGTCACAGTAAATGGGCTAACATTCGACATCGTAAAGCGGCTCAGGATGCGAAGCGCGGTAAAGTTTTTACCAAAATTATCCGGGAATTGGTTGTCGCAGCCAAAAATGGTGGTGGCTTGCCAGAAGACAACCCAACACTGCGTAGCGTTATTGATAAAGCCCTAAGCGCCAATATGAAACGCGACACTATCGATAAAGCCATTGCTCGTGGGGCTGGTAATGCGGATGGAGATAACTATGAGGCCATGACTTATGAAGGTTATGGAGTTGGTGGTGTCGCTGTTTATGTGAAATGCCTGTCAGATAACCGTAATCGTACTGTTGGTGAAGTGCGTCATTGTTTTACTAAAACTGGTGGTAATCTGGGGACCGATGGTTCTGTTGCCTATCTTTTTGAAAATGCTGGTCAACTCTTTGTTGAGAAAGCAGATGAAGATGCGCTGATGGATGTCGCCCTGGAAGCAGGCGCTGAAGATGTGATCGCCAATGACGACGGCAGTTTCGAAATTCGTACAGTGGCTGAAGATTTTATGACAGTCAAAGCCTCACTTGTCGAGTCTGGATACGAACCCGAAGGTGAAATTACCATGTTGCCGTCAACAGAGACTGAGGTCAGCGGAGACGCGATTGAAAAGGTACAGCGTTTGATCGATATGTTAGAGGATCTGGATGATGTTCAGGCAGTCTACACAAATGCCGCCTTTCAGGAAGAAGAGTAAGGATGTAGCAATTGGCCTTGATTCTCGGCATTGATCCGGGGTCCCGAAAAACTGGTTTTGGTATTATTAATCAGGTAGGAACCCGGCTCACTTACGTTGCCAGCGGAGTTGTCCGTGTCCATAAGGAGCCGACGCTTGCTGATCGGCTCGATCTCATTTTTACCAGCCTAACCGAAATTATCGAGCAGTACTCACCTTTTTGTATGGCAATTGAACAGGTCTTTATGGGGCGTGGCCCGGACTCTGCGCTAAAGCTGGGGCAGGCGCGTGGTGCTGCTATTCTGGCGGGTACTCAAGCCAAGCTGGAAGTTTATGAATATGCTGCTCGAAAGGTTAAACAATCTGTTGTTGGTAATGGCAATGCAGGCAAAGATCAGGTGGGTTATATGGTTCAGTCTTTATTGAAACTACCTGGTGTCCCTCAGGAAGATGCGGCCGATGCACTGGCGATTGCTATCTGTCATGCCTATAACTTTTCCGGTCTGATTAACGTTGCCGGGGCTACTCATTCTCGTCGTGGCAGGCTGGTCTGATGTCTGCGCTGCATTGGATTGAACTCTTTGGCGTAGCAGTGTTTGCCATGGCAGGTGCAATTGAGGCCATTCGAAATCGCTGCGACCTTTTTGGGGTTCTTGTTTTAGCTTTTGTTTCTGCTTTGGGTGGCGGAACCGTGCGTGATTTACTGCTTGATATATCACCATTAGCCTGGATTCATGATGTACATTTGGCTTATGTTGCATTGTTGTCAGGTGTTCTGATATTTCTACTGGCCAAATTTATTCAGATTCCGTTCCGCGCATTGCTATACGCCGATGCTATTGGTTTGGCTGCATTCACTGTCAGTGGGACTCAGATTGCTATCAGCCAGAGTTTGCCTGGCCTGATTGTCGTTATGATGGGGATGGCGTCGGCCATCTTTGGTGGCATTATTCGAGATATTATGGCCAATGAAATTCCGTTGATATTCCGTCGGGATATTTACGCCACGGCAACTCTGGCTGGTGCTTTGTGGCTCTTCTGGAGTCAGCGTCTTGGCTTGGATATAGAGACTTCAATGATCATCGGTTTTTTGCTTGTGTTGAGTATTCGCACCATCGCTATCACATGGAGACTATCGTTGCCGTCATTCTTGAATACCACTATGTTGTTTAAAGAAAATCATCCGGAGGAATTATGATAGGGCGCATTCAAGGGAAACTGCTGGAGCTTAATGCACCGGATGTTCTTATTGATGTACAGGGGTTGGGATATGAGGTTTCATGTCCCTTGTCTACGGTCTTTAATCTGCCATCGGTAGGCGACAGTGTTACTTTGCATACGCACCTAGCCGTACGCGAGGATGCACATGTTCTGTACGGCTTTTCGACTCTGAAAGAGCGTACCCTGTTTAAAACGCTGATTAAAATCAGCGGCGTCGGGCCGAAACTGGCTCTGTCCATCCTGAGTGGTATGGAAACTGATCGGTTTCTTCGTTCCATTCAGGATCAGGATTCTTCAGCCTTGGTGAAAATTCCCGGTGTTGGTAAAAAGACAGCCGAGCGTTTGATCGTAGAGATGAAAGACAAGCTGACTGAGCTTGGCAGTGCAGGGTCAATGTTGATTACGCCAATGGAAGCGCAATTGGAAAAGGTGCAGCGAACCGATTCCCAGCAGGATGCAGAAAGCGCACTGATTGCTTTGGGTTATAAGCCGGTACAGGCTGCAAAGGCCGTCTCCAAGGTTGCTCAGGATAACATGTCCTCTCAAGAGATAATCCGCGCTGCATTGCAGGCGATTTAGGTGAGTTATGATTGAAACGGATCGCTTTATTAGCCCTCAAACGGAGTCCCCGAAAGAGTTTCAGCATGATCGTGCAATTCGCCCTGTTTCCTTAGCTGACTATATTGGTCAACCGGTGGTTAAGGAAAAAATGGAAATATTTTTGGGGGCAGCTCGGAACCGTAATGAGCCTCTTGATCACACTTTGATTTTTGGTCCTCCAGGCTTGGGTAAAACCACTTTGGCTAATATCATTGCTAACGAAATGGGCGTGAATATCAAGACTACTTCCGGTCCAGTGTTGGAGCGGGCGGGTGACTTGGCTGCCATGCTGACCAATCTTGAAGAAGGCGATGTTCTGTTTATTGATGAGATTCATCGTCTTTCACCTCATGTAGAAGAAGTGCTGTATCCTGCTATGGAGGATTATCAGCTCGATATTATGATCGGCGAGGGACCGGCAGCCCGTAGTATCAAGCTGGATTTACCCGCTTTTACGCTGGTTGGTGCCACCACACGGGCAGGGTTGCTGACATCTCCATTGCGTGATCGTTTCGGTATTGTTGAGCGACTGGAATTCTATTCAATTGACGATTTGTCCCATATCGTCAGTCGCTCGTCCGAAAAACTGTCTATTCAAATCGATGCACCGGGGGCATGGGAAATTGCCCGTCGTTCAAGAGGAACACCGCGAATTGCGAATCGTTTACTGCGGCGTGTGCGTGATTTTGCTGAAGTCAAACATAGTGGTGCGATCACGGCTGAAATCGCCGACGCAGCCCTTAATATGCTGCATGTCGATAAGGCTGGATTTGATCATCTCGACAGACGTATGTTATTAACATTGATTGAGCGATTTGCCGGCGGACCGGCCGGTGTTGAAAACCTGGCAGCGGCAATAAGCGAGGAAAGAGATACATTGGAAGATGTCGTCGAACCCTATCTTATTCAGCAGGGTTATCTGATTCGTACTCCACGTGGCCGTATTGTCACAGACTTAGCCTATCTTCATTTCGATCTGACCCCACCGAAAGCAGACTGACTGCAGTCTGCTTTACTGTGACTGCTACCTGAATCCGTGACTCCTTCAGTGGATGCAGGGTGTAAGAGCTTGATGTCTATTTGTTTTGCAAAAATTACAGGTGCACCCATGGGTTCACCCCAATTTTGGGGAAGCAAAGAGGAATCAATGGCTTGCGCACTGCGCCGCTATGGAGTCACGGATTCAGGTGCTAGTGAAAAGGCTTTGAAAAATAATTTTCGACTTTTATAAGTTGCTGGAATTTAACAACTTTATTCTTTAGCCTAGTAAAAATCATTGTTGCAGGGGCCTGTCGTGGGCGATCAAATATCATACTGGCACCTTATTTCTGATGCATCACTTCTGGTAAAGCTCGTAATGCTGATCCTGGTTGGTTTGTCTGTGACGACTTGGGTCTTTATCTTTGAACGTCGCAACGTTATGAATAATGCGTTCAAGAAGTTTTCGAAATTTGAAGAGCGTTTCTGGTCCGGTATTGATTTGGCTCAACTTTACCGGCAGGTGAATGCCAATCCTGAAGAAAATAATGGTGGCGAGGCAATATTTCGCGCCGGTTTTAAAGAGTTCTCCCGGCTAAGACAGCAGAATATCACCGATGCTGACGGTATTATGGTTGGATGCCAGCGCGCCATGCGTGTAGCGGTCAGTAAGGAAGGCGAACGGCTTGATGCGCACCTTTCCTTCATGGCCACTGTTGGTTCAACCAGCCCTTATATCGGCTTGTTTGGTACGGTATGGGGAATTATGAATTCATTTCTCGGTTTGGCTTCTGTCACTCAGGTTTCTCTGGCGACCGTTGCACCAGGGATTGCAGAAGCTCTGATTGCAACCGCGATGGGATTGTTTGCCGCGATTCCGGCGGTGATTGCTTACAACCGATATGCTGCACGTAGTGACAAACTGCTCAATGGGTTGGAGACTTTTGCAGAAGAATTTTCTTCGATTCTGCATCGCCAGGCGCACATGCTGGCGAATCAGCAGCACGACAAGCAGGAAAGTGCATGAAAATGCGTATCAGGCGTAAACCGGTTGCGGAGATGAACGTCGTACCCTATATCGACGTTATGTTGGTTTTGCTGATTATCTTTATGGTTACCGCCCCAATGCTCGTTCAGGGCGTTGATGTCGATGTGCCCAAGGTTGCTTCGGCGCCATTGACTATTGATGAACAGAAACAGTATCTGATTATTGCTTTGACCAAAGACGGGCAGGCGCTTATTGAACGTGGTGACGAGAAGGCCGCCGAAGTCAATGATGATGATATTGCTCGCTATGTGAGCGGCGTTCTTCAGTCAGACCCATCCCTTCAAGTAATGCTACGGGCCGACCAAGCGGTGCCCTATGGTAGGGTGATGACGATCATGTCTGCTTTACAGGCTGGCGGCATGAATTCTGTTGGGCTGATCACTGAGGCTCCTGATGAGTAAAGCAGCGGCGGCTGTTCAAGGAGGTAAGGATTTTACCTTACCGATGATTGGCGCTGTCTTTGTCCATGTCATCGTTGCTGTATTGTTGTTTGGCAGTTGGCATTTTTCATTGCAGAAAACGGTGGAGTTTCATGTGCCTCAGCATATTCAGGCTGAGCTGGTTACTGTTGCCAGGCCAAAACCTGAACCGGTTAAGCAGCCTGTTGTTAAAAAGCCGAAACCAGTCGAACCAAAGCCTAAACCTAAACCAACGCCCAAACCAGAACCCAAACCCGTTGTGCAGGATAAAGTCGCGCCAAAGCCTGAGGTTCCTCCGGTTCCAGCAGTGAAGCAACCCGAGCCTACAGTCAAAGAACCAGAGCCAGCAGCTAAGCCGGAAAAGACTCCTCAGCCCGTTGCTGAGCTACCAGCTCCAGTTGAACCTGATCTACCGAGTGAAGAATCTCTGTTTGAAAATTTATTGGCTGGAGCAGTGGCCGAAGATGTTAAAATTAATGAGCAGGTTGCTGCGCTGGAACAGCGAAGAAAGCGAGAAGTCGAAATTCAATCCGAAGTAGATAAGTATTCAGCCGGTATAACGGCACAGATCTCCCAGAAGTGGTCTCGACCCAGGGATCAATTGATTGATGTTGCCAATCTGCAGGCCGAGGTGCTGGTTGAGCTGTTACCAACAGGTGAGCTGAAAAAAGCGACGCTTACTAAGTCAAGCGGCAATGCAAGATATGACCAGTCTGTTATTCGCGCTATTGAAAAGGTGCTTCGCTTTAACGTGCCAGATGATCCTGAAGTATTTGAAAAAGGTGAATTTCGGAATATGAGAGTAACATTTACACCAGAGGACTTAATGGGATTATGAGTTTAATCAAGTATTGGCAAACTATTGGACTGGTTCTCCTATTGGCTATGCAGAATTTTGCCTATGCCGACCTGGAAATTCAGGTAACGCGAGGTTATGACGCTCAAACCAGGATAGCGATTGTCCCGTTTCTATGGGAAGGTAAAGTAGCGCTGCCTGAGCGCATTGAAAATACGATAACCAATGATCTATCGCGTACCGGACGGTTTGATTCGTTGGCGCCAGCAAAAATGCTCAGTCAGCCCTATGATGAAGACGGTGTTTTCTTTCGTGATTGGCGATTACTCGGGCAAGAGTATGTTGTTATTGGTCATTTGACTCCATTTAGCGACGGTAAAATTCAGGTTCAGGTGGCGCTGTATGATGTCGTGAAAGGGCAGCGAATGGTGAGGGTAACGCAAGTGGTTGGTATCCATCAGTTGCGTAAGCTGGCCCATTCTCTTTCGGATTTATTTTACGAACGTATTACTGGTGTTAAGGGAATATTCTCAACGCAGCTTGCCTTTGTTGTGCGCAAACAACTTGCCAATGACCGATATCAATATCGATTGCAAATCGCAGATGCTGATGGTTTGAATGAACGTACCATTTATCGTTCACCAGAACCGATTATTTCTCCTGCGTGGTCGCATGATGGAACTACTCTTGCCTTCGCTATCAAAGTAGGTGACCGATGGAAGATCTGCGTATTTGATATCAGAACCCAAAAACAAAATTTTATTTCCAATGATCGTGGCTTTACCAGTTCCCCGACATTTTCACCTGATGGCCGATATTTAGCTTATGTCTCCAGCAACAAAAACAGTCCGGAAATTTATTTGTATGATTTCCAGACTGGTCGATCAGAGCGGATTACCCGAAATAGTTATATAGATACCGAGCCAAGTTTCTCTCCTGATTCAAAATACATTGTCTTTACTTCAGAAAAGGGAGGTAGGCCACAGATTTATCGTTATGAACTTGCCAGTAAGCGATCTGAGCGTTTAACCTTTGAAGGTTCTCAGAACCAGAGAGCTCGATACAGTTCAGACGGCAAGTATCTTGTTTTTGTTCATCAAGCAAATGGGCGTTTCAATATTGCCACAATGGATTTGGCATCTCGGGATATTCGTATACTGACTGAAACGAATTTGGATGAATCACCATCTGTTGCACCAAATGGCACAATGCTCGTCTATGCTACTCAACGGGGGAATCGGGGGGTGTTGGCTTGGGTGTCATTGGATGGGCAGGTGACTAATGAAATGAAATCTGATTTTGGTGACGTGCTGGAGCCAGCCTGGTCACCCTACTTGAACTGAAGATGAAAGCAGTTCAAGATGGACATCATGGCCGACTTTGGCATAAAGTACCGTAACGAATAATAAACCTGATAAATGGGATAGGAAAATGGCGAAATCCAAACTGTTAACTGCTGCTGTTATGTCTACAGCCTTAATTCTTGTCGGTTGTGGCAGCAATGCTACTGATGATTCAGAACAAGGCTCAACAACCACAACTGAACCCGCTGTTGAGGATACTATTACTCTGGATACAGATGAAGATATCAATCTGGACGTGATCGATGTAGAACCGCCTGCAGTCATCGAAGATACCGCTGATGATATGTATAACGCCTTGCTGGATCTGACAGTGGTTTATTTCGACTTCGATGAGTCAGATATCCGTTCAGAGTTCCGCGACATGCTGGATGCCCATGCTGAATTCCTGGCGGCAAATCCAAATCAGATGGTGGTTTTGGAAGGTCATGCTGATGAGCGTGGTACTCGTGAGTATAACCTGGCTTTGGGTGAGCGTCGAGCCAAGCAGGTTGCTGCCTATTTGCAGGTTAAAGGTGTTTCCGCTGCTCAGATCGACACGGTTAGCTATGGTGAAGAGCGTCCACTGGCCATTGGCAAGACTGAAGCTGAGTATTCTCAAAACCGCCGTGTAGAACTTGTATATAAGTAATAAGGTTCCATGAACACAAGACCTTTAATAAGTGCTGCCCTGTTGGGCGGCATTTTTTGTTTGTACAGCCCTGCTTTTGCTGACGTACCTATTGTGCAGTCTCAGGCAGATCACGTGTCTGCTTCCGGTAATAATTCATCCAACCGACAGCGTCCTGCGGATTCTCAGAATTCAGAATTACTGGAATCACTATTGTTTCAAGTACAGGATCTTCAGTCTCAGGTTGCTGAACAACGAGGCATTATTGAGGAGCTTTCCTACCAGGTCCAGGTGTTGCAAGAGGAGCAAAAAGAGCGATACATTGATTTGGATCGTCGAATTTTAACGCTTCAGGAGCAGGCCTCAAAGAATGCATCTCAAACTCACAGCAGTGCGGCTACGCCCGATACTGAACAGCAGTTGGCCGAGTTGACAGATGAAGACATATTAGCTGAATACAATGCTGCTAAGGGTTTGATGCTGGATAAAAAGTTTGATGAGTCGATTGCTCAATTGGCGATATTTGCCAAGCGACATCCAGATCATCAACTGACGGCCAATGCATGGTACTGGATTGGCGAAATTTATCTTGTTCAGCACAAAAATAGTGATGCCAAAGCAGCGTTTGAGCGCATTGTGAATGATTACCCCAGTCACGATAAAGTACCGGATTCCTTGTATAAGTTAGGTGTCATTGCGCAGCAGGCTGCTGATGTTGACACCGCAACGCAGTACTTTCAGCGAGTTATCAACGAGTATCCCAATACTCAGTCAGCGAAACTGTCAAAGGCTCGTTTACAGAGCAACTAATCCAGCGCCGTATTGGCGGCGCTTTTTCCATAAGGTGATGTTATGGCCAAAAAAGCGGTCGTTCTGCTAAGTGGTGGCTTGGATTCCACCACTGTTTTATCTAAGGCTAAGTCTGATGGTTATGAAGTCTATGCACTCAGCTTTGATTATGGCCAGCGCCACGATTCAGAGTTGGACGCAGCAAAGCGTATTGCCGCATATGAGCAAGTTGCCGAGCACAAAATTGTTCCAATGAATTTGCGTACCATCGGAGGGTCTGCTCTGACTGATTCTTCGATTGATGTCCCGACCGAAGAATCTGACGGTATTCCGGCAACCTATGTCCCCGCTCGAAATACAGTTTTTCTGTCGATAGCCTTGGGATGGGCTGAAGTACTTGATGCGGATGCCATTTTTATCGGTGTCAGTGCGGTTGATTATTCTGGGTATCCAGACTGTCGTCCAGAATACATCAGTGCCTATGAACAAATGGCAAGCCTGGCAACAAAGCGCGGTGTTGAAGGTCGTCCGATTAGGATTGTCACGCCACTTATCAATCTGACCAAAGCGCAAACCGTTCAGCTGGGCATATCACTTGGTGTTGATTATTCCAGAACTGTATCCTGTTACCAGGCGAACAGTCAGGGGGAGGCGTGTGGTGCTTGTGACTCTTGTCGGTTGAGGAAAAAAGGCTTCGAAGAGGCTGGCGTCGCTGACCCTACGCGATATGCATAATGCATTTTTGGATGGATAGATTAGTCTTCTTATAACACTTCAAAGAGGACGTTAACCGCAGCTCAGTTGGGTAATTGAGCGGATTTCGTTGCAAAAACAACAACTTGGCGTGATTATTTTTTAAAATAACCCTTGCTAAGTCATAAAATATCCATATTATATGCGCCGTCTTCGGGTCGTTAGCTCAGTCGGTAGAGCAGTTGGCTTTTAACCAATTGGTCATAGGTTCGAATCCTATACGACCCACCAACTCTTCCAGTTGGCTTGAAGGTCATGGGTTGTTAGCTCAGTCGGTAGAGCAGTTGGCTTTTAACCAATTGGTCATAGGTTCGAATCCTATACAACCCACCAGTTTCTGAAAAAGGAGAGCATAAGCTCTCCTTTTTTTGTGCGCCTGATAAAGCGGTATACTGCACTGGTAAACCTCCACTGAGCAGTGCAAAGTGGTTGACCTGAATCCGTGACTCCATAGCGGCGTAGTGCGCAAGCCATTGATTCCTATTTGCTTCCCAAAAATTTTAATGAACCTATGGGTGCACCTGCAATTTTTGAAAAACAAATAGAAATCAAGCTCAAGCTCTTACACTCTGCATCCACTGAAGGAGTCACGGATTCAGGGTTGATTCTTATAAACAGTGCCCCAATTGTTCTGCTGTCTCTCAGAACGGGGATGGACAGAACGGGGATGGAAGAGTGATGACAGATAAAGCAACGCTGGCCAATTTACAGATTAACTTCGAAATACCATTGGCTGAGCGCCCCAGTGATCTGAGTACAGCGGAAATCAACCAGTATCAGGATGAGATCATTGCTTTGCTTGAGCAAAACGATGCTACATTGGTCGCGCATTACTATTGTGATCCTCTGGTTCAAGCGCTTGCGGAGATGTCTGGTGGCTTCATAGGTGACTCGCTGGAGATGGCTCGTTACGGCCGTGATGTCAGTGCATCCACTGTGATGGTCGCTGGAGTCCGATTCATGGGTGAAACCGCAAAAATTCTCAGTCCTGAAAAACGCGTGCTAATGCCAACGAAAGAAGCTACCTGTTCATTGGACTTAGGTTGTCCGGCACAGGAATTTTCTGACTTCTGTGACCAGCATCCGGATCGAACTGTTGTTGTCTATGCCAATACATCAGCGGCTGTAAAAGCCCGTGCGGATTGGGTTGTAACCTCTAGCATCGCACTTGATGTGGTCGACTATCTGGATCGCCAAGGGGAGAAAATTCTGTGGGCACCAGACCAGCATTTAGGCGCTTATGTGCAGAAAAAAACGGGGGCAGATGTCCTTTTGTGGAATGGCAGCTGCATCGTCCATGAAGAGTTTCGAGCAAAAGGCCTTGCTGATATGAAGGCAATGTATCCTGACGCTGCTGTGTTGGTACATCCAGAATCGCCACAGTCTGTCATTGAGTTGGCCGATGTGGTTGGATCAACCACGCAGTTATTGGATGCGACAGAGAAACTGCCCAATCCCCAGTTTATTGTGGCGACGGATCGAGGCATTTTTTACAAGATGCAGCAGCGCTCGCCACAGAAGTCTTTTATTGAAGCTCCAACGGCTGGTCAGGGCGCCGAATGTCGGTCCTGTGCACATTGCCCTTGGATGGCAATGAATGATCTGGAGCGAATAAAACGCGAACTACAGTCACCGGCAAACGAAATTACAGTCGCTCCTAAACTCATTACCAAGGCGGTTATACCTTTACAGCGTATGCTCGATTTTGCTGATCAACGGAAGCGATCATAACGTCTGGTATAGAGCTCCAGTTGATTGTTTAAACGTGCAGTCTGGTTCGTATCCGGGCTTTGGCTGATCTGTTGATTTAAGTATGCAATAGCCTGTTTTTCTTTGCCTGACTGCCAGTAACGCTGAGCTTGCCATTGCACCGCCGATACCGAAATGCATTTGCTTGATTGTTCAGCCAGTAAATCAAGCACATCCAGAGTAATTGATCGTTTGCCCAGTTGTTGTTCGAAGCCCTGCAACTGCTCGCAGTAACGGTCAGATTCATTGGCTGAATATTTCAGTAACGCAAATTGTGCGGGCAGATAGGAAGGGTACTGCCGAATTAGTTTTTGTAATGCAGTAATATCTGGAGTCAACGATGACTTCAGATGCTGGTTCATCCAAATAGCAAACTGCCAGTCTGGATCGTTGAGTTTTTCTTCGTGCATGGAAAAGTTGACCGCGTTGAATTTACCGTTTTTCAGGTAACTTAAGTAGGCCTTCATAAAGCGGTAAAACGTACTAGGTGGTTGTTCATCACCTGATGCCTTACCAGCCAGTTTAGACGCTCGGGTTGTACCCAAAGGATGGCTGCGCAGGTACTCATAGGCTTCCTGTCCACCATGCTCAGCGTAGAGTTTCAGAAAAAAGCGTGCACCTGCCCCATCGTCGTAGTCAGTTTGTTGCAGAATCTGCTGTGCCAATTGGTCGGCTTCCACCTCCATGCCCTGACTGAAATTCAGCCGGTTCTGTTGAGTACTGGCTAGTGTGCTGAATAGTGCAGCATTGGCGGCTTCTGATGATTCCTGTGCAAGCACTACTGCCAGCGCCATACCAGCAAGAATTTTCAAGGCCTGGCTTTCACTGTTCTGCGTAATGCGCGTAAAATGATCCAGAGCGATATGTGACATTTCATGAGCCAGTACTGACGCCAGTTCATCTTCGCTGGCTGAGGTTTGTATCAAACCTGCGTAAATCGCAATAATATTGCCAGGGAGTGCATAAGCATTGATTGTGGAGTCTTTCAGTATTACGGTTTCAGTAAGACCCACCGGATTGGGGCTGCGAATATTCAGCTTGAGCAGTTCTTGCTGCAGCCAATAATGCAACCAGAAATCGTTAATGATTGCAGACTTTTTATTCAGAGTCCGGATGTAATAATCCTGAAAATCTCTGGAAGCTGTTTCAGACCAGCCATATTTCTGAGCACCAAAGTCGGCTGCGAACAGGTGAGGCGCCACTGTAAACAGCACAATCGCACTGAATTTCACAAGATTCATTTTGTTTGTAACAGACGTCTGCTTAAATAAAACGATTCATCTTAACCAGTTCCGACTGCGTAGATATCAATAACTTGTAATTGACTTGTAAAAGCATGAAGCGACTATTAATTGATGCAAAGGGCATGCGATGCCCATTGCCGCTGCTGAAACTTAAACAGGGGCTGGCACAAATCGACATTGGCGATGAAGTGGAAGTCCGGGCGACTGACGCTGGCTCATGGCGGGATATCCCGTCCTTTGTCTCCATGACTGCCCATATCATGATTGATCAGTCTCAACAGGCTGATGAATATCTTTATAGAGTGAAGAAGGGAGAATAGATTTGAAAATCTATCGAGTGGTCTCGGATTTTTTTCATCGGTATTTTTCTGATGAAGAGGCCGTTATCCTGTTTTTGCTGCTGGCCATTGCTATTGGTCTGATTTATGTGTTCGGCAGTACTCTGACCCCGCTTTTTGCGGCAATTATTTTATCCTATCTTTTGTCCCCGCTGGTTGAGCGTTTGCAGCAATACAAGGTGCCACATTTTGTCGCGGTGATTCTGGTGTTTTTACTGTTTTTTGGTGCCCTGTTTTTAGCCTTGTTGATTCTTGTCCCTGCGTTGATCAAACAGATTAGTGCGTTGGTTAGTGATGTTCCCGGTATGATGCGCAGCTTTCAGACACAGCTTGCGCTCTTGCCGGACAAGTATCCTGACCTGTTACCCAAAGAGTTGGTCGGGCAGTGGATAGACAGCCTGGATCTGAGCCAGTTGGGCCAGCAGCTTTCGAGCTGGTTGCCTAATGTCGTCACCTTTTCCCTTAATACCTTGCCCAGTCTGATTACCGTGCTTATTTATGTCATCGTCGTTCCGTTGATGGTGTTCTTTATTCTGAAGGATCAGGCTCATCTTTGGATCAGTTTCAAGAAAATTCTGCCTGATCAGCGCCGGTTGATGAATCAGATCGCATTGGAAATGAACCAGCAAATCGCGAATTACATTCGCGGCAAAGTTATCGAGATTTTGATCGTTGGCAGCCTGACCTTTGTTGTGTTTACTTTACTCAACCTGGATTACGCCGCACTGCTGGCCGTACTTGTTGGCTTCTCTGTCTTGATTCCCTATATCGGTGCAACTGTTGTTACCATCCCAGTATTTGCAATAGGTGTCTTTCAGTGGGGGTTTCAGGCAGATTTGTACAGTGTTTTGATTGCTTACATGGTTATCCAGATACTGGATGGCAATGTGCTCGTGCCGCTGCTCTTTTCTGAAGCGGTGAACCTGCACCCTTTTTTTTGCGATCCCTCTGGCAACACTGGTGAAGGCAATTGTCAATGCCTGGCCGCGTTCTGCGGTTTCAGTTGAGACTGGTCCGTCCTGATTGAGGGCAACGATGGCAAAGGTGAATCGCCGACTTCGTTATGGCACATGGTCAGCCAGTACGCTGAGCCTGCGGTTGCTGATTTTCGATATAGTCGATGACTTCATGGACATGATTGCGAACGTCCACTTCTCGCCACTCTTTGGTCAGGTATCCGTTAGCATCAATTAAAAAAGTGGAACGGCACAAGCTTAAAATGGTTTTGCCGAACAGCTCTTTTTCTTTGAGAACACCAAACAGCCTGCAGAGGTCATTACTGACATCCGATATCAGTTCAAAAGGAAGTGCTTGTGCATCTTTGAAACGTTCATGACTGGTCAGTGCATCGCGGCTGGCTCCGAATACCAGCGTATTATGCTGGCGAAATCGCTCATAATTGGCCGCAAAGTCTTGATTTTCAATGGTACAGGCAGGCGTACTGTCTTTAGGGTAGAAGTACAGCAGGATCTGGTATCCTTTTAAGGCAGAAAGTCGAACATTCTTATTACTGGTAGCTGGAACAATAAAATCGGGAATGTGTTCCCCAACCTGAATCATGCCGTTATCTCCTGACAGTCAGTATTGTTTGCTTTTTGAACATTTGGCCTGTCAGTATGGTTCATATTTTGTATTTCGCCAGTAATACGGCTTGTGCCGAATAATCGGCCTCAGTACCATTGCGCCAACCTAAATGAGAGACAATAAATGATGATTACCGGTAGTATCGTAGCCATTGTTACGCCGATGCGTGAAGATGGTTCAGTAGACTGGGAAAGCCTGGAAAACCTGATTGAATTTCATATTGATAATGGCACCGCAGCGATTGTTATTGTTGGAACAACAGGTGAGTCGGCTACGTTGGATATGGCTGAGCATGAAGAGGTGATTGCGTTCACCGTCAAAAAGGCTAATCAGCGCATACCTGTGATCGCCGGTACGGGCGGTAACTCAACAACCGAAGCCATTCACCTGACGGAAGCTGCCAAGCGCGTTGGGGTTGATGGCGTTCTTATCGTGACTCCTTATTACAACAAGCCCTCTCAAGAAGGTTTGTATCAACATTTCAAGAAAATTTCAGAAACGGTCGATATCCCTCAGATTCTTTACAATGTCCCAGGCCGTACGGCTTGCGACATGCTTCCTGAAACCGTGTTGCGTCTGGCAAGTTTGCCGAACATTGTTGGCATAAAAGAAGCGACTGGGGATCTCAAGCGCGCCAGGTATCTTATTGATAATGCACCAGAGGGCTTTGCAATTTACAGCGGCGATGATGCCACTGCGCTTGAATTGCTGCTGCTTGGCGGCCATGGCGATATATCAGTGACAGCCAATGTTTCCCCAAAAGCAATGGCCAGTATGTGCAAAGCTGCCATGGAGGGGGACGAAGAGTTGGCACGTCGCCTGAACGATTCGCTGATGCCATTGCATACCCAGTTATTCGTTGATTCTAACCCGGTGCCTGTGAAGTGGGCTCTGAATCTGATGGGCCTGATCCCGAATGGTATTCGTTTACCTCTGGTCTGGCTGGCAGAGGAGCATCATGAAGCGGTCACCAAGGCGATGATGGAATCCGGGGTTCTTTGATGAAGTATTCTTTTCCCCTGGCACTGGCAGTTGTGGTTTTGTTGGGTTGTTCCTCTAAACAGGTGATGGTGGCTTACAATGCTGATCCTCAAGGTTCAACCGACTGGTTTGTCATTCCCGATGACGCGCCTTCCACGGTCGCGTTGCAAGAGCCTGAAGTTCCTCGTGCCAATATCGAAGTAGAGCAGTGGCAAAACCGTTCAGCGTCAGAACCGCTATCAGTTGAGCGACTTACTGACAGCATCGGTAATGTCTCTTTGCGTTTGAATCGGTCAACAGGTGCCTCTTGGGAACTGGTTTCTGCCGCTCTTGAGGCCGAAGAGATTGCTGTCGATGACCGGGACCGGGATCAGTATCGATTTGATCTGATTAAAGAGCGCTATGGACTGTCTGCCCTGTTTAAAGGTGCGCAGGAAGCTCTGTCACTGGTGTTGGTTCCAGACAATGACAAGACGCTGATTGTATTGGAGGGGACAGATGATGTGACCCCAGATAGCGACTATGCCAAGGAAGTACTTGAATCATTGCATCATTACTTTGAATCAAGCAGCTGATGATGCGTGTCGCTTCGCTAGGCAGCGGAAGTAAGGGTAACGCTACACTGATTCAGGTAGGGTCTGAAACCTATCTGGTTGATTGTGGCTTTGGATTAAAAGAAGTTGAGAGTCGGTTACAGGCTCGCGGTCTTCACCCGGGTGATATTAACGGCATATTTGTGACTCACGAACATGGTGACCATATCAAAGGCACACCGATGTTGGCTAACAAATATGGCATTCCGCTTTATGCCTCATTTGGCACCGCACGTCACCTGAAACGCGATGTGCCGACATTGGCAAAATTCCTGCCCAATCATAAACTTTCAATTGGTCTGGCTGAGGTCGAACCGGTTACAGTGCCACATGACAGCGCAGAACCAACCCAGTTTGTCTTTCGTCATCAGGGCTTAAGTGTTGGAATTTTGACTGATCTGGGCTCCCTTACCAGGCGGGTGCAAGACGCTTTCAGTCAATGTCAGCTATTAATGCTGGAATGTAATCATGACCCGATCATGCTAAGCCAAGGCCCTTATCCGCCCAATTTGAAACGTCGGGTTGGTGGTAATTTCGGCCATCTATCCAATGAACAGGCAGCTCAGATGCTGGAAATGATGAATCGCTCGCGGCTGTCCCATGTACTGGTATCGCATATCAGTGAACAGAATAATGATCCAAATCTTGCTATGGATACCATTTTGCCTAAGCTGGATGGCTATTCAACGGCTACCGAGGTATTGACTCAAGATGAAGGGTGCGACTGGATTACTATTCGCTATCACGCGTCTTGACGCTAATTATTGAACTTAACGAGGAATCACCATGGAAAAAACAGGCGTACTTTATGCGGGCAAGGCAAAAACCGTACATACAACGGCTGATAAGAATTTAATGGTTCTGGAGTTTCGTAACGACACCACGGCGTTCGATGGTGAAAAAATGGAAGCACTGGATAACAAAGGTAAGGTCAACAACCTGTTCAATGCCTACATCATGCAGAAACTGCAGGATGCCGGTATTGCCACGCACTATGTCAAAACGCTTTCGGAAACCGAGTCTCTAGTGAAGAACCTGAAGATGTTGCCAGTCGAATGTGTTGTGCGCAATCGTGCGGCAGGCAGTCTGGTACGTCGCCTGGGGGTTGAAGAGGGACAAGAACTGACGCCGCCAGTGTTTGAGTTCTTTTTGAAAAATGATGCACTGCACGACCCAATGATCAACGATTTCCACATTGAAACCTTTGGCTGGGCAACGAAAGAACAGATTGCCGAAATGAAGGCGCTGACTTTCAAAGTAAACCAGATACTGAAGGCTTTGTTTGCTGACGGCGGTTTGCTGCTGGTTGATTACAAGCTCGAATTCGGAGTTTCTGATGGCAAGGTTCTGTTAGGTGATGAGTTCTCACCAGATGGTTGTCGTCTGTGGGATGCCAAAACCATGGAAAAGATGGACAAAGACCGCTTCCGCCAAGGCTTGGGTAGCGTTGTAGAAAGCTACATTGAGGTAGGGCGTCGAATCGGCGTGAACTTCGATAAATCTGAATGAAATGTGAATGAGGTTGCAACCTACGTTGCACTGAACGTTGTTTACTTCTACATTAAGCTGCATTAACTGAGATGCAATCCTGAAAACGAGGACAACATAATGAAAAAGTGGGCTGCTGCAACAGCATTAGTCGTAGCAATGCCGATGGCATCGGCGAAAGTTTTGATCTCGATTGATGGCGGTTTGGGATTCAACCTGAATTCACTGTCTGAAGACTCTAACATCGCTAACGATATTGATCTGGCAAAAAGCGAATCCAACGGTCTGGGGATGGAAGCCAATGGCGGATTCTACAGTTGGGCAAAAATTTCACTGCCGATTTTGCCTGACGTTAAACTGAAGTACGAAAATCTGACCATGTCTGGCAAAAACAGCGCATTTACTCAGGATATCAATTTCGGTCCCCAAGCGATTTCTGTCTCCGGTGAAGTCGAAACTGAGATTGATTTATCCTATCTGGATATGGCCTTCACTTATGGTATTCCATTGCCAATGGTTAACATTGATTTCGGTCTCAACGCTCGCAGCCTGATGGGTGGCTTGACTGTCGATAGTGGTGCAGGACACCAAGAAGTTGATTTCACCGTCCCGGATTCGGATACACCACTGATTCTGCCAATGGGCTATGTTGCTGTTGAGGGGTCTCTGCCCATTCCGGGCATTGACATTAAGGTCGGTGGCGAGCTGGTCACCTTACCATTGGGTGATACCAATCTGACTGACTGGAATATCAAAGGCACTTGGTATGCACCGTTGCCAAGCAACATGCTGGTGAAATTGGGTGTTGAAACCGGGTTTCGTCATTTCAGCATGACAATCGGTGATTCCACATTAGGCTATAATACTTCAGATCTTGCATCTGACATCAGTCTCAGCAGTTTCTTCATCGGCGGTACATTGCACTTCTGATCCTGCAGTGACCGAGACCGGTCGGATTGATCACCAGAATATCTGCATAAGCCCGCAATTGCGGGCTTTTTTTATGGAGCCATGATTATGAATCCAGTATTGAGCGCAATGGCTGTTCGACAAGCTGAATTGAGCTGGGCGAAAGGTCATAAGGGGCTGACCTGGCCGTTGATGGAACGAGCCGCACAGAGTTTTGTAGATCAGTTTCAGGATCAGTTCATTGGAAAATCTGTATTGGTTGTGGCTGGTCCGGGCAACAACGGCGGCGATGGATATTTGATTGCCAGGATACTGGCCGATATGAATATTAAAACGACAGTCATTGCACCGCTTGGACTCCCTGCTCCCGAGCTGGACGCTTTTCAGGCTTATCAGGTTTTTAGCGACAGTGGCGGAATGGTTACCGAAGGCACTGATTGGGGAGCGTTTGATGTCATAATCGATGCCTTGTTTGGCAGTGGCCTCAGTCGGGACTTAAATGCTGACAGCCAATCTCTGGTTCTTTGCATCAATGAAACCGCCGCCACGGTGTTGAGTGTTGATATTCCTACAGGTCTGAATGCTCAAACGGGTGAGCCGATGCCGGTAGCCGTCAATGCAGATGCCACTCACAGTTTCATCGCGTTAAAGCCTGGTTTACTCACCGGCAAAGGGCCTGCGATCAGTGGCTTGGTGAGTTTTGATTGTCTGGGAGTTGATGTTACAACCTCATGGCAACAAACACACCAGATCAGCCTACCCTCCAGGTACGGTAATACACATAAAGCCCAGCACGGTCAGGTGCTGGTCATTGGTGGCTTACAGGATATGGCTGGAGCGGCAATTATTTCTGGTCAGGCTGCTTTGAATGCCGGTGCAGGAAGAGTGTTGTTGCATTGTAATCCTGATTATTTTACCGCGGCCGTTGCTCGTGCCCCTGAGATGATTATGGCGCGTGATATTCATGATAATGAGATTGCAGGGCCTGTTGTACTGGCAGGGCCCGGCCTGGGCCGCTCGGCTCATACAGATGCCTTGATGGAACAGATATTAGCCACAGCAATGCAAGGGGTATTGGATGCGGACGCACTGCGCTATCTTGCCAGATATCCTCAATCCGTCAGCTCATTTGTGTTGACACCTCATGAAGGTGAAGCCGCGGCTCTGCTTGAATGCCCTTCGGATGAGGTTCGTTGTGATCGTGTCGCCGCAGTGCTGGAGCTCAGTCGACGCTATCAGACAACCGTGGTTTTAAAGGGGGCTGGATCACTGGTGGCAAATCAAGGCACGCTGTGGTTCTGTCATCCTGGTACACCGAAAATGGCGACTCCCGGAATGGGTGACTGTCTGGCCGGTATTGTTGCAGCGCTATTGGCGCAAGGATATCAGTCCGTTCAGGCCGCCGTATCTGGAGTGAACTGGCACGCCTCTATTGCCGCAGATCTTGGCGGACATCAACGTATTGTCCTGACCAGTGATGTTATTGAGCGTTTGAAGTGTGATATCCAGGAAACCTATGCTTTAAGGTGATTCACTCCAGTCGCCTTCAAACTGAAGGTCACAAACGGCAGACAGTCGGTCGCGTTTTTCATCAATTGTTTCCACATTGTTTTGTCGTTGCAGGTTCTCGTAATAGAAAATTCGCATTTCAACCTCAGCAACTGTACAGACGCCAATCAATTGACCATCATTCTGAGTGTTACCGGAGCAGGGCGCGGGAGACTGGATTAACACCACTGATGAGGTATTCAGAATATCACAAGCCAGCGCAGAGCCATCCCGGGATTCTTCACAGATATTCAGCGTGTTTTTGGTCAGTTTGTTTTCTGGGGTGACGCAGCTGCCATTGCTGCCATAAGTCGCCACAGTGGTTTCAGCGGCCAGAACACCGATTGCATAACCCTGTGACCGGCTATAGCCATTTGAGTCATTGACCGTTACTACCCAGACATGAGTGCCGGCAGAATCAATCACAGTGCTGACGGTTTCACCGCTGAATTCATAGGTGCTGCCGTTTGCCAATGTCAGATCATGCTCAAATGTCAGGATACCCCCCGAGCTGGTTCGACTGCTGGATGAATCGACGGTGATTTCAACTGGTGTAACACCAGGTTGCTGAGGACTGATTGAGGAAGATATTGTTATCGGATTTTCGTTGGTGGATGTTGTAGGGTCAACTGCCAATGCCGCCTCATATTGATCATCGGTGACGGCAACATCGGTTAGCGAGGTATTGCTGATCAGGTTGGCAACATTAATTTGTGTTACCAGCGCCCCGAGATTATCAAATACCTGAAACTGAGTGTCTGTTACCACAAACTGAAAGGTATCGTGCAGCAGATCCAACGTGTCTTCTGTGGCATCGGCGATATAAACATCACTAAAGGGATTGCGCCCGGCTGGCCAGGCACTGCCCATTAAGGCTTCCAAGCGCGATACCATGGTGTTTTCAACTGACGGTGTGAATCTGTTCATCAATGATGTCATGCAGACACTGCTCGATGCGCAGCTATCAATTGACTGACCCTGATTGATCCATGACCAAGCATTAAGAATGGCATCTGTTGACGGATTGATGTTGATCAGTGTCGACGCCACATCCTCATCATAACGATAGCGGCTGTACAATGTGATTACGCCGTCAGGTTCCGGAATGGTACTGCTGATCAGTTGATTTGCCGTTAACTCGGTTCTCAGCCTGTAGTTACCTTCATTGTTTGCTCTGGCGCAAGCCGTATCAATACAGTTAAATGACCAGCTTCCGGGTCGCCCTAACGCACTGTTACCGGCAATAATACGGATATTACTGTTGCCGCTGGCATCAGCCCCATCATTGGTCGAACCATCACCCTCGTTGTTGGTGCAGGCAAATACCAACAGTACAGCGCAGAGAACGGTGATGGGTGTCAATAAAGTTTTCATTCTGAAAGTTATGCAATATATCTGCCTTAATTTATTATGCCTTAATCCGTGGCTCCATAGCGGCGCAGTGCGCAAGCTATTGATTCCTATTTGCTTCCCAAAAATCTCAATGACCTATGGGTGTACCTGCAATTTTTGAAAAACAAATAGAAATCAGGCTCTTACACTCTGCATCCACTGAAGAAGTCACGGATTCAGGTTATGCCGATCATCGTGAATCTCGTCATGAGCTGGTTTAGGCGGAGAAAGTGCTGAAATTTTGAACTTCATAACATCCACTTCTCTCAAGCCCTGCAATACTGAAGGGCATTTTTCAGAAACTGTGCACAGCAACTTGGTTCTGTATCGGTAAATATCACCTGTTATTTCGCGTCACCGTTCATCGCTACAGATCATGCGTAACTTGAACTACCTCATTTAGGAGAGGACTTATGGATTGGCTGGCTATTTTCCCCCAGTATTGGCTGAATGTCATATTCTGGCTGTTTGTTGTTATGGTGGCGCCCTATTTCGCTCGAAACGCTGTACATCGCGCGCTGCACAAAATTTCTCGTCTGGCATCGTCCGTGCTGCGTCTTCAGGCAAAGGCTCTGGCCCGTGTCGTTGAAAATCTGAAACAGCGTAATCGCGAGGTTCTGCTGGAAATGGGCAGAGAGCGTGTAGAGCGTGAGCTGAATCGCGATTTCCACCGGGTTAATGAAATTGTCGCCAATGATCTGGGTGGTTATCCTGAGCTGCAGAAAACAATCTCAATTCTGGTAACGCACTTGGAGGAGGATTATCACAAATCCGCTGAAACCCCGGTCCCGTCACCGGACTGGATTGAGGCAATTGAAGCCATTGTTAACCTGAAAGAGACTCAAAAAGGCAACCCCGTTATCGTTAAGGTTCTGGATGATCTTTATACCAGCCTTGAAGCACAGCAGAAGAAAACACTCGATGTCTATCGTGATGGCGTGGCCTCTCGTCATAAATTATTGCATAGCATGATGCCGCATTGGCGTAAGCTCAATAACACCGTTGAGCGGGTTGGCAGTTCAATGAAGAACCTGATTCTGCAAACTGAAGTGATTGATAAAAACATGGCGCGTTATCTGGAAATCAATGCCGGTTCTGATAAAGCTGAACGGATGCTACGCGCTTCATCATTAAAGGAATTTTCTATTTCCTTATTCTGGATGATGGTATTTGCCGGTGGTGCATTTTTTAACTTTCATCTGATTTCATTACCGATGTCCGAAATGGTGGGGGCTGGCTCGCGAATCGGTTCATTTACGGTTGCTGAAGTGTCTGCGTTGATGATCGTCCTGATCGAAGCTGCTATTGGTATGTTGTTGATGGAAGTGCTGCACATCACCCGAATGTTTCCGGCTTTCGGCACGCTGGATGAGCGCAAACGGCGGATTTTGTTCTGGTCTTTGCTTGGCTTCGTATTCATTTTTGCTTCCATTGAATCAGGCTTGGCCTTTATGCGTGACCAGATTGCCAACGACAACGCCGCGCTTAGAAATCTCCTGGTGGGTGGAGAAGCGGTAGCCGTCGATGTGGGTAATATTTCCCGAAATATTCCGCAGGCTGCACAGATGTTGCTTGGCTTCCTGCTGCCGTTTGTACTGATTTTTGTCGCCATACCTTTCGAATCTTTTATTGAAAGTGGTCGCACGCTGCTAGGTGGGCTTGTGATTCAGGTTTTGCATATCGTGATTATTGTCCTGCGCCTGTTTGCTGCTGCAATTCGCTATGTAACCGATATCGTGTTGGCAATCTATGACATCGTTGTCAGCCTTCCACTTTGGGTTGAGCATCGTTTTGCCACCAGGCAACCGAAACAAGACCTGAGCAAATCAGAGAAGTCGATCATTGAGGATGCGTCATGAAAAAATGGACAATGAGCCTCGTTTTCGCAACGCTGTTGTTTGGCTGTTCGCAGGATTCGAATCCATATCGAGGGGTTTATTTGCTGTTGGATACATCTGGCACGTACACCAAAGAACTGGAAAAGGCTCAGCAGATTATCAATTACTATTTGGGAACGCTGACTGCCGGAGATTCCTTTGCCGTTGCACGGATAGACAGCGGTAGTTTCAGTGAAAAAGACATTATTGCCAAAGTGACCTTTGATGGCCGTCCCAGTAAAATGAACGCCCAGAAAAGGGAAATTGCCACAGTGGTTGCCGACTTTGTCGGCAATGTGAAAAGTGCTGAATATACTGACATATCCGGTGGTCTGCTTCAGGCAATCGAATTTCTGAACGAAACAGGTGCAGGCAATAAGTATGTACTGATCTACTCTGATTTGCGTGAAGAACTGCCAGAAGGCTATAAGCGCGATTTCGATTATGAACTGGACGGTTTCAAGGTCTTCGCTCTGAATGTCACCAAATTGCGTGAGGATAATGTTGACCCTACTGTCTATATGAAGCGGCTGGAGGATTGGCAGAAAAAGGTGGAGTCCGGTGGTGGTGACTGGGCTGTTGTGAATGATCTGGATCGTACAGAAGCACTGGCTCTCGAATGAGCGTCAGAGTCGGGTAAACGGTATGGTTGCACAGTAAACCAGACTGTAGACTCGGTAGGGTTTACTTTCAAACAGGGTCAGGCAGCCCTGTTTTTTATAAAAAAGGGTAGGTAATGATTCTTTCAACATTTAAAAAAGTAGCGTTGAGTGCAGGTGTTGCGCTGGCAATCACTGGTAGTGCTCTGGCGGCAGAAGAACTGAAGCTTGATACCGATGAGACAAAAGCTTCATATGGTATCGGTTATGGTTTTGCTCAAAATCTGATGGGCCAGACCCAAGGTATTGAATTAAGTGCTGATGCTCTGGCTCAGGGTATTAAAGATGCCATGTCTGAAGCTGAAATGAAGGTTCCCCTAAAAAAGATGGCGTAACCACTACGGATTCCGGTCTGCAGTATGAAGTTATGACTAAAGGCGACAGCGATGAGCACCCATCCGCTGAGTCTACAGTTCAGGTTCATTACCATGGCACTCTGATTGATGGTACGGTATTTGACAGCTCTGTAGACCGTGGTGAACCAATCGACTTCCCATTGAATGGTGTTATTGCCGGTTGGACCGAAGGTGTTCAATTGATGAGTCCGGGCGACAAGTATCGATTCTTTATCCCTGCTGATCTGGCCTATGGTGACAGTCAGGCAAGCCCATTGATCCCACCAGGGTCGACATTGATCTTTGAAGTGGAATTACTGGATATTCTGTAATAATCCTTTCATTTAGTTAAAAAAGCCTCAATACGAGGCTTTTTTTGTGCCTGAATTCCTTATTAATTATTTTCTAAATTAGAAAACATTAATTTAAATCAATAAAATTCATCTCTTCTGGTAGTATGTTTATTAAACAGGTAGATAAAATATACTAATAAGCCGGAGTTCCTATGAAGAGAGTGCTTTCTTCGCTGTTGGTGAGTATTGGCTTCTTGACAATGAACGCTTACGCAACGACAGCCGATCATCATAAATTTCCTCAGCTGCAACAGAACTTCACATCAGGCAGTGAAGTAACCGCAGCTTGCTTGGAGTGCCACACCGAGGCCGCTTCACAAATTCATCAAAGCCCTCACTGGACCTGGGAATTTGAAGCGGAGAATGGTGAAACCTATGGCAAACGCAACGTTATCAATAACTTCTGTATCAGTATTGGCAGCAATGAGCCTCGTTGTACCAGCTGCCATGCAGGGTACGGTTATAACGATGACAGCTTCGACTTTAGCAGTGAAGAAGCTGTGGATTGCCTGGTTTGTCACGATACGACGGACACCTATTGGAAATTTCCAACGGATGCCGGTCACCCCAACTATGTAGCAAAAGAGTGGCCTAAAGGGTCTGGCAATATTGTCGAGCCGGCCAATCTGAGTGATATCGCGCAGAGTGTCGGTGCCCCGGGGCGTGAAGATTGCGGCTCATGCCACTTTAATGGTGGTGGTGGCGATGCAGTAAAGCACGGTGATCTGGATTCCAGCCTGATTAACCCTTCTTTCGAACTTGATGTTCACATGAGTGAAGAGGGGGCTAATCTGGCCTGTCAGGATTGCCATACCACCGAAAACCACCTGACGGACGGCTCTCGTTTTGAGCTGACGGCTGTTGATGAACACGGTATCGATATTCCCGGGCATCATGATGAGGGACGCGCCAGCTGTGTCTCTTGTCATGATGATGAGCCTCATACCGGAAAGATGGCCGCCCGGCTCAACAAACATACTGATGTTCTGGCCTGTCAGTCTTGTCACATTCCTACTTTTGCCCGAGAGAAAGCGACTAAAACCTGGTGGGACTGGTCAGCAGCCGGGCGTTTGGACGAGCAGGGCAAACCCATCGCTGAGGAAGACGAAGACGGTCACCACACCTACCTGAGCCAGAAGGGTGAATTTGAATGGACCAGGAATGTGGTGCCGACCTATGCCTGGTTTAACGGTGAGATGGATTACACCGTTGTCGGAGAGAAGGTAGAGCCTGTTGACGGCCAGTTGGCCCTGACCACGCTGGGAGGCTCGGCAGGTGATGACAGGTCTCGGATCTGGCCGTTCAAAGTCATGCAAAGTAAGCAACCTTACGATCCCGTTAACAAAATCATGATTACGCCCCATCTTTTCGGCAAGGATGACACCTCTTTCTGGACCAACTTTGACTGGCGAAAAGCCGCCGCCACTGGTCAGGCTGTCGCAGGTCAGCCCTTCTCTGGTGAAATTGAGTTTCTGCATACGACATACCATTGGCCCATTACTCATATGGTGGCACCAAAAGAACAGGCCGTGGAATGTGAGTCCTGTCATCGCGAGGGTGGTCGACTGGAGAATGTTGGTGGTTTGTTATTGCCAGGTCGGGATCATCAGCATTGGCTCGATCGAGTTGGCTGGTGGTTGGTTTGGTTAAGTCTTGCAGCGGTAATTCTGCACGGTTTTGGTCGTCTTATTACAGCTAAACGGAAGTGACAGGAGTGTAATCATGAAACGTATTTATGTTTTTAAACGGTTTGAACGCTTCTGGCATTGGGCACAGGCGCTACTGATCCTCAGTATGATTGTGACCGGCTTTGAAATTCACGGCACCTGGCACCTGCTCGGTTTTCCGATCGCTGTTGCCATTCACGAGAAGGCGGCCTGGTTACTGATCACTCTGTGGGTGTTTGCCATTTTCTGGCATTTCACCACTGGTGAGTGGCGACAATATATCCCAACGACAGACAAACTATTGGCGATGATTCGCTATTACGCGTTCGGAATATTCACTCACCAGCATAATCCGTATAAGCAAACGCTGCTTCGTAAGCATAATCCTTTGCAACGTATTGCTTATCTGTTTTTGAAGCTGTTCCTGAATCCGCTTATCTGGATTACGGGGTTGCTGATGCTGTTTTATGCCGATTGGCCTGCTTTAGGGATTGATTTATCAAGGCCGGTCATCGTCAGGCTGCATTTGACAGGCGCATTTCTGATGCTGGTGTTCCTGATTGTGCATTTGTACCTGGTCACTGCCGGACACACTATAGGAGCGCATATGAAAGCAATGCTGACCGGATATGAAGAGGTGGAAGACTAAGACCTGAGTTGGGATTCAGGTAGAGTTTATGGCTGGCTACCATGATTCAGGCGCAATACTGCAAACGCAGAGCGTGTTGTGGAGGTTCAAACGGTGGCCAGCCCAGGTTTCGACGTTCAAACAGACAGTCTGATGACCTTAAGCAACTTGTTTTCTAAAGCGGGCATTACATCGGTCGCTCATTAGAGTCCGAGCGACAGGTTGCCAAGGTTGTTTTTCTTGCTGAAATTGAGCATCGAAAGAATTGCTTGTTCCGTTCCGCTAGGGGTAGCGAATCATCGCCAATAGTTTGTCTGTCGTTGGGATATATTGTCGCCACTCACCAGT